>JACCQZ010000356.1 GCA_013813875.1 Gemmatimonadales bacterium | reverse complement strand
CGAAGGATGTGCACGCTCCGATTTTCCAGCTGGTCGAGATGATCCATTTGGCCTGACATCAGAATTGTTCTCCCAAGCGCGCGAGGACCTTGGCGACGCACTGCTCCACGCTCAGCGCGCGGGTATCGAGCGTCAGCTCCGGTTTCTGGGGCGGCTCGTAGGGGTCGTCTATCCCGGTAAAATTGGCAATCTCACCGCGGCGGGCGCGGGCATAGAGTCCTTTGACATCGCGCCGCTCACACTCCTCCAGCGGAGTCGCGACATAGATCTCCACGAAATCGCGGCAGAGCCTCCGGATGAAATCGCGCGACTCGCGATAGGGCGAGACGAACGAGGCCACCACGGTCACCCCGTGCGCCTCCAGCCTGCTGGCCAGGTATCCCGTGCGCCGAAGGTGCTCCTCGCGCTCGGCCCGGCTGAAGCCGGTGTTGGGAAAAACTTCCCGCAGCGCGTCGCCGTCAATGTATTCCACGTCGGCCTTACGCCGCTCCAGCTCCTCGTGCACCCGGGTCGCGATGGTGCTCTTCCCCGAGCCGGAGAGCCCGGTGAACCATAACACGGCCGCGGGAGACTTAGTTCCGAGAGACATGCCTGGCCCGGTCCAGCAAGAGTAAAGCCAGGCCGCAGTGCGTCTTCACAGACCGATGACGAAGCTGGTGTTGCGGAGGTCCGGCTTATTGTAGGTGAGAGGCGACGGACGCTCGCCGTCGCGGCCCGACTGGCGGTAGACACAGTCTCCGGCGGCTACGTCCCACTCCATCGTCGGACCCAGGCGAGGATAGATGTCGGCGCGCCCCTCGGCAACCCAGCAGAACTTGAGCGAGCTGCCGGCCTTGACCCTGCGGCCAACCGGAATGGTCTGGAGATATTCCTCCAACTCGGCCGAGGGGTGGGAGAGGCTCTCCACCACGGTGAGCGGCGTGCCCGGGGCGGCGGGGCTAGAGTAGATCCGTTCGGCCGGGCCGGCTTTCTCTTCGCGCCACGCTCCCTCGCCTTTGACCGCCCAGTAGAGCAGGTCGAGCGCCGGCGCGAGCACCACGCCGAGCACCGGCTCGCCGTTGTCAATCAGCGCGACGTTGACGGTAAATTCCGCCCGGCGCTTGATGAACTCTTTGGTGCCATCCAGGGGATCCACCAGCCAGAATCGTTGCCACCCGCGGCGGCTTTCGAAATTGGCCGCCTCCGCCTCCTCGGAAACCACCGGCGTGGCCGGATCGAGGCGCCGGAGCCCTTCCACGAGGATGTCGTGCGCCACCTCGTCGGCGAGCGTGACCGGGCTGCGGTCGTCCTTCTCCCGGACGCCGGCATCGGTGGCACCGTCGTAGTAGGTCATGGTGGCGCGGCCGGCTTCGCGGGCCAGGCCGGTGACGGCCGAACGAAGCTGGGCGGTTACCATGGCCGGAAGATGATCCCTTTGTCCTGCAGGTGGGCCTTGAGACGATCCACCGCCTCGGGCAACGCGCCCCCGGGCAGATGAAGATCGTAAGCGAGGTCGGTGGTGACGGTGTCGCCGGCCCAGACCGTCTCGATCCACTCGGGCTCGACCGCGGTCTTGATGACCTCGAGGTCGTCCTGGGTGAGCTCCGCCGCCGCAACCACCAGGATGATGCCGGCATCGAGCATCAGGTTGGCTACCTCGGCCAGCCGGCGCATGTGCTCCAGGCGGTTCTCCTGTTTCCGCTCGATGTCGGCGTCCACGCCGTAGAGCACGTTGCCGATACCGAGGAAGTACACCACCTTGCCGTCGCTGAAGAGCTTCTCCTCCAGCGCCTTGGCGACCCCCTTGCGATCGGCCTCGCTCTCTCCCGTGACCAGGATCAGCGCGGCCTTCTGATTGTACTTCTCAGCCCGGTGCTCCGGCTGAATGATGCTGGGCTCCCACTTGTAATTGCGGAGCAGCACCCGATCGCGCACCGAGGCCTGGCGGTCGGACAGTGCCTCACGGACGATGCCCCCGCCCCGGATCTCGAAATCGTCCACGATCACGAAACGGCTGGTGGCCGCGACGTCCTCGGCCAGGTCGCACGCGATGGCGCGATCGAGCTTGAGCACGCACTCGGCGACATCGTGCCGCTTGATCACCTTGCTTTGGTCGGTGGCATCGAGGGTAGAGGCATCCATGACCCGAAGGACCTCTTCCAGGCGCGCGGTCACCCGCGCGGTGCCCAGCTTCAGGAGATACTCCTTCCGCTTGACCATCGGCTCTTTGCCGAGCCAGAAAAGACTCACTCGCAACCGGGTGGTCACCTGGGGCCGGGTCTGGCTCTCCAGCGTGGCCATCTCGCCGCGGGGGATGTAGACCTGCTCCTGGAGCGTGAACCCCACCGCCCAGCCGGCTTCGGCGCGATTCACCACCGGCCGGTTGAAGGCCTCGATGGTCTTGACCCGGCTCTTCTTGCCCGAGGGGTAGAAGATCACCGAATCGCCCACGCTCACGCTGCCCGAGTCAATCGTCCCTGACACGATGCGGCGATCGTCACCCTGCTTGGTGAACTTGTAGACGTCCTGAACCGGCATGCGGAAGGCACGCTCGGTGGGCGCGGGCTCGCTTCGGAAGGCGTCGAGAGCGTTGAGGACCGTGGGGCCCTGGTACCAGTCGAGGTGGGGCGAGCGGTCGGCGATGTTGTCCCCGCCCCGGGCGGACACCGGGATGAAGGAGGACGGCCGTATCCCCACCTGCTCGAGAAAAGCACCGTATTCGCGGACGATCCGATCGTAGACGCCGCGGTCCCATCCGACCAGGTCCATCTTGTTGATCACCACGGCCAGCTGGCGGATGCCGAGGAGCGATACCATGTAGCCGTGCCGGCGGGAGTTCTCCTGCACCCCCTCCTGGGCGTCAATCACCAGCAACGCCGCTTCAGCGCGAGCCGCGCCGGTGATCATGTTCTTGAGGAACTCGATGTGCCCGGGGGCATCGAGGATCAGATAGTGCCGCAGCCGGCTCTGGAAGAACACCCGGGCGGCATCAATGGTGATGCCCTGTGCCTGCTCGTCCTTGAGCGCGTCGAGCAGGAAGGCATACTCGAACGGCTTGGAGTTGAGCTCGCACTGCGCCCGCACCTGCTCGAGCTTCCCCTCGGGGAGCGAGTGGGTGTCGGCGAGCAGGCGCCCGATGACGGTGCTCTTACCGTGATCAACGTGGCCGACGATCACGATGTTCATGCGCTGGAGCCCGGGCGGAGCGGCCACGCTCGGTGCGATGGGGGCGATGGTAGACGACATGCTCGCGGTACATCCCTCCGTGAGGGTCAAAGTGCCGGCAGCCTCTTATTGCTCCTGCGCGGCGTAGTCGTACGGGTAGTAGTAGTCGCCTTCCTTGGCTACCTGGCCGCCCGGATCGTTCAACACGGTGCCGACCACGCGGGCGCCCACGTTGGCAAGCTGCTGATACGCCCGCTGCGCCGCGTTCCGGTCGGTGGCTCCGGCCCGCACCACGAGGAGCACGCCATCGGTCAGCGAGGCCACGATACCGGCGTCCGCGGTGGCCAGTACCGGCGGGGTATCGAGCACGATGATGTCGTAGTGCTCTCCGAGCTCCTGCAGCAATACCCGCATGCGGGTGCTGCTGAGCAGGTTGGCCGCGTTCATGGGCAGCGCACCGCAGGGCAGGACCGAGAGCCTTGCCACTGAGCTTTCCCGGATGGCGGGTGG
>JACCQZ010000214.1 GCA_013813875.1 Gemmatimonadales bacterium | reverse complement strand
GACTTGCAAAAATCCACCCTTGATGGAGAAGCGCGTGACCGCGTCTGCGTGACGTACAGTCAGGGTTCCCGCGCCGAGCAGTGTCATGAAAGGGGCATGGTTCGGCAGGATGCCGACCTCGCCGTCGAAGGCGGGCGCGACCACCGCATCCGCCTCACCGTCGAACATAGATGCCTCGGGCGATATCACAGTGACTTGCATCACCCGCTCGCAAGCTGCTTGGCGCGGGCGACCACGTCGTCAATCCCGCCTTGCATGTAGAAGGCTTGCTCCGGGAGCTGGTCGAATTCCCCCGAGAGCACCCGCTCGAAGCTGGAAATGGTGTCCTCCAGCTTCACGTACTTCCCGGCAAAGCCGGTAAACTGCTCGGCCACGAAGAACGGCTGTGACAGAAAGCGCTGGAGCCGCCGGGCTCGGGCCACGATGAGCTTGTCCTCCTCGCTCAATTCGTCCATGCCCAGGATGGCGATGATGTCCTGGAGGCTCTTGTAGCGCTGCAGCGTGCGCTGGATGCCGATGGTCACATTATAGTGCCGCTCGCCCACGAACTGGGGGTCGAGGATCCGGCTGGAGCTGTCGAGCGGGTCCACCGCGGGGTAGATGCCGAGCTCGGCGATGGCGCGCGAGAGCACGACGGTCGCGTCGAGGTGGGCGAACGCGGTGGCCGGGGCCGGGTCGGTGAGGTCGTCGGCGGGAACGTAGATCGCCTGCACTGAGGTGATGGATCCCTTGTTGGTCGAGGTGATGCGCTCCTGCAGATCGCCCATTTCGGTGGCCAGCGTCGGCTGATACCCCACCGCGCTGGGCATCCGGCCGAGCAACGCCGACACCTCCGAGCCCGCCTGGGTAAACCGGAAGATATTGTCCACGAACAGGAGCACGTCCTGACCCTCGACGTCGCGGAAATACTCCGCGATGGTCAGGCCCGTCAGTCCGACGCGAAGCCGGGCACCGGGCGGCTCGTTCATCTGCCCGAAGACCAGCGCGCAGGAGTTGATGACGCCGCTCTCGGTCATCTCGAGGTAGAGATCGTTCCCTTCGCGGGTGCGCTCGCCCACACCGCAGAACACCGACTTGCCGCCGTGCGCCTTGGCGACGTTGTTGATCAGCTCGAGAATGACGACCGTCTTGCCCACACCGGCGCCGCCGAACAGACCGATCTTGCCGCCCTTCACGAACGGGGCGATCAGGTCAATGACTTTGATGCCGGTTTCGAAGACCTCGGTCTTGGGCTCGAGATCGGTGAACTTCGGCGTCTCCCGGTGAATCGGCCAGCGCTCGGCGGAGGCCGGGATGGCGGGTCCGCCGTCCACCGGCTCACCGAGGACATTGAGAATGCGGCCCAGCGCCACGTCACCGACGGGGGCCGTGATGGCGGAGCCGGTATCGGTGACCGTCATACCCCGCGTTACGCCGTCGGTGCTGCTCATAGCCACCGCGCGCACCTGGTTCTGGCCGATGTGTTGCTGCACTTCGGCGGTGAGCCGGACGGGCACGCTGCCGCTGGCGTCCTCGATCACCAGTGCATTGTAGATCTCCGGCAGGTGCTCGGGCTCGAACTCCACGTCGAGCACCGGGCCGATGACCTGCACGACCCGGCCGGTGTTCTTTCTGGTCGCCGCGGGGGCGCCGGGCTTTTCGGTTGCGATGGCTGTGGCCATGATGATTTTTATCCTCTGGTTGGGGCGACGCGCGCGTCGCCCGTCCGCGCGTCGCCCGTCCACGGGCCGCCGTTGTCACCCTAAGCGAAGCAAAGGGGCCCATGCCGGGTTATGTCCCCTTCACTGCGTTCAGGGTGACAGATAACTACCCCTGCAGCGCCGCCGCTCCGCCGACGATCTCGGCAATCTCCTGCGTGATCTGCGCCTGGCGCTGACGATTGTAGGTCCGCTTGAGCAGCTCCAGAATTTCCCCGGCGTTGTCGGTTGCATTCTTCATCGCGGTACGGCGCGCCCCGTGCTCGGCCGCCGCCGTCTCCACCAGACCGCGGTACACCGCGTTGCGCACATAGAGCGGCAGCAGCTGCTCCAGGATCGCCTCCGCGTTCGGCGCCAGGATGTAGTCGGCGGTGGTCTCCTGCCGGCCCGCCGCCGGCTCGACCGGAAGCACCCTGATGGTGGCGGGCGGGGTCTGCAGGGCGCTCAGAAACCGAGCCTGCACCAGGTCCACGCTGGCCAGCTCTCCGGCCGCGTACGCGCGGATCAACGGCTCGACGATCTCGGCGGCGTGCTCGGCCGTGGGCCGGTCGCCAATGTCCACCCGCTCACCGGCCACGGCGCGGTGGAGATACTTGAAGAATCCGACTCCCTTCTTGCCGATCCCGTAAAAATCTACGGTGAACCCCTCGGCCTCGAGGGCATCCATCCGCCGGCTCGCTTCTTTGATCAGATTGGCGTTGAAGCCGCCGGCCAGACCGCGATTGGAGGTCAGGAGAATCACCGCGGCGCGGCGCGGCCCACCCTTGGCCGGCGACACCGGCCGCCGCAGCAGCGGAAAGCGCTCGGCCAGGTCAGGGGTGACCAGATCGGCGATCACCTCGCGCAACGCCTCGGCGTAGGGGCGCGCCGCCACCACCCGGTCCTGGGCGCGCTTGAGCTTCGACGTGGCTACCAGCTCCATCGTCTTGGTGATCTTTCGGGTGTTCTGGACGGAGCGGATCCGCCCTTTGAGCTGGCGACCCTTGGCCATCAGTCGGCGACGAACATGGGATTGAAGGCGCTGATCGCGGCCTTCAAGCGGCCGGTGAGTCCATCATCCAGCGCCTTCTTGGTCCGGATATCGCCGAGCACGGTGGGATGGGACGCCTCGAGATAGTCGAGGAAACCGCGCTCCCACTGGCGGATGGCGGGCACCGGCACGTCGTCGAGATGACCGTTGGTGACCGCATAGATGATGGCCACCTGTTTCTCTACCGGCACCGGCTGATACTGCGGCTGCTTCAACACCTCCACCAGGCGGGCGCCGCGGGCGAGCTGCCGCTGGGTCGCGGCGTCGAGGTCGGAGCCGAACTGGGCGAAGGCCTCGAGCTCGCGATACTGAGCCAGGCTCAACCGCAGCGGCCCCGCCACCTGCTTCATCGCCTTGATCTGCGCGTTGCCGCCCACCCGGCTCACGCTGATACCGGCGTCCACCGCCGGACGCACGTTGGAGTAGAACAGGTCGGTGGTGAGAAAGATCTGGCCATCGGTGATGGAGATGACGTTGGTCGGGATGTAGGCCGACACGTCGCCCGCCTGGGTCTCGATGATCGGCAGCGCGGTGAGCGACCCACCCGGCTTCCGGATGCGGCTGTCAATCTTGATCGCTTCCGGGTCCTCGGAGATCTTGGCGGCGCGCTCCAGCAGGCGGCTGTGAAGGTAGAAGACGTCACCCGGATACGCCTCCCGGCCCGGCGGGCGCCGGAGAATGAGCGAGAGCTGCCGATAGGCGGCGGCCTGTTTTGACAGGTCGTCGTAGACGCAGAGGGTAGCCCTTCCCTCCTCGTACATGAAGTATTCGGCGATGGCGCAGCCGGCGTACGGCGCGATGAACTGCAGCGGCGCCGGCTCCGAGGCCGACGCGATGACCACGATGCTGTACTCCATCGCGCCCGCGTCCTTGAGCTTCTCGACCACCGTGGCCACCGTCGAGCGCTTCTGGCCGATGGCCACGTAGACGCAGACGACGCCGGCGCCCTTCTGATTGATGATGGTGTCCACGGCGATGGCCGTCTTGCCGGTACCGCGGTCGCCGATGATGAGCTCCCGCTGTCCGCGGCCCACCGGAATCATCGAATCAATGGCCTTGATGCCCGTCTGCAGCGGCTCCTTGACCGGCTGCCGCACGATGATGCCGGGCGCCACCATCTCGACCTGGCGCCGGGAAACGGCCTGGATCGGCCCGCGCCCGTCCACCGGGCGGCCGAGCGCGTCCACCACTCGGCCCAGCATGGCGGGCCCCACCGGCACCTCGAGCAGGCGTCCGGTGCGGCGAACCTCGTCGCCCTCTTTGAGCTTGAGGTAGTCGCCCATGACCGCGGCGCCCACGTTGTCCTGCTCCAGGTTGAGCACCAGTCCCGCGACCGTCTCTCCGGTTTCCTGGGCGGTGAACTCCAGCATCTCGCTCGCGATGGCCGAGTGGAGACCATAGATGCGGGCGATGCCATCGCGCACCTCGAGAACGGTACCGACTTCGGAGATGTCCGCGGTGCCCAGATCGGCCGCCGCGATTTCGCGCAGCAGGATCTCCTTCAGCTCACCGGGACGAAGAGTGGATTCCGTGGCCATGAGGTGTGACGCCTGGCTTAGGGGAAAGGGGCCGTTCGGCTTGTGAAAATAATCACAATCGCCCATCTGGGGCAAGTCGCAGGGAGTGGTGCGCCAAACTAGTCTCCCGCGGGCCAGGCGCAAGCGATCGGTGCCGTTGTCACCTGAGCGAAGCGAAGGGGCATATCCCGACGCCTGGCCCCTTCGCTTCGCTCAGGGTGACAACGGCTTTAGGTCCACGCGCTCATACCCTGCTCCGCGTATTCCCCCGAACGAACGCGGTGAGCACCCCCTGCGGTCCCAGCGCTCCCAGCCCGCTCGTGGCCACGTTGGCGATGCGCCGGGCGGTGCTGCCCAGATGGCTCGACGAGGCGAAATGGAGCAGCCGCACGACCGTGGCGGGGGAGTAGCCCGGGTTGGACAGCAGTTGCGCCGCGCAGGCGATCCGGGTGAGGTCAATGACCCGCTTGAGATTGGGCGCTCCGCCGGCGCCGAACTGTCGGGAGAGATGCTCCCGGCTCACCTGGAGGCGCTGGGCGAGCGCAATGGTGCGAATGGGCCGCTCGACTTCTCCCAGCAGCAGGTTCCAGGCGGCCCGCTGCAGCGGCTCGGTCAACCGGAGCATCCGGGGCGCGTCGGCCAGAGCCCTCCGGCGCTCGGCGGTCACCGAGGTTCGGGCCACCATGTCTCCCACCAGCGGATCATCTATCCCTTCGACCGCCACCAGGGCGACCGCGTGCTTCCGGCAGGCCAGGAGCAACTCGCCATCGTCGGGACGGAAGTGTCCGTAAGCAACCACTGGAATTCCGGGCAGCCGGCCCCGCAGCTCGGCCAGCTCGGGCAGCAGCGTCGCGGTCGGAGCCAGGACGACCGCGTCCACCAGCCGGTTTTCCAGCAGCCGCTTGAGAGCCGCTGTGCTGCGGCAGGAGACGACGGTGGGCCCATGCTTGGGGAGGGTGCGGCGCAGCGCCGCCAGCGCGGTGCGGCTCTGGAGCAGGGCGGCGATCGCGGCCACGCCGAATCAGGCCGGCGTACGCCGCTCCGCCGGCGGGCGGGAACGGCCGGCGCCGACAGCCACCAGAGTGCGTACCATCTCTCCGGCACGCTTGAGCACCCCGCGGGCGTTGTCGTAGCTCAAGGCCTCCAGCGCCTCGTCCAGCGTGCGCCACTGGCAGGCGGTGATCCCCTCCTCCACCTGGGGGCAGGGCTCTCCCGCGGGACTCTCGAACAGGAAAAAGTGGCAGTACTTATGAATGTGACGGCCGCGGAAGCGGAAGTGCCAGTCAATGACCCGGATAGGGCCTCGCATCACCAGCTCGCCCAATCCGGTTTCCTCAGCCGTCTCCCGTTGTGCTGCCTCGGCCGGGGACTCGCCGTCCTCGAGGTGGCCCTTGGGAAAACCCCAGTTGTCGTACGAGTCACGGATGAGCAGAAAGCGGGCGCCCTGAGCGGGCACCTGGCGGAAGACGATTCCGCCCGCGCTCACTTCCAGCTCGGCCCGCCGCTTGTTCATCAGAACACCGAAATCTTGAGATACTTCTTGGGGTTCGCCTTGATGTCGGTCAGCAGCTCGCGAAACTGGATCACCGTCATGGTGGTTTCGCGGTAGAGCGTCGAGTCGGTTGCCAGCATGCCGAGGGTGCCATTCCCCTCCTGGATCCTGGTCATGAGCGAATCGGCCTGCTGCACCACGCTTACCAGCCCCGCCTGATTGTCCCGGGCCGCTGCCATGACCGAGCGGAGATCCGCGGCCGCCGCCCGCAGATCGCTGCTCGAGACGCGGGAATTCTCCAGGATATCCTTGAGCTCGTTGTCTGCGGTGGCGGTATCGAGCCGCGCGACGGCGTTCTGAAAGGTGCGAGCCACCCCGGCGAAGGCATCCGAGGTTGTGGTCACGTTCTGGCTGACCCGATCAATCCGGGTGGTCTGGGCGCCGGCAAAGGTGACCAGGCGGCCCGAGATCTCCGCCAGGTCCTTGACGCTCTGCTGCAGATTTTTGAGCGCGGTGCTGTCGAATGCCTGGCCGATCCGGTTGGTGATGTCGCCCACGTCACCGGCGATGCGGCTGGCCTGCGCGGTGAGCTGCCCGATGTCGGGCAGGGTCGCTCCGGGCCAGGCATCGCCGCCGGCCTGGTCCGACTCGAGGAGCGCGTTCCGCAGGTTGGGATCGGTGGGAAGCGGCTCGTAGTTGAAGATGTTGGCGCTCCACTCACCGAAGAGGCTGGCCGAGGCGGACACCACGGCCGGCCGGCCCGGCAGCCGCACCGCCCGGTCAATGCTGAACTCGGTCTCGACCCATTCCTCCTCGACCAGCCGGATGGCCTCCACCCGGCCCACCCGTACTCCGCGAAGGGTGACCGGCGAGCCTACCCCGAGGCCGCCGACCGTCCGGAACCTCGCGTGGTAGGTGACCTGCTTCTGATTGACATCGGTCTCGCTCAGCCACAGCGCGCCGCCGATGACCAGGGCCAGGGCGGCCAGGACCGCGAGACCCACGGCGAACTCGTTGCTCCGCTTCACTCTGGGGACCCTCCCGCCGGCATCGGCAATGCCGCGCCGGGCCGGCCTTCTATGAACTGGCGAACCACCGGGTCGTCGGTTGCCTGGATCTCCTCGACCGTACCCACCTGCCGGATGGCGCCACAGTGGAGCATGGCAATCCGGTCACCTACGGAGAAAGCGCTCCGCATGTCATGGGTCACGACGAGACCGGTCACCCCCAGGTCTCGGGTCCGCCGCATGAGGTCGTCCATGACCGCGGAGGTGATGGGGTCCAGTCCGGTGGTGGGCTCGTCATATAAAATGTAGCGCGGCTTGAGCGCGATCGCGCGCGCGATACCCACCCGCTTGCGCATGCCGCCCGAGAGCTCGGCGGGATACCGGTCCTCGGTCCCGCTCAGTTCCACCACCGCCAGACTCTCCTCGACCCGCCGGGCGATCGTCGCCTCGTCGTACCCCTGCTTGACCAGGCCGAGGCCGATGTTCTGGGCCACCGTCATGGAGTCGAACAGGGCGGCGAACTGAAAGACGTACCCGATGCGGCCGCGGAGCGCGGCGAGCTCGCTTCGGTCCATCGTCTGCACTACTTCTCCGTCCACCTCCACCTGCCCGGCGTCGGGCTCCAGCAGTCCGGCGATAAGCTTGAGGGTCACGCTCTTACCCGAGCCCGAGCCTCCGATCACCACCGTGTTGCGGCCGTCGGGAACCTCCAGGCAGAGCCCATTCAACACCTGCTTGGCGCCGAAGGACTTGGTGAGATGCTGCAGGCGGATCATCCGGGCCGGGCAGCCGTCACAGCAGCACCAACGCCCAGAAGGCGTCGAGTACCAGGATCGCCTCGCAGCCGAGCACCACGGCGCGGGTGGTCGAGAGGCCGACGCCGGCGGCACCCGCCTGAGCGTCGAGACCCCTGAGGCAGCCCATCAAGGCCACCGCGGCGCCGAAGCTGGCGCTCTTGATCAGGCCGAACCAGATGTCCTTGAAGCGATAGAAGAGCTTGAGCCCCTTCAGGAAGTCGGGGCTGGAGAGGTCCAGAAGGTTGATCGCCGTGATCCAGCCGGAGAAAACCCCTACGCTCATGGCGAACGCGGTGACCACCGGAAACATCAGCGTGGCCGCCAGTACCCGGGGCACGATGAGATAGGAGTTCCGGTCGTAGGCGAGGGTCTCCAGTGCGTCCACCTGCTCGGTCACCTTCATCGTCCCCAGCTCCGCCGCGATGCTGGCGCCCACCCGGCCGGCGAGCGCCATTCCGGTGAGCACCGGACCCAGCTCCATCATGATGGTCTTACCCACCAGGGCCCCCACGAAGTACATGGGAACGGCGCCGGTGAAGACGGCGATGAAAAGGGCGATGGGAACGGAATCCACGCCCAGCCGCCGCATCTGGGGCACCAGCAGCGGGCCCCAGGTGCGGACATCGGCAAGAGCGCGGAAAGTTTCGAGGCTGAGGTGGCCAACGTGCGCGACGAAACCATCACGAGCGGCGACACGGGATGCCACGGAGGGCGACACATGGGGAAGGTAGGGGGGTGGGAGGGGGGTGTAAAGAAGGTCGAAGGTAAGAAGGTCGAAGGTAAGAAAGTCGAAGGTCGAAGGTCGAAGGTAAGAAGGTCGAAGGTCGAAGGTCCCTGCACCGACCGCCCGGTGCCGCGGACCTTCGACTTTCGACCTTCGACCTATTTGCTTTCCACCTTCGACTTGTGATGCTGCGCCCCCTCGGCTACGTTATTGCTGCCACGGCGCCGTCCGAGGGCGGGACAATATTGGGGGGCGTAGCTCAGTTGGGAGAGCGCGTGAATGGCATTCACGAGGTCAGGGGTTCGATCCCCCTCGCCTCCATTTGCCTCCCCGGCGGCAACCGGGCCGAGGGCTGGAAGAGCGGTTGCGCGGGCGTAGGCCGCACGCTAAAATGCGCACGGTAGAATGCTTTTCCGCTCGCGGGAATAGCTCAGTTGGTAGAGCACAACCTTGCCAAGGTTGGGGTCGCGGGTTCGAGTCCCGTTTCCCGCTCTGAACGGTCGGGTACGGCGGGCAGCAGGACAACGTCGCGGGGTGGAGCAGTCTGGTAGCTCGCCGGGCTCATAACCCGGAGGTCGTGGGTTCAAATCCCACCCCCGCTATGGAGCAGTGCCAAGGGGCAAGTGTAAGGTGACAAGTGGGTGGCAAGTCCGCAGTGCGTGAGTGACCTCGGAGCGCGCCTCCCGCACCTGTCTCTTGCCACCCACTTGTCACTTTACACTTGCCCCTCGCACTTGCAGTTTAGGGCGGTTAGCTCAGTTGGTTAGAGCGCCACGTTGACATCGTGGAGGTCACAAGTTCGAGTCTTGTACCGCCCATCGGGCCGCGCCCTTAGCTCAATTGGATAGAGCATTTGACTACGGATCAAAAG
>JACCQZ010000303.1 GCA_013813875.1 Gemmatimonadales bacterium | reverse complement strand
TGAACACGAAAGCCACCTCGACATCCGCCACCGGGCGCTCGCGTGCGTCGGTTACCAGGACCAGGATCGGCTGGGCCAGCGGATTGCCTACCCGGCCGGTCTGGTCGTTACCCTGGGTGACCTGGATGAAGGCGGGCTCGCCGTCCCCAGGGAGCAAGAGGTCAGCCCCGCTGCAGGCGATTAGCACGGCCAACGACGGAATGAAGCGGAGAGACTGGCGGTTGGTGAGCACGGATCAGCAGTCTGATATGGATGCAGCTCAACGGCTTAGGGCGCCGGAGCGCAATCGGATGACGTTCTTAACAGTTCACGACGCTGGGAATCTACTGCTTTGTACGAATTGGGCTAGAGTGTGGATTCTTTGGGTGGAAGACTTGGCTCGCATTCCTGTTACCCTTCCCTCTCGCTACGCTCGGGGTCAGGGTGACAAGAAAAGCGCTAGGGCGTGACCGTGATGGTCACCAAGACTGGCGCACTGCTACCACCCCGCCCGTCGGTAGTGCGATAGGTGAAGGAATCTCCGGTGACTCCCGGGTTGGGAGTGTAGAAAAGATTCCCGTCGGCTCCCAGAAGAAGAGAACCCCGCGTAGCGTTGTCCACCAGAACGGCTGACACCGGATCGCCGTCCGGGTCGGCCCCATCATTGCCGAGCACACCGGGTGCGGGTACGAAGAGGGACACGGAAGCGGCGCTCATGCTATAGGCGTCTCCCACCGCCGGCGGTGGAGAATTGACGCCATGAGGCGCACTGCCGGAGCTGGTCGAGAAGCGGGTCTCGCCGTTGTAGGTGGCAGTCAGTGTCTTGGGGCCTGCCGCCGAGCTGAGTGCGCAACTGGCCGTGCCGGCACCATTCAGCTGGTCCTCACAGGTCTGACCGGCGCCATCCGAGATGGTGACTGTTCCGGAAGGTGTGCCTGACCCCGGCGCCGCCGCCGCGACGCTGACCGACACGGTGTACGGCTCTCCGACGTTGGACGGCTCGGGGGAAACGCCCGTAATCGAGGTCGTGCTGCCGGCCTGGTTAACGGTATGAGGTGCCGCCAGCGTTGCACTGCTGGGTGCAAAGCTTCCCCCTGATGGGACATAATCGGCCGTGATGGTATAGGCGCCAACACCCAGGCTGTTCGTGGTTCTGGTAGCGCTGCCGCCGCTCAGCGATACGGCTCCCCCAATGTTGGACCCGTTCGCTTTGAACTGAACCGATCCGGTCGGGGTACCGCCGCCGGTTGCGCTCACCGTCGCCGTGAACGACACGCTCTGGCCGTACACCGTCGGGCTCCCGGAGGAGGTCACTGCCGTCGTCGTCCCGGCCCTTACCGAGTGCGATTCATCGTTCTCGTCCGGGGCGTAGTTGGCGTTTCCGGCATACGCCGCGGTGATAGTTCGGTTGCCACCCGTTCCCGGAGTGATCGAACAGGAGCCTGCAGCCACCGTGGCGCTGCACGTTTCGTCGCCTCCGCTGATCGTGACCGTGACGGTGCCGTCGGGGGTGCCTCCGCCAGGGCTGTTTGCCGTGACGGTGAATGCAACCGTGATGGGCTCGCCGACCGCCGAGGGATCCGGGTCGTCCGAGATTATCCTCGTGGTCGTGCTCACCCGGTTGACGGTATGCGGCACGTTGCTCGAGCCACTCGCGCCGAAGTCCGCGCTGCCGGCGTAGGTGGCTGTCAGCGTGCGATCGCCGACCGAGCTGAAGACCAGGTTACAGCTCCCCGCCGCGACGGTTCCCACGCAGGTGGTGGTGCCATCGCTCACCGTGACGTTCCCGCTGGGAGTGCCGCTTCCCGGCGCCGTGACATTTACCTCGTAGTTGACCCGCACGCTCTGACCCACGACCGAGGCGCCGCTGGGGACCTTCGATTCGATCGTCGTCGTGGTTGCCGCGGGGGTGATGTCGAACGCCTCGGTTCCAGCGCTGGCAAGGCCCGAACCCAGCGCCACCAGAGTGTAGCCCGCTCCTGCCCGGTTGAGCCTGACGTCGGAGAAGGTCGCCACCCCGCTGACCGCGTTGACCCGGGCCGGCGAGGGCGACAGAGATGCGTTCCCCGGATTCTCACCGATCACCAGGGTGATCGCCGTGGTGGCCGAGGTGACGGTATTGCCGGCGGCGTCCTGCACCGTCACCTGGATGGCGGGCGAGATGTTGCCGCCGACCACCTGGTCGCTGGGTTGGCTGGTGATGACCAGCCGGTTTCCCGATCCGCTCGCAATGTCGAATAGCGCGCTGGTGATGGGGGCAAAGTCGCCGCCGCTGGCCACCAGCTCGTAGCCGTTCCCCACCTTGTCAATAGACAGGTTGGAGAAGGTGGCCACACCCGCCGTCGCGTTGACCGTGAGAGTGCCGGACAGGATTCCCGCCGCTGGATTGGCCCCGAGCGCCACGGTGATCGGGGTGCTCGCCGAGGTGACGATATTGCCGAGGTCGTCCAGCACCGCCACCTTCACGGCCGGGGCGATGCTGGTCGCGGCAGGGCTGTTGAGCGGCTCCTGCAGAAAGCCCAGGCGAGTCGCGGTGGTGGCGGTGCCGGTGTGGGTAAAGGTGATCGGTGAGCCGGCCAGCCCGCCCACTTCGGCCTGGGCCGATTGATCGCCGGTGGACGCCCCGAGAATCCGTTGCGCCGACGCCAGACCCTCGGCGTCGGTGGCCACCGGGGTCGGCTCGATGGTGCCGCCGCCACCGGTGACCGTCCAGTTTACCTCGACGTTGGGCACCGGATTTCCATCCCCGTCCCTTACCCGAACCACCAGCGGCTCCGCCAGCGGCGAGCCGACGCTGCCGGTCTGATCGTCTCCGCTCACCATCTCGAGGAAGGCTCCGGTGCCGGCCAGGGCGGTGGCGGTAAAGGTGACCGCCAGCTCGGCCGGCACCCCGTCACCCGCGGCCTGCGCGCGAAGCCGCTGGGTGCCCGACCCCGGGCCGAGCTGCCAGTTTGCCGAGGCCTGGCCATCGGCGTTGGTCAGACCGGTGGCGGGAGCGACCTCACCCGCTCCGGCGTCGGTCGAGAACACGACCTCCTGATTCTCCACCGGCCGATCACGGCTATCGGTTACCCGGACCATGAGCTCCTGGGCCAGCATGCCTCCCACGAGCCCTGCCTGCGCGTCTCCGCTCACGATGGCGATGTGCGCGGCCTGACCCTCGTCAGGGAGGATGATGCTTTCGCCGCAGCCATACATGCCGGCGGCGAGAGCCACCGCGGCCGCGGAGGCGAGGGGATACCGGAATTGGGACACGTTGGGCCAGGTTGAGGAAGGGCCCCGCAGGGCCTCGGTGGAGACTCGGATGGCGCGCTCCCCCGTTCGGGAGGCCGAACTTAGCAGATTGCGTGCCCGCTGAAGAGTTCCCCAATGCGGGTTGACCGTAGGACGTTCGCCACACTTCTATCTCTCAGAACAGCACTGTCGCCGAGAAGGTGACCGGCGAGCCGCTGATCTCTCCGATCCGGGCGGTGACCCGCTGTACTCCGATCCGGTCGCCCAGAGTCCAACTGACCGATGCCCGCCCGTCCGCGCCGGCGGTTGTAGCCGATTCGCTCACCGTCCCCTCTCCCACCGTCACGGCCCATTCGACCGCCGCACCCGGGACCGGATTGCCGAAGCGGTCAACCACCTGGACCACAAGCGGATCGGGCAGCGGCTCCGCCCGGAACCCGGGCTGGCTCACCCGGCTGTCGGCACGGATGGTATCCGGCTCGGCGGGCACTGCCGAGGCCCTAAACTGGACGGTCGGCACCTCCTCAGCCGTCGCGACTAGCCTGGCCTCGGCGGCATACTCTCCGGGAGCCGAGCCCAGCACCCAGCGGCTCGACGCTTCTCCGCTGGAGTTGGTGACCGCGGTGTCGGGCTCCAGATGACCGGTGGCGGAATCGGCGGAAAGGACGAACGCCACCTTCCGCCCGGAGATCGGGAGGCCCGACTCACTGGTGACCTCGACCACGAGCGGGCTCGGCAGGGGCTGACCCACCATGCCACCCTGAACCTCTCCGCTCACTGCCCGCAACTGAATACCGGCGCCGGTGACGTCGGGAAGGGTGAGATCCCCGCCGCAGCCGAGAGAGCCGAGCAGAGCCAGAGCCGCGATGCCGCGGCGAACGGGGAAAGCCATTCTCGTCATGGCCGCCGATGCTGTGGGGAGGGGCAGTTTAGGATAGTCGGGGGTACGTCCGATTGGGAGGGGGCCGGCACCCGCAGGGAGGTTACTCATGGCCGGCTCTGAAAGAGGACACCCAGGCCGAGGTTGAGCAGGCGCTCACGATAGCGCTCGCCACCCCGAGCGGTGTACCGATGAGCCACGAGGTCCACCGCCGGATTCAGGTACAAGTGGCGGCCGACCCTCAGCTCCCATCCCGCTCCCAGCAGGCCGGCAAACCCGGTGTCGCCGACCCCGATGCCGCCCTCGAAATCCACCGCGTTGCGGCCGAGCCCGAGGCCGCCCTTGAGATAGAAGCCGGTGGCTCTCGCCGGGTACACCTGGGCAATGAAGAGCGCGCTGGTGAGCGACTCGAGCGCATCGCCCTCCTCGTTAATCCAGGTGAGGATCTCTCCCCCCAGGCGGAGCTGCCGGCTGACGGTACCGCCGAGCCGGAGCGAGACGGTGGGCCGGTAGAGCTCGCCGCTGTATCCCGCCCCGTCTCTGAGGTCGAACGATTCGGCACCCGCGCCCAGCGCAAATCCGCCCCAGAAGCCGGCCCGCCCGCCGCGCGCTTCGCTCAACCCGCGCGGCGTTCGCTGCGCCGCCATCGAATCATGGCCCAGCAGCGCCAGAGTCGCCGCTATCAGAGCTCCTCGCCAGAGCGTACCCATGCTGCTCCTCACCCCGGTTAAGTTGTGATCGCCGCCGACCGCGTCTATCCGCGCACGGCAAAGGCCGTACCGCCTCAGCCCAGACCGCATGTCTTCGATCGCCCGACGCCTGCTGCTCGCCTGCTTCATCCTCGCCGCTGCCGCGTTCGCCCGTCTCGGCTTCTGGCAACTGGGCCGCCTGCGGGAACGCCGCGCGGCCGGGGAGGTGGCCACGGCTGCGCGGCAGAAGCCGGCGATCTTACTCCAGGGAGAGGCGCTGAAGCAGTCCACCACCCTGGCGCAGCGCCGGGTGATCGCAACGGGCCGCTACGATCATGCCCACGAAGTGGTGCTGCGGGGTCAGGCGTTGCGGGGAGTTCCCGGCGTCCACCTCGTGACCCCACTGTGGCTTGCGGAGAGCGATACGGCGGTGCTGGTCAACCGGGGTTTCGTGCCTTCCCCGGATGCGGTGTCGGTGGTGAGCGATTCTCTGGTGGAGCCCGGCCCGGTCCGGGTCGAGGGCCTGGCGTTGACGATGCCCGCGGCTGGGGGGCAGCCGTTGGAGCACCGGGGACAGACTACCTGGGCGCGGCTCGACCTCGACGCGCTCGGCAGCTGGCTGCCGTACCCCGTGCTGCCGGTGTACATCCAGCAGTCGCCCGATTCATCGCTGCCCAGCTTCCCCCGCCGCCTGGTTGCTGCGCCGCTGGGGGACGGCCCGCACCTCAACTACGCCGTGCAGTGGTTTGTCTTTTCCGGCATGACGATCGTGTTTGCCGGAGTGGTGCTGTGGCAAGGGAGGAGAGCGGTGTCAGGGTGACAACGGCGCCCCGTCGAGCTCCTCGATCGTGCGAGTGGACGGCTGCCGCTCTCGCTGCAAACGGGAGGCGGCGCTCTCGGCGGCGCGGAGAACGCGGAGCACGTTCTGGCCAGCGAGTTTCTTCAGGTCCCCGTCGCTCCAACCGCGTCGAGCCAGCTCGGCGAAAAGGACGGGAAACCTGGAGACATCCTCCAGGCCCACCGGCGTGGTGCTGATCCCATCGAAGTCGCTGCCGATTCCGACGTGATCGGCGCCGGCTACCCGGCGGACGTGGTCAATGTGGTCGGCGACTTGCGCGAGGGTGGCCGAGGGACGGGGATGGGTGGTGGTCCACTCGGCGGTGCGGCGCGCCCGCTCGGCGCTGTCGGCCACCGAGGCCTTGAGCTCCTCCTCCACCTTGAAGAGAGTCTCCTCCCACCCCGCCACTTCCTGAGAGATGAAGGCCGGGACGAACGTCACCATCACCACGCCGCCGTTCCGGGGCAGCCGGGTGAGGATGGAGTCGGGCACGTTCCGTCCGTGGTCCACCAGGGCGCGGGCCGAGGAGTGGGAAAAGATGACTGGCGCCGCGGCCACATCCAAGGCATCGCTCATGGTGCCGGGAGAGACGTGGGAGAGGTCCACCAGCATCCCCAGGCGATTCATCTCCCGCACCACCTCGCGGCCGAACTCGGTCAGTCCGCCGTGCCACGCGCTGTCGAGGGCGGCATCGGCCCAGTCGAGCGTCACGTTGTGAGTGAGCGTGAGGTACCGGGCGCCGAGCGCGTGGTAAGTCCGCAGGGCGCCCAGCGAGTTCTCGATGACGTGCCCGCCTTCCATTCCCAGCAACGACGCGATCTTGCCGCGTTTGACCGCCTGCTGTATGTCCGCCGCGCTCAGGGCGGGGGCGAGACGGTTGGGGTAGCGCGCGATCATCCGGCGCGCGATGTCGAACTGCTCCAGCTGGACGCGGGCGTAGCCGCTGTCTCTCATCTCTCCGGGAACGTAGATGGACCAGAACTGCGCTCCCACTCCACCCTGCGCCAGGCGCTCGAAGTCGGTATGTCCGGGCGTGCGGCTCCGCAGATCGTACGCCGCCACGTCCATCGGCGCCGAATCGGACATCCGGATTTCCCAGGGCAGATCGTTGTGCCCGTCAATCAGCGGCGCCGAGCGCAGCAGCTTTCGGGCGCGCTCCAGGGAGTCTTTCTGGGCGGCGAGTGGACTAGCCGAGATCATGGCGAGCAGGAGCGCGAGGCCGAGGCCGTGGTGCATACGGATTCCTTGCTGATGATTCGTCGGAACGTGGTCAGGCCGGCAATCCGAGGCGGATCAGCTCGGGCCGGGCGATGAACTCCGGGCAGATGGTACGGTCGTACTGGTAGGGGCCGCCGGTCTCGGCGTCTATCCAGGGAAAGCCGCGGCAGACCGCCGGGTAGTACGGTTCCGCGTGGATGCTGCAGACGTTGTCCCGGAGAAAGACGCAGCGCCCGCCGCGTACCCGGGTACGCCACTCCCCCCACCGCGTGCGGTAGACGACGGCGGCGCCGTGGACCTGGGTGATCGCGCTCGCTTCCTCGTCACTGAGAGTGACGCCATAGGCGCAGCAGGCGGAGCGATGGGGACAGGGATAGCACGGCAGCGACGGCAAATCGCGCATGCGAAAACTTAGCGGGACACGAAGGGCGATGGCAGGGGACGTCAAGGGACTTCGAGGCGCAGCGTGACAATCTCATGAGGTCCCGCTGAAAACCGGACGCCACCGCCACCCGGCGCAGGCAAAGACGTGGGCTCACGCTCGTCGGCACGGACGCGATGCACCGCCGAAACCGGAAAGGGGATGCGCCAGGCGCCTTCAGTGCTGCCGCCGGTGGCATTGTAGCAGCGGAGCACCATCCCATTCCCCGCTTCCGCCGGCTTCAGGCTGGAGAAGACCAGTCCGGCTCCTTCCAACCGAAGATCCATCGGCGCAACCTGAAGAGGCGTGGCCTGACGCAGCCAGAGGCCGCGAGGAGGAAGGAAAAGATCCTCCCACAGCGCAGGGAGTGTGGTCCCCAGCGCCACATCTTCCTCGGTGACCGCGGACAAGCCGAATTGCAGGCGCTCACGTCCTCGGCACTGCGCCAGCGGAGTGGGCACCGGCCAGCCGGCGTGACCGGGACGGGTGGATAGATCTTCGCGCGACAGCTGGCCCACGCAGCGAAGCAGGGTGACGAGCAGCTCGCCGCCGTGGGTGAGCTCGTACTCGAAGAAGCCGGGCGCGAGCACGGCGAGCCCGCGGCCGTTCGCCGCTGCCGCCACGAACCGCTGCGCCGGAGCGGTAGCGACCGGCGTCTCCCGCGGGTAGTTCCGCACTGCCGCACCGGCGGGCTGGCGAGTGACACTCCCAAATGGTCCGCCCGCCGTGGAAGGCGCCCCGGCCACGCCGGTGGGAAACGAGAGACGCAGGCGGTGATCGGAAGCCTGGTTGTCGAGCTCCAGAGTGCAGCGTATCGCGGCGCTTCCGGCGTGCAGGGTAACCACCAGACGAACACCGATCGATCCGTTGGCCGCGGTCAGGGTGCCCCGGACCTCGATGGCGCCTACCAGAGGTCCCTCGGCGAGAACCCGAGTCCGGACGGGGGCAGCCATCCGTCGCAGCCGATCGGGTACCGGGGGTGCGTAGGTGTAGCTGTCGCCGAGATCTCCGCCCGACTCCAATCGTAAGAGATCACCAAAGCGTGCGCCCCCGCGCCGGTCATGCAGGCCGAGGGTTCCGGTCGGGGAGATGACCACCTCGACCAGGCCGTTGTCCAGCCGGCGAGGCTCCACCCGCACCGGCACCCGGGGCGAACTGCCGGGAGCGGGTGCGGTGAGCGCAAAGCCGCCGAGAGGAGGCGCGGTGCAGGCCACACGCACGACGTGGACCTGATCCTGATCGGGATAGTGCCGCGCCGAGTCCAGCCGCTCGTGGGCCGTGAACCTGCCGAGCACCTGGAAAGTCGCTCCGCCCAGCGCCGTCGAGATTTCACCTTGCGCGGGAGGATCGCCGCGCCGCGGCTCGCGGCCGCCGGGTGGGCCGACGAGAACGTCGCGCCGAAACCAGGTCAGGTCGGCGATCACGACGCCGCCACGCTCGCGGGGCACCGGATTCCAGATCAGCAGTTGCGGTGACACGTCTTCCGGATGGTCGCGGGCGTGGTCGGGACGGTTGCCGGTAAGAGCATCGAGGCCGGCGCGGGCCACCGCGCGGCCGAAGGTGGCGGCGTCCTCGATCCGGCGTTCGACGCGCTCCGCCACCGGGTCGGCGGTGCAGCCGGCGATCGAGTCGTGAAACTGGCACTGCAGCAGCGTGTGCCATGCGTGGCCCAGCAGCGGCCGAACGTCGAGAGCGCCGTGCCGGCTGGCCAGAGCGGCGAGCGGCTCGGCGATGCGCTCCAGCATCAGCTCGGCTTCGGCGTGCCGGCGCTTGAGCGGGGCGCGAGTCGAGTGCACGCCCTGCAGGGTCCAGGTGTAGCCGTAGGACCAGCGGAGCTCGCCCTGCAGCAACGGGAGCTCGGCGCCGGCGGCCTCCGCGGCGGAAAAAAATTCATGGAGGCGGGAGACCTGGACCCGCGATTCCGGCTCGAGGGCCTGGAGAAGATCGCGAAGGCCGCCGATGGCGGGATGCGCCGCGTGGTGATCGGCCCCGACGAAAACCGCCACCTGAGACGTGGCGGCACGCGAGACCACCTCCGAGCGCACCCGGGACCAGGCGGCGGGCAGTTGGTCGGTGTCGGCGGGGAGGGCGGCACCGATCTCGTAGCCGCCAGGGGGAAGGTGATACACCAGCAACTCATGACCCGACGGCGCGCGCCAGCGATAGAGGTCGCGCAGCTGCCCCGGCTCGCCACCGAGTCCGCGCCAGAGCACGCCGTAGCGGATGCCGAACTCTCCGGCCAGCGCGGGCAGCGCCGCAGGGTGGCCGAAGGCGTCGGGGGAGTAGAGCACATCGTTGCGCCCGCCGAGCGACTCCGCGTCGGCGCGGCCGGCCAGAAGGTTCCGAACCAGGGATTCGGCGGAGGGGATCATCTCGTCGGCCAACACATACCAGGGGCCGACCTGCAGGCGCCCGGCGGTGACGAGCTTCCGTACCCGCTCGCGCTGGCCGGGCCGGACCTCGAGGTAGTCGTTCAGCAGAACGGTCTGGCCGTCGAGCAGAAAGCTGCGGAAACCGGGATCGCCATCGAGCTGATCGAGGAGCTCGTCGAGGGCGGGGACGAGTCGGGCAAGAAAGTCGGGGCTGGTGAGGTACCACTCGCGATCCCAGTGGGTGTGCGGGATCAGGTGGAAAGTGAGGCGGGGCATCGGGAGAAAGTAGCGGGCAGTCAGGCGCCGGGGCAGCTATCCATAGCCCTCGAATGGTTCGGTGAGCAGATGCACCTTCCGCGGGCCGTACTCCAATACGTGGGTGATGCGAATGGTGGAGTCGAGGCGATCCACTCTGGTCTCAGCCAGATGCAAGTCGCCGAGGCCCGCTTGGTTCAGACGCTCGGCCTCGGCGCGGCAGACGTCCCCGGGCGTGGGGCGGCTGGCGGGATAGGCATCCTCGTGATGATCTATGAGCGCCTTCCAGTGCTCGTCACCGGCGCGTTCCACCGATTCGCGAATCTGTTCCCGCGTGAAAGGCACCTGCTCGATCTCACTTCTCTATCAGAGGGCCTGGTGCTGCCCCGAGCTGGCGAGGCGCCGAGGTGCGTGTGGCGGCGTGGTGCTGAACGAATAGCAGAGGGCGGCCATGATCGCGAACCCAGCCGCCACCGGCACGAACCGGATGTTGCCATAGTAGTAGCCGGTCAAGCTCAAGGCCGCAACCGTACCCAGACACAGCCGTCCGCCCCACAGCTGCAACTGTGCGTTCGTTCCCATCGCCTGCCTCCGGTTGAGTGGTATGACCCAGTATGGAAGGAGGCTGGAGATTTGGCTGTAGGCTGGGTCACGGGGGGTGGGTGAGAGGGGTGGCTCCTCAGCGGAGTGCAAGGCTGTGCAGCTCGTCCTCAGGAGCGAGGTTCTTCATCCGAGCGGAGCGAGGGACCTACTTCGCTCATTTCGGGGACCAGCGAGCCAGGTCCCTCGCTCCGCTCGGGATGAAGTACTCCGCGATGAAGCACCTCGCTCGGATAAAACGAGATGCACCTCCCTTCCACCATCACCAAGGCAGCGCGTAGACCACCAGCGCCGCCGGTCCGCTCTCCAGCTTCCAAGTGACGGGGGCGTGCAGGCCGGCAGCGACCGCGATCCGCTGCCGGCCGGCCGCGGCGTAGGAGACGACGCCGCCGCCTACCGGCAACCCGGTTGAATCGCGCCACAACACGCCGCCGCGCTCCCCATCGAGCGCCAGTACGTTTCCTGCCAGATCGCCGGTGAACACCAGTCCACCCGCCGTCGCGGTCACGCCGGCGACCAGCGGAGTCGGCGACTCGTAGCGCCAGCGCACCCGGCCATCTTCGGCCCCCACGGCGGTGAGCCACCCACGGCGGGTGCGGTCCGGAGTCCCGAACGGCCTGAACCGCTCCGCGGAGCCGGTCCAGGGCAGCCCGTCGCGGCCGCGGAGCGAGTCGGGATGGGTCACCTTCACCGTGGTGCACCAGTCGATGGCGCCCACGTACAGCAGGCCGGTGGAGGGTGAGTAGCTGGGTCCGTTCCACTCCACGCCGCCGTTCACACCGGGACAGAAGCGTGTCCCCTCCGGTGTCAGCGGCGCATCGACATTGAAGCGCGTCGTGACCGGCGTCTGGAAGTGGAGTCGCCAGCTCCCCGGGTCGATCCCGTATAGATGTCCATCCTTCCCTCCAACCGCGAGGAGGGCGCGACCGCCGGACAGCCGGATCAACGCCGGGGCGGCGGCGACGTCCCAGTCGTGCCAATCCTCGACCAGTACCTGGTACCAGCCCCGAAGGGTCCCGGCCGCGGCGTCGAGCGCGACAATGGCAGTGGTGTAAAGGTTGGGACCGGGGTGCAGCGCTCGAAGAAAGTCCGGCGCGGCGTTGCCAGTGGGCAGATACACGATCCCGGCCGCCGTGTCCACGGAGTAACTGGTCCACGTCGCGCCGCCGGCGTGGGGGACCCGCTCGGTCTCCGCCGGCCAGGTAGCGGCAGCGGGTCCGTTCCCGGGAACGATGTCGAAGGTCCAGAGCTTCCCGCCGGTCCGGGCGTCGAAGGCCATCATCCGCCCGGTCACGCCCAGGTTGTCGCCGCCCGCGTTGCCGATGAACACTTTGCCGTCCCAGGCGACCGGTGCCGCCGGGAAAGTCTCTCCCCGCGCCGGGTCACCCGCGCGGACGTTCCAGAGCTCGCGTCCGGTCGCGGCGTCGAGCGCGTAGACGCGTCCATCGTTGGCGCCGCGAAAGAGCCTTCCGTCGAGGTATGCCGCTCCTCGGTTCACCTTCAGATCGAACGGGGGGCGCGGGTGGTACCGATACCGGTGCTTCCAGCGAAGCGCGCAGCTCGCTCCGTCGACGGCGTACGTGTACTCGGCCGTGGTCAGATAGATGGTGCCGTCCACCACGATGGGGCCGGACTGCATCGGGGTTCGCTCCCCGGTATCGAAACGGCAGGCGCGGCGCAGGCGGACAACGTTGGCGCGGGTGATCTCCGCGAGCGGCGAAAAGCGGTCACCGGCGAGCGTGCGGTTGTAGGTGAGCCAGTCGTTCGCGGCTTTGCTCCCCGCGGCGTTGGGGGCGGTAAACGCCGGGCCTCGCTCGGTGGACGCGGTGCCGCGCTCACGCGGGACGCTCGGCGGCTTCAGGAACGCCAGGTACGAGCAAGCGCCGAGCCAGAGCCAGGCCCCGCACGTCAGCCCCAGCCGCCGGAGTGATTTCATGGGATAACGTGACCACCTGGTCGCCGCGGGCTCCGAATAACCTGCGCATTCCCTGTCACCCCTCCGCTCCCACATCCAGCACCTGCCGGCTCGCCCCGCGGAACCGGGTCTGGTCGAGCAGCGCCGCGATGGACACCCCCGGCACCTGCATGTACCCGTTCGAATTCATCGTCAGCTTGATCACGTCAACATTCCGACCAAACCATCGCGCGCTGGGCTCCAGATCGGACGGGTAGACAAAGCCGGGCATCGCGGCCGCGGCGATGGCGGCCTGCGATCCGAGACCCGACTCCGGCATGGTGCCCGCCCACAGCCGAGCCCCGAAACGCTCCGCGATTCGAATGATCCGACAGACCTCCGACAACCCGCCCACCCGGTGCACCTTCACGTTCCACACCCGCGGCCCGTCGAGATCCACGATCTGCCGAGCCGCGCGTGCGTCGCGTAGCGTCTCGTCCACGCAGATGGGAGTCTGCAACGTCCGCGACAACCGGGCGTGACCCACCAGCTCGTCCGGCGGAAGCGGCTGCTCGATGTACAGCAGTTCTTCGCCATCGAGGGCGCGGAGGTTGGCCTCGTGCTCGGGCCATTCGTAGCCCCCGTTCGCGTCCACGGTGAGCGGTAGATCAATACCGGCCATCGCCTCACGGGCGGCCCGCACCGGCACCGCGTCCCATCCCGGAGCGACTTTGATCTTGACCCGCCGGTATCCCTTGCCGAGCGCGTCCGAGATCCAGCGCCGCAACGTCGCCGGGGAGCGGTCGGGTGGAATGCCCAGCGCCACGCCGCAGGGGATGGCGGGCGCCGCGGCCACACCCAGCCGTTGCGCCAGAAGCGCCGCGAGCCCGGTGCGGCAGCGGCTCGCCTCCAGGTCCCACGCCGCGGTCTCCAGAGCGGCCCGCGCGAAAGGGTTGCCGCGAACGCCGACGCGGAGCAGCGCATCCACCTCTTCGGGAGTCTCGAACTCCCGGCCGAGCAGCCGGGGCATGAGGACCTGCTCGATCAGCAGGCGAGCGCCGCCCAGGGTTTCCTCGGAATAGAACGGCAGCTCGAAGGGAGGGCACTCTCCGTAGCCCGCATGGCCCTCGCCGTCGTGCAGCACCACCACGAGCGACCGGCGGTCGGTCATGGTCCCGCCGGAGATGATGAACGGCTCCAGGAGCGGCAGGCTGAGCTCATACAGCTCGATGCGTGCTAATCGCATGGGCGGTCCACCAGATCCAGGAATCGCAGCTCGCCACCCCGCCGTTCCAGCGCGCCGCTCTGGGCCAACTCCAGCATGCCCGCGATCACGCCGTGCGCCGGGTCAAAGTAGAGCGCGTGGAGCGCCCGCTGGGTACGCGAGCCGCCGGTGGCGGGATACTCGGACAGCGGCAGTTGAAAGAAGGTGTGCAGTTGCACGCTCTCGCAGCCGGCGCGGGCGTAGTCCAGCAGGAGACGTCCGGAGCAGACGTTGCCGGTGCCGCTCAGCGGTGGGGTCCCGATTCGGCCGCGCGCTGCCGCCAGCACCTGAAGGTTGCCGTCGCTCAGGTCGTACCCGCCGTAGGCCACCGCGCGCTCCGGCGACCAGAGCCGGTTGAACACCACCAGCGCGTCGGCGCCGGCCGCGGCCTCGAGCATCTCCAGCTGAAAGGGATCGCCGTGCCGGGAGTTCATCAGCTTGAGCGCGAGCCGGACCGGGGCGCCGTCGGCGCCCCGGCGG
>JACCQZ010000271.1 GCA_013813875.1 Gemmatimonadales bacterium | reverse complement strand
TGGGCCTGGGTAGAGTTGAACTACCGACCTCACGCTTATCAGGCGGCCCAAGCACGAAACAAATTCCGGCGCCATTACTGTAAATCAATGACAGACCGCGCGATCCGCCCGGATTGCTTGCCGCGGGTGCCGTGATGTATCGGGATTAATCGACACCACAATCGACACCACCTATCGCCTTCGCGCGGCCCCCGAAAGCCCATTCGGCCAAGAGTCCTAGCCAACCAAGATGTCCGCCTTCAGGGATGAACCTCACCGTTGGCGTCGGATCGCCCTCACTCCCCTGCAAGTTGTTCTAACGCGCCCGCTGTCTCGGCCTGCGGCGAGTCCGGGCGGCTCTCGATTTTCGCGAGCAGTTCCCTGCACTTCAGCTGATTAGACTTGGACACTGTTGGTCGAGTACTGATGCAGCTCCCGAACGCTTTTGAGCGCCGGCAGCTAGAACACAACCGTGGGCTAGTCGACCAGGTCCGGGTAGTGCTTTCGTCCGCACTCCATGCAGAATGTGTGACTGAACCGTGCGCTGGAGCGCTCAGTGATGAACGACTCGAGTTGCCGCCATTGACCGTCTTCGTCGCGGATCTTCTTACAGAAGCCACAGATGGGAAGCAGGCCTTGCAAGACGCGAATGGCGCGCTGCTGCTGGATGACCTTATCGATCAAAAGTGAGAATCCGATCAGAATGATCACGTCGACCGCGGTATCGATTGCCTCGAGCACCCAGGACGATGGGAGATCCCAGCTCAGAAAGAATGAGGACCTCAGCAACGGCAACACTACAGCTACCCCGACACCGGCCCTTGGTCCGTGGGTGGTTGTGGCCAGCGCCACGGGAACCACAAAGAGAATGGGAAACTGGATGAATGGCCCAGTGATATAGTCCAGCAGCAAGATGGCAGCCGACGCGACTATCCAGTGCACGGCGCGTGTCTTGCCGAGAAATTCCAGGGGCGACATGGTACTCTCCGAAGTTGTACCCGGAAACCACGAACGATGTATGTTCTAAGGTGGGCTTGCTCGCCCCTCCCCGAAGGCCCTGACCAATTTAGCGGCGTTTCACCTGGCGCCGCACGACCCTCCAGGACCGAAGACCGGCCTTGAAGCTGGGCACGCGCCTTCTTATTCCGCTCCTCCCGACAGCGACGCTCATTATGTCGGTTTACGCAGCCTGGGCGCTGATCGAGCGGGAGGACACGCTGGCGCCCGAGGCCCGTCGGGAGACTGAGGCGTACGCGACCGCGCTTGCCCTGGCATTTGATTACCCGCTCAAGGACGTGAGTCGTAAGAGCGTCCAAGAGATCATTAATCAGGTCAGCTTGGCCCCCCACCGTCTACGGCATCCAGGTTTATGACTCCGCAGGGTTACTGACTCTCGCCTCCGATCCGCTTCGCACGCCTGGGACAGCACCTCTCACGGAACTGCAGGCGGTGCTCGCGAGAGGCGGTACCGCCACGTTCGAGCGCGAAATCGAGAATCAGCGGGTGTACTCGGTACTCCGAGCCATTCGGGGTACCCGCGGCAGGGTCATTGGCGCCCTCGAAGTCGCTCAGCCGCTCTCCTTCATCGAAGCCGAGAAGGCCAACGTGCGGCGCCGGTTCCTGCTCAATACCTTAACCCTCCTTGCGGCACTCACCCTGGTTACCCTCTGGCTCGTGCGTCGCGTCGTGGGTCGCCCGATGGAGCGTCTGGTCGCCGCAGCCGACGCGCTCGGTCGGGGCGATCTATCCCATCGCATAGAAGAAGATTCCGGGGGCGGCGAGTTGGCCCAACTCGGACGGGAATTCAACACGATGGCGGGAAGCCTCGAATCCGCGCAAACAGCCGTCGTACGCCAGGGCCGGGAAAGCCTAACGCTTGAACGTCGTCTGCGTGAAGCGGAGAAGCTGGCTGCCATCGGCAACCTTGCGGCGGGTGTGGCACACGAGATCGCGGCTCCGTTGAACGTCATTTCGGGACGGGCGGTTGACCTTGGCGTCGTAGTCGAGGGCGCCGCCGAATTTCTCGAGACCGAGCTGGAGCGAGGGTGTCGAACTCATTCGCGACGGCGGGGGCTCGGCGTGGGTTGAAGGTGATCCAGATCTGCTGCATCAGGTGCTGGTAAATCTTTTGCTGAACGCGCTCCAGGCAATGGAGGACGGGGGTGGTCCGCGGCGCCTCACGGTGCGGGTGGCCGCGACTGCGGAGGCTGCGATCGCCGAAGTGGAGGACACCGGTGCCGGACTTCCTCCGGAAGCCCGGCACCGGCTATTCGAGCCGTTCTACACGACCAAGGCGCGTGGGACTGGACTCGGATTGATCCTGGCGCGCAGCATCATCGAGGAGCATGCGGGATCTCTCGAGGCGGACAATGCAGTGATGTGCGCGGGAGCGCGATTCCGCATCACTCTCCCTCTGGCCACGGCACCCGTAGGCGTGGCCAATGTCTGAGCAAGTCCTCATTGTGGAGATGATCGGGAGCTCGGGAAATGCTCCTCGATGCACTTCGTGATGCTGGGTACGTCCCGACTGGATTCTCGCGCGCCGACTTAGCCTTGCAGGCCCTCGCGGGTGGGCAGGTCCGAGCGGAACGGGAAAGTTACCTGGAAACCGCGCTCGCCAAGTCCCTCAACCGGGCAACGGTACGTCTCGGCCTACAGGTAGGGGTACGCCAGCTGATCGAGACTGCGCATGCGATGGCATGGAGGATCCGCTCCCGGCTTGCCCTCCACGCTCTTGGGTGCAGCGGATGTGCGGCCGATAGAGCTTGTCGCGTGCGGCCCAGATACGTGCTCCGGGTGGAAAGTTTTCGCGGTGCCCTTCTCACCGAGAATGTACCGGTGGTTGCCCCCGGACTGGAGCCCAACGTGGCGAGGGCAGTGCGGCAAATGCTGGAACAGGT
>JACCQZ010000169.1 GCA_013813875.1 Gemmatimonadales bacterium | reverse complement strand
GGGTGACAACGTGCAATGCGCTGGCGCGACAACGTGCTAGTGTCCTGAGTCATAAGAAATACCGCAAAGTGTAGTCCCCCTGGTACCTTTGGGGCTCCGCTAACCGGAGGGCGCCGTGGCACTAGGTCGGCCGTTGCCCCCGCTCGTCCTCACCACCGAGGAGACGGAGACGCTCCAGCGCTGGACCCGGCGCCCCACGACGGCTCAAGCGCTGGCGCGGCGCGCCCGGATTGTGCTCGCCTGTGCGCGCGGCACGCCGAATCAGGCGGTCGCGGCCGTCCTCGGCATCTCGCGGCCGATGGTGGGGAAGTGGCGGCACCGCTTCGTCACGCACCGGCTGGACGGCCTGCTCGATGAGCCGCGACCCGGCGCCCCGCGCACGATCACCGATGCCCACGTGGAACGCGTCGTGACACTCACCCTGGAGACGAAGCCCAAGGCCGCCACGCACTGGAGCACCCGGGCAATGGCGAGGCGCACGGGCTTGAGCCAGAGCGCCATCAGTCGCATCTGGCGCGCCTTCAGTCTCCAGCCGCACCGGAGCGAGACGTTCAAACTCTCGACCGATCCCCTCTTCATCGAGAAGGTGCGCGACATCGTCGGGCTCTATCTCGATCCGCCCGATCGGGCCCTTGTCCTCTGCGCGACGAGAAGACCCAGATCCAGGCGCTCGACCGCACCCAGCCGCTGTTGCCCCTGCGCCCGGGGCAAGTTGAGCGGCGCACCCACGACTACGTGCGACATGGGACCACCTCGCTCTTCGCCGCCCTGGAAGTCCGGACCGGCGCCGTCCTCGCTGAATGTCACCCGCGCCACCGCGCCCGCGAGTTTCGGAAGTTCCTCGACCGGATTGACGAGTCGGTGCCGTCGGAGCTCGACATCCATCTGATCCTCGACAACAACGGGACCCACAAGACCCAGGTGATCCGGCGCTGGCTGGCCAAGCGGCCCCGCTATCACCTGCACTTCACCCCGACGGGGGCGAGCTGGCTCAACCTCGTCGAGCGGTGGTTTGCCGAGATCACGATGAAGCAGATCCGCCGCGGCGCGCACCGCAGCACGCAGGAGCTCGAAGCCGCGATCTATCGCTACACCGCCGAGACCAACAAGGCTCCCCATCCCTTCATCTGGACCAAGACGGCCGACGAGATCCTCACCAGCGTCGCCCGATATTGCCAGCGAATTACTGACTCAGGACACTAGTATAGAACGATGAACCGCACCTACGTGCATGGTTACCACCGACTGGAGAGCGCGCGCTTGCAGGATCAGGCGGCGACATTGGTGGATCTCCTCCACTCGGACACCGCGTATCCCGCAGGCAGCTCTGTCCTCGAGGCGGGATGTGGCATCGGCGCCCAGACGATCCCACTCGCCCGGAACAGCCCGGGCGCACGCATCACCTCGGTTGACATTTCCGCGGACTCCCTCGCGGAAGCCAAGGCCAAGGCGGATGCAGCGGGTCTCGGCAACGTGCAGTTTCAGCAGGCGGACATCTTCGCCCTGCCGTTCGACCCGGAATCGTTCGACCATGTCTTCGTCTGTTTCGTGCTGGAGCACCTTGCCCAACCGGTCGAGGCGCTGGCTACGCTGAGGGAGCTCCTCAGGCCAGGTGGGACAGTCACCGTCATTGAGGGAGACCACGGCTCGGCCTACTTCCATCCCGACAGCGAGGCGGCCCGGACAGCGATCCGTTGCCAGGTCGAGTTGCAGCGGGCGGCCGGTGGCAACGCCCTGATCGGGCGGCAGCTCTATCCGCTGCTGCGGCACGCCGGGTTCGATGCGGTCCGGGTTTCTCCCCGGATGGTGTATGTGGATGCGAGCAGGCCGCATCTGGTTGACGGCTTTACCAGAAAGACGTTCACGGCGATGATCGAGGGGGTACGCGAACCCGCGATCGAGGCCGGGATGGTGGAGCCGGAGGTCTTCGATGCGGGAGTTCGGGCTCTCTATCGAACGGCTGAGACGGACGGTGTCTTCTGTTATACCTTCTTCAAGGCGGTGGGAGAGGCGGGAGATTCTTTGCTCGATCGTTTGTCACCCTGAGCGCAGCGAAGAGGGCATAACCTGGCACGGTCCTCTTTGCTGTGCGCGCCGGGTGAACCGGGCATTACGTCCTAACCCGGCAGCACGACGCGTCCCAGGTGCACGATAACGTCGAGCACGGCGCCCGCGAGGCAGGTGCTGGCATAGATCAGGGCCCGGCCGCCGAGCTGGCTGAGAGGCTACCGAGCCGACTGGGCTCTGGGCGGCTCAGTCCACCAATTCACCGTAGTTCTCCCGACCGCAGTCCCGGCAAAACGTATGGCTGAACCGCGCGGTTGAACGTTCGGTGATGAACGACTCCAACTGCCGCCATTCCCCACCCTCATCGCGGATGCGTTTGCAGAAGCCGCAGATGGGAAGCAGTCCCTGGAGCGCCCGGATGCGGCGCTGCTGCCGGAGGACCTGATCTACCAGAAGTGAGAACCCGATCAGAATCGCCACGTCTACCGCGGCGTCGATCCACTCGACCGTCCATGAAGCGGTGAGACCCCAGCCGAGGAAGAACGAGAGTCGGACCAGCGGCAGGAGGACTGCCACGCCCACCCCGAGCCTCCGTCCGTGCGTAGCCGTCGCCATCGCTACCGGCGCGATGAACAGAATGGACAGTTGAATGAAGGGTCCCGACGCATAGGCGGTCAGCAGGATCGCGGCGGAAATGGCGATCCAGTGCACCGCCCGCATCCTCGCTACGACCTCGAGTGGCTGCATGAGCTCTCCCGTCTCCACGAGCGAGGCTGGCTGGGTGCTCTCAAACGGTATAATACCATCGGGGTGAGAGGCCATCGAGGAGAGGGCCGACCCCCGACACTGGACGCGGCGCGGCGGGGGCAGCCATTATGCAGGCGGACTGCCGCTGCCCGTTCACCACCTTTGGCGAGAGGTATCACATGTCGGCTGATAAGCAGGGGGGCGCGCTCAAGCCCATCACTCCCGCACGGGTTGCCGAAGAGCTCCGGAAGCTGAGCGCCCAGCGGAAGAGCGGCGACCTCGAGGCGGACGAGTACGAGCACCGCTTCGCCCGGATGATCGGCGAGCTCCGGGACCGGCGCATAGACGGATCCCGGGCGGAAATCATGGCCACCCTCACGCCGCTCCGCGATGACGGCGTCATCAGTCCGGCCGACTGGCAGCGCCTCACCAAGCAGCTCGGGTTGGCATGAGGCTTCGGCCGCTGGGCCCCGGCGCGCCGTCGGTCGGGGTCATCGGGTACGGCGGAATGCACCTCTCGATCCAGGATCGCCCGCCGGAAGAGCAGGGGATCAGGGTCATCCACGCAGCGCTCGACGGCGGAGTCACCCTGATCGACACCGCCGACGTCTACTGTCTCGACCAGAACGACATCGGACATAACGAGCGGCTGATCGCCCGGGCTGTTCGAAGCTGGCGGGGCGACCGGGACCGAGTCACGATCGCCACCAAGGGCGGGATGGTTCGGCCGTCAGGGAGGTGGGAGGCCGACGCCCGCCCCGAGCAGCTTCGGGCCGCCTGCGAGCGGTCGCTCAAAGCGCTCGGCGTGGACCGGATCGCGCTCTACCAGCTGCATGCGCCGGATCCACGGGTGCCTTTCGCCGAGAGCGTCGGCGCCCTGGCCGAGCTGCAGCGGGAGGGGAAGATCCGGTGGGTCGGGCTCTCCAACGTCTCGGTGACTCAGATCCGGGCGGCGGAGGAGATGGTGCAGGTGGTTACGGTTCAGAACCGGCTGAATCCGTTTTTTCGGGAGGCTTTGGAGCAGGGCGTGGTGGGACACTGCGCGGAGCGAGGGATCGGGTTTCTGGCCTACAGCCCGACCGGGGGCGGCCGGCTCAACCGAAAGCTGCCGACTCACCCAGTGCTGCACAGCATCGCCTCCCGGCTGGGTGTCTCGCCCCATGCGCTGGTGCTGGCGTGGGTGCTGGCACAGTCGCCCACGGTGATCGCGATTCCGAGTGCGCGGAAAGTGGAGCACGCGCTGGATAGCGTGGCCGCGGGGGAGCTCAGTCTTTCGGAGGGGGATCTCGAGGCGGTGGATCGGGCGGAGTTTTCGAGGCGGTAGGAGGAATAGCGGGCCCAAGGGGGCCTACCTACAGACGCTGGATCCACGCTGCCGCTGTCATCGTGGCAGCAGCCACTGTCCTCCCCGTCGACCTTCGACCTTCGACCCCCGACCCCCCTACTGCCACCTCACCAACGTCGCCCCCACCGTAAACCCCGCCCCCACCGCCGCCAGCACCACGTAGTCACCTCGCTGGATTTTCCCGGCGTTGACCGAATCCTCCAGCGCCAGCGGCAGCGTTGCGGCGGTGGTGTTGCCGTAGCGGCCGATGACGGAGGCCATTCGCTCGTGCGGCAGACCCAGGCGGTCGGCGGTGGCGTCGAGGATGCGCTGGTTGGCCTGGTGGGGGACGACCATCGCGATGTCGGAGGGGG
>JACCQZ010000166.1 GCA_013813875.1 Gemmatimonadales bacterium | reverse complement strand
GATCTCGCGCGATGCGTCGTAGACGACGCGCAAGGCCGGCTGCCGCGCCTCGGGCGGCAGCTGGTGGTTCTCTTTCAGCCGGCGGAAGACGTTCTCCACATCGATGATGGCGTCGTCCACCAGCGCGCCGATGGCGATGGCCATGCCGCCCAGAGTCATGGTATTGATGGTGATGCCGAGGAGCTTCATGGCGAAGATCGCCACGACGAGTGAGAGCGGGATGGCGACGGTCGAGATCGCGGTAGTACGGAAATTCCACAGGAAGAGAAACAAGATCACCACCACCAGGATCGCCCCGTCGCGCAAGGCCTCGAGGACGTTGTCGATGGCGACGGTGATGAAGCTCGCCTGGCGAAAGAGCTCCGAGCGGATCGTCATACCCTCCGGCAGGGTCCGCTGGATGGCGGCCAGCTCGGCCTCGACCCGGCGGGTGAGCTCGAGCGTATTGGCCCCCGGCTGCTTCTGCACCGCGAGCACCACGGCCGGCTCGGCGTTCACCGACCCCTCGCCGAACCGGGGTGCTGCACCCACTACGACATCCGCCACCTGGCTCAGGAGCACGGGCACACCGCCACGGACGGCGACCACCGTCCGAGCGATGTCTTCGACCCGCTGCACCCGGCCGATGCCGCGGATGACGTATTCCTGGCCCCGGTCCATGTAGACGCCGCCCGAGGCGTTCGCGTTCGACCCGCCCGCGGCTCGCAGCACCTCCTCGAGAGTGACGCCAGTGGTGAGCATCCGGGCGGGATCGGCCAGAACCTGATACTGCTTCACCTCCCCGCCGATCGGGATCACCTGGGCGACGCCCGGAAGGGCGAGCAGCCGGCGGCGGATGGTCCAGTCGGCCGCCGTCCGCAGCTCCTGCGGCGGTCGGGAGCCGGTGAGCCCGATCATCATGATTTCGCCCATGACGGACGAGACCGGCGCCAGGACCGGCGCGCTGATTCCTGCCGGCAGTCCGCTCGCCACGGTCTGGAGCTTTTCGCTCACGATCTGGCGGGCCCGGAAGATGTCCGTTCCCCACTCGAATTCGACCCACACGACCGAGATGCCCTGTGCCGTCGAGGAGCGGACCCGCCGCACGCCGGTGGCTCCGTTCACCGCGGTCTCGATCGGAAAGGAGACCAGCGCCTCGACCTCTTCCGGCGCCATGCCGTGCGCCTCGGTAAGGACGGTGACGGTGGGCGCGGTGAGATCCGGAAAGACGTCCACCGGCATCCGCGCCGCGGTCCAGGCGCCTGTCAGGAGCAGGATGGCGGCCGCCACGAGCACGATGACGCGGTTCCGCAGCGACCAGGCGATGAGGTTGTTCAGCATGACCCCTCCTAGTGCTCGTGGCCGTGCGCGGGAACGCTGGTCGAAAGCGACGCCAGCCGGACCTGATAAGCGGCGCCGGTGACGACGCGCTCGCCCGCCTCGAGACCGGCGCGCACGAGAGTCCGATCGCCGCTCGTGCCGCCCACCTCAATTGCGCGCTTCTCGAAGCGCTCGCCCTCGGGCTGCACGTACACGACCGGACGGCCGTCCTCGTCGAGCACCGCCGACGACGGGATCACCACGCCGTCCACCTGCCGTCCGGTGCCGACGGCCACCTGCGCGTTCATGCCGATCTTGAGCGCGCCGTCCGGATTGGCCACCTGGTAGATGACCGGCACGGTGCGCGAGACGGAATCGATGACGCTCCCGACCGACACCGTGCGGCGCACCGGCCTGGCGGCTTCGCTCCCCGGTACCCGGAAGCTGGCCTCGCTGCTCGCGCTCACCCGTGCGGCTTCGACGGCCGGCACGTTCGTCTCCAGCCACACGACGGCGGGGTCTACCACCGTAAACAGCTCCGTCCCCGCATCCACCCGGCTGCCGGGCGTAAGGCTTCGGGAAGCCACGATGCCAGCGAGCGGGGACCGGACGGCCAGGCGTCCGTCCCTTCGTGCAGCAGTGATCCCACCGAAGCCCGCCAGCGCCTCCTGTGCCGCCGTAAGTCGTATCTCGGCCTCGTGCACCCGCCGCTGTGATACCGCTTCTACGGCATAGAGCCGCCGGGCGCGCGCGCTCTCGTCCTCGGCTTCCCGCAGGTCGGCACGCGCTTGCGCATACGCGCTGCCCCCCTCTCCGAGCGCCGGGGTGAGCACGGCCAGCACCTGCCCCTTGGACACCCGCTGCCCCGGCGCGGGGGACTGCGTCAGCCCACTCGCTTCGACGACCCCGGCCAGCGGCGCCGATATGCGCGCGATCCGGCCGGCGGCGGGCACGATCTGGCCCGTCGCCTGAAAGGTCTCGGTCACCCGGCCCATGGTCGCGAAGGCGCTGGCGAAGCCCGGGGTCTTCCACTGCTGCTCCTTCAGGAAGCTGATCCCGCCGGCATCGCCGCCCTCCTCCTTGGGTGCTGCTGCTGCGTTGGCATAGACGCGCAGGTCGGGCACGCGGATGAGATCGTGCGCCTGCGGGCTCTCGACCGTGATGGTGAGGTCGTAGACGCCGGCCCGCTTGAACTCGGGCGCTGGTCCATAGATGCCCGGGGCGCGAGGCGCCTCTTGCGTCGCAACAACCGGCTCGCCGCCGGCCTTGGGCTCGAACCGCAGCGTCACCCGCCCGGAACGCAGCGGCGCGAAGTCGGTGAGATCGGTCAGGTGCACCGCGAACTTGTCCGGCGCGCCGACGATGAGCGCCGGGTGCTCCATGAAGAGCTCGGTGGAATCGGTCCAGAGGGTAACCGCGCCGCCGGCAGGCTCGGCGCCGCCTCCCGCCGGCTCGTCGGGAGAGCGGCCGAGACCGCAGCTTTCCACGAGCATCGTCCCGAACAGAACGGCCGTGAGCGACCAGGGTCGCCGAGAGGTGAGTCGCATGGGATTCCTCAAAAGAGCGTGGCGCCGGTGACGCGTTCGAGCGCGCCGCGCCGCGCGATGTATTCCGCCCAGAGCGCGGCGTACGCCGCCTCGGCTTCCTGATAAGCGCGGACGGCATCCAGCCACTCGAGGAGGCCGATTTCGCCCTCGCCGTATGCGGCTCCCGCGGCTTGCCGCGCCTTCGCCGCATCGTCGCCCAGCTGTTCCTGGAGCGCGGCGAGCTGTCCGGCAATCGCCTGGTGCGCCTCGAAGGCGCTGCGCACTTCGCGGATCGTCTGGCGGCGGAGTCCTTCGAGCTCGGCGGTGCGACTCGCCGCGTCGGCCCGTGCTGCATCGATCGCTCCGCCGCGCCGGTCCCAGAGCGGCAGCGGGAGGCTGAGCCCAAGGACGAAGCCGTTCAGCGACTCGCCGGTCGTGATGCGCTCGTTTTTGAATCCGCCGCTCAGCGCCGGGGTGGGAATTCGCTCGGCCCGGGCCAGCCCGACCTCGGCTTGCCCCGCCTCCGCCTCCAACCGCGCGGCCCGGAGCTCGGGACGGCTCGCCAGCGCACGGGCGACGAGCGAATCCTCAGCCAGCGCCAAGGGCGCCGGGGTCAGCGTGTCCACTAACAGAGGAACGCCGGTCCGGGCGGCGGAGTCGGCCAAGCCGATCAGCGATACGAGGATGCGCACGGCGCTGTCCCGTGCCACCACTGCGGCGAGACGTAGCGCCGTGTAGCGAGCGGCCTCCAGCCGGAGCCGCCGGTCCTCGTACCCCGAGATGTCGCCGACCGCCAGGCGCTCGCCGCTGACTCGCCCGGCGTTGGCGAAGGCCTGCGCGGCCTCGTCGACCAGTACGGAGCGCCGATCCGCGGCAACCGTCGCGGCGTAGCTCCGCGTCACGTCGTAGTCCACCTGGGCGGCCACCGCCCGCATGCGCGCCTCGGCCGCCGCGCGAAGCAGACCCGCCGCCTGCCGGCGTGCGCCCCGCTGCCCACCGATTTCGAACCGCTGCTCGAGACTCAGGATGTTCTGCGAGGCGGTCTGGCCGGCGCGCGAGGTCTGCTCCCGACCGTAGGCCAGGATGGGATTGGGAAAGGCGCCCGCCTGGCGCTCCCGCCCTCGCGCGGCCGCCAGCGCCTGCCGCGCGACGGCCAGCTCAGGGCTGGTGCGCTGGGCCATGCTCCGCGCCTCCGCGAGGGTGAGCCGCAGGCCGGGGGCGCCGGCCGGGGCCTGGCCGGTAAGAGATCCAGCACACAGCCCGAGTGCGCCGATGGCGCACGGGATCATTCGCATGGTGGCTTCCGAATCAGAGTGTCTGAGCCATCACCTGAACGGCATGGACGGGCCCGGTCGCCCCCGGAAGTGCGGCATGCGACCGGAATCAATGCACACGACCACGCTCCGAGGAGCGCGGTGGGGATGGTCAGACTAGGGGCGGAGCTCGGGTGGGTGGCGGTGGGCCATGGTGGCTGGGGAGGGGTGCGATGTTCGCCAACGGGGCCGCAGGCGGCCGCCGGGTATCCGCGAGATCACGGTGCAAACGGATCAGAACTCGCGCAACCAGCGCGTGCTTCAGCAGCGACTTGCCCGGAAGTGTCGCGCGGAAGTCCGAA
>JACCQZ010000164.1 GCA_013813875.1 Gemmatimonadales bacterium | reverse complement strand
GTGCTGGTGTCCACCTTGGAGCCATGCGTCATGTGCACCGGTGCGGCCATGGAGGCGGCGGTAGACACGGTCGTCTTCGGCCTCGAGGCTCCCGCCGACAGCGGCACTCACCGCGTCAGCCCGCCGAACAGCCCCGAGGCCATCATGCCCCGCATCGTCGGCAACGTGCTCGCCTCCGAAAGCCGCGCGCTGCTCGAGGAGTGGCTTCGCGTTAACGGGAATGGTGAGCAGCGGGAGTATGTGGAGCAGTTATTGGGGTTGTAGGTCTTGGGTCTAAGGTCTTGGGTCTAAGGTCCGCGTACGCGACCATTGACCTTCGACCCAAGACCTTCGACCCCGTTCGATACCCGTCACCACAAGGAGCTCCGCCACCATGACCACCAGCCAGGAAACCGACTGGATGAACCACGCGGTGATCCGGGCGCTCGTGGATCAGGCCAATACCCTGGCCCTCGAGGAGCGGATCACGCTGGTGAAGGGCCTGGTCCCGGCCATCGCCGACGCGCTTTCGCAGGAAGAGTACGAGCAGTTCGTCACCTTCATCCGGCTCAAAGGCGAGCGCTACCTCGAGGCCAAGGCGCACCCGGGCGAAGGCCGCGCCGAACGTCACATCCCGGGCGAGCGGGAGCTGGAAGGGCGCTGAGCCCCGGATCATTCACCGCGAGGTTGCCATGGACGAAGAGCGCTTCAACATCTCCATCCGCAAGCTGCTCAAGCAATTCGGGGTCACCGCTCAGCGTGAGATCGAGAAGGCGGTGTACGCCGCGCTCGAGTCCGGCGCTCTGACCGGCCGCGAGGTGCTGAACGCGCGGGCCACCTTGGTCATAGAGGGACTTCCCACCGACGTGGTGGTTGACGGGCGGATCGAGTTGGCGTAGACAGGCAGAACCCACACGTGGAGCGTATCATGCGGCGCTGGACCAGGCGGGCGGTGGCGGCAGGGATGAGTCTCGGACTGGCGGCATGCCAGGGACAGACCAAGGGTGGAGCTCCGCTCCCGGCCGGTGAGGCCGCCGCGTCACCGGTGTCCCGCAAGCTCGCCCAGTATACTCCTGTTCGCCTTACCGCCGATGTGGCCAGCCTGAGCGAGAAGGAGCGGCGGATGATTCCGCTGCTCATTCAGGCCGCTCAGGCAATGGACACCGTTTTCTGGCGGCAGGCCTACGCTCCCCGCGATTCGCTGCTCGGGACCATCGCCGATTCAGCGACTCGGCGCTACCTCGTCCTCAATTACGGCCCCTGGGACCGGCTCGATGGCAACCAGCCATTCGTCCCCGGAATCGGCCAGCGGCCGCCGGGCGCCGAGTTCTACCCGCGCGATATGAGCAAGGAAGAATTCGAGACCGCCGCCGCCAAGTCGGGGTCGGCGGGCCAGGCGCTGCGGAGCCTCTACACCATGGTCCGGCGCGACTCCGGCGGCGGCCTGATAACGGTCCCGTACCACCAGGTGTTCGCCGAGGCGACCGCTCGCGCGGCAGGCAAGCTGCGCGAGGCCGCGACGCTGGCGGAGGACGCCGGCTTGCGGCGGTATCTCGGCCTGCGTGCCAAGGCGCTGGAGACCGACGACTATCAGGCCAGCGATATGGCCTGGCTCGATATGAAGAACAACACGGTTGACGTGGTGATCGGGCCGATCGAGACCTACGACGACGAGCTGTTCGGCTACAAGGCGGCGCACGAAGCGTACGTGCTGATCAAAGACAAGAAGTGGAGCGCTCGGCTGGCGCGATACGCCTCGCTCCTGCCGGGCCTCCAGCGCGGGCTGCCCGTTCCCGCGGCCTACAAGCGCGAGGTCCCCGGGTCCGACTCCGACCTCAACGCCTATGACGCCGTCTACTACACCGGCCAGGCCAATGCCGGCTCCAAGACCATCGCCATCAACCTGCCCAACGACGAGCAGGTGCAGTTGAAGAAGGGAACCCGCCGGCTTCAGCTCAAGAACGCCATGCGCGCCAAGTTCGACAAAATTCTGGTTCCCATCGCCGACCAGTTGATCGCGGAGGACCAGCGGGAGCACATCGAGTTCGATTCGTTCTTCGCCAACGTGATGTTCCACGAGGTGGCGCACGGTCTCGGCGTCAAGAATATCATCAACGGCAGAGGCACCGTGCGCGAGGCGCTGAAGGAGCAGGCGGGAGCGCTGGAAGAGGGCAAGGCCGACATCCTCGGCCTGTACATGATCACCCGCCTGCAGCAGCAGGGCGAGTTGGAGCAGGTCAACCTCGACGACAACTACGTCACCTTCCTCGCCGGCATCTTTCGCTCCATCCGCTTCGGGGCGTCCAGCGCCCACGGCCGCGCCAACGCCGCCCAGTTCTCCTTCTTCGAGGAGCGCGGAGCCTTTGCCCGGGATTCAAGCACCGGCCGCTACCGGGTGGATTTCCCGAAGATGCGCTCCGCGGTGGACGCGTTGGCGGAGCAGATCCTCCGTTTTCAGGGTGACGGCGATCATGCCGGGGTCTCCCGCTTCATGGGCGAGCGCGCCCGGCTCTCCCCTCGGTTACAGCAGGACCTTGAGCGGCTCGGTACCCGGGGCATTCCGGTGGACATCGTATTCGAGCAGGGCGTTGACGTCCTCGGTCTGGAGCGCTAGCCGGTGAGACGCTACGAGGAAGTCGAGATCGAGCCCGTCGGCAGCGGAAGACGCAGGTGGCGCTGGCTTCTGCTCCTGCTGTTGCTGGCGGCGCTGGCAGTCGGAAGCTGGAAGCTGCTGGACCGGATGCGCCGGCAGGCGGTCCCGGTGGAGATCGCCCAGGCCACCGACGTGCGCTCCGCGATCACCCAGCGGGGCGACTCCCTCGAAGTCGTCGTGGCCTGGCAGGTCACCAGTGTTCCCGGCCAGGGAGTGGCCGAATCTATTCGCGTCGAGGTAGGCACCGGCGAGGGTGTGGACCCTCGGGTCAGAACCCACTCGGCGGAGCGGCGCACCGACACGCTCCAGTTCGCCGGCCCCGCCCTCGGCGAAACCGTCAGCGGATATTCCTGCGTGGCCGCGGTGCACCGGGGGCGGCTCACCCGCGAGAGTTGCACTCCCTGGCAGTTCGTCCGTCCCGAGGCGGCGGTGGACACCGCACCTCCGCCCAAGACCGCGCGGCCCAAACCCGCGGCCGCCGGCCCGGCGAAGCCGTCCCGGGTCGTGGTCCATCCCGAGGGACTGCAGGTAGACCCTGACGCCGGCGGCAAGTGCGCCGCCTGGCAGCGCCGCAACCCGGGACAGTCGGTGTGGGTGGAGGTGAACCAGCGGGCGGTGGAGGAGTGCACCGGTCCCAACGGGAAGCCGACGGTGGCCCAGTTCTGCGCCTTTGCGGTATTGCCGGATGGCAGGCGGGTAAAGACCGAGAACTCGCGCAACGATCCCTACTGCGAGCGGCTCTTCCAGGAGTGGACCCGCGAACGGATTTCCTGATCCGGCTAGCGCTCGATCTGCTTCGGCGGGCAGGGCTTCGCTCCGTAGCTACAGAACACGCAGCAGTCGCCGGGTTTGGGCCGGGCGACCTCCGCGCAGGCGGGGCACTGCCAGAAGTAGACGCAGGCATCGCAGGGCATGGGCTCCTCCACCTGGAGCCCGCATCCCGGACAGGTGATCGTGGTCGTCTCGATCACGCCAGCCGCTCCTTTTTTACGCGCCCTGCCCGACGCCGAGACGCTGGATGGTCCCCATGTCAACGCCGCCCTGCCGGCAGCACTCCGCGAGCTGCCCATTCACCACGACAGCGGGTACCCGCTTGATGCCGTACTTCTTCGCCTTCGCCTTGGCGGCCTCCGTCCGCATATCCTGAACTTGAACGTCACAGCTGTCGCACGCGATCTTCCGCACCGCCTGGACCGCCTCATCACATACCGCGCAGCCGGCCGTAAACACTTCAACAGTTCGCTTCGTTGCCATTCTTTCATCTCCCTTTAACAGGTTGCTCATTGGTTTGTACCCGACAGCTTGGCTTCCGTCGTTCCAGCCAGAAGTTCCAGAGCGAGGCTCCCACAGCGAGCACGGCGCCAGCGATCAGAACCTTGGTCGGCGACGGCTGATCGAGCCGCGCGACGAGCAGCACGCCGGAGCCGAGGAGCATGAGCCCGAGTGGCCCCAGGTGCCGGTGTCGCCTGGCGGACCATGCGACGGCCGCGACCCCCAGTGCCAACAGGCCCACGGTGAGCCATGTAAGCCCGGCCTCCGTCGCCACGAACCCGACGCCCAGCGAGCTTAGCAGACCCGTGTAGGCGCCGAGGCAAAGAGAGCAGGTGAACTTCGACAGCACCGCGACCCCCGCGCTCGGCAGCAGCGACAGGGTTCGCCCAAAGGCCGGCATTTCTATCTCTCCGTCGGACCCGCAGCGATCAGGTGCTCGCACGGGTCGTTCAAGGCTTCGATGATCGGGCAGGCCGGTGCCGTACCCTCGCAGGCGCACTCCTGGACCAATCCTATCAGCGCCTCCCGCATCGCGCCCAGCCGCTGGATCTTCTGCTCGATGTCTTCCAGCTTCGCCGTCGCCAGCGCCCGCACCCTGGTCGTACGCCTCGGGTCTATCTTCTGAAGTTGAATCAGTTCCATGATCTCGGCCAGCGTGAAGCCCAGCTCCTGTGCTCGCTTGATGAAGCGGACCAGTTGGACGGTGTCGGGCTCGTACTCGCGATAGCCGGAGTCACGCCGTCGAGCCTTGGGGAGAAGCCCACGTCGCTCGTAGTAGCGCAAGGTCTGAATGTTCACTCCGGCATTCACCGCGACTTGGCCGATCTGCACCGGTACCGCCTCCTTTGTTTCTACAGCATGAATATGGGGCCTGTACCTAGGTATAGAGTCAAGGGCGCCGTCAAACTGGGTCGTGGTGCGGAGCACGGGCACGAAGCCTGTTGGAAGCCGCCTGCCTACAGGTTTGGCGGTTGATCTTGATCGGGCGGGGGAGTGATCTTTCAGGTTGGCCGGCGTCACCGGACAGACAGCACAGAAGCAGCGCGGGCGTGGCGGAATTGGTATACGCGACGGCCTTAGGAGCCGTTGTCCTAACACGACTTAAGGGTTCGAGTCCCTTCGCCCGCATGGGTCTCCAGTCGGAGGACTGAGGAAGCTGGTACCGCCCAGTACCATCGAAGCGAGAACGGAGGATCTTACCGGGCCTTCGGGGTAAAAGTAGGTTAATCCTTGCTCCCCCACACCCGAGGCAGCCCCGATGTCCGCACCCGCCCCGCAGCTTCCGCCCACCGTCCTCCTGGTGGACGATGAGGAGTTGTTGCGCCGGGCGCTGGCCCGGGCGCTGGAGAATCGGGGGTATCGCGTCGTGACCGCCGAGGATGGCGCAGCCGCGTGGACGCTGTTGCAGGCGGGGGCGGGTGGCATTGACGCCGTCGTCACCGACGTGACCATGCCCAACATGGACGGCTGGGAGTTGGCCGCTCGGGTCGCGACCCTTCCCCAGGCTCCCCCCGTCATCCTCGTCTCCGGCCAGCCCCAGGACGTCTCCACCCTGGGCCGTCCCTTCCTGCCCAAGCCGTTCCATCCCGACGAGCTCGCGAGCGTGCTC
>JACCQZ010000160.1 GCA_013813875.1 Gemmatimonadales bacterium | reverse complement strand
GGCAGCACCACTGTTGGCCCGCAGACCGAATCCCACTTCACTTCCGCGTTCTCGAGGCGGCACCGCTCATGAGCGACTCCGCGGACAGGCCGCTTCCTGTACGCCTGGCGGCTGCGCTGGGTGCCGCCTACACCCTGGAAGGGGAGGTCGGGCGTGGGGGAATGGGGGTGGTCTACCGGGCCCGCGACGAGCGCCTCCAGCGGCGCGTCGCCATCAAGGTGTTGCCGCCGGAGCTGGCCTTTCAGCAGGATATTCGCGAGCGCTTTACCCGGGAGGCACAGACCGCTGCCCGGCTTTCCCATCCCCACATCGTTCCGATCCACACCGTAGGCGAGGGCCAGGGGTTGGTGTACTTCGTCATGGGCTACGTGGACGGCGAGTCGGTGGCGGGCCGCATCCGTCGCCGGGGGAAGCTGCCGGTGGAAGACGCTCGCCGCATCATGAAGGAGACCGCCGATGCGCTGGGCGCCGCCCACGCGCTTTCGGTCATCCACCGGGACATCAAGCCCGACAACATCCTGCTCGAAGGCACCCGGGGACGGGTCATGGTCACCGATTTCGGGATCGCCAAAGCACTCTCGGGAACCTCGGGCGCCACGCTCACCGGCGCCGGCGTGGCCATAGGCACCCCGGCCTTCATGAGCCCGGAACAGGCCGCCGGCGAGCGGGAGATTGACGGCCGCTCCGACCTCTACAGTCTGGGAATAGTCGCGTTCCAGATGCTCACCGGCCAACTTCCGTTCAACGCCCCTACGATCGCGGGCATCCTGATGAAGCAGATTACCGAGTCGGCGCCCGACCTGCGCACGTTTCGCCCGGAGACGCCCGAAGATCTCGCTCTCGCCGTCAGCCGGTGTCTGGAAAAGGACCCGGAGAACCGGTGGCCCACCGCCGACGCCCTGCGCCGAGCGCTGGAGAGTCGGACGGTGACGGGTTACCAGCCCACGGGGCAGGGACGGCGGAAGGGTGGGGCACCGGGGCAGCGCACCCGGGAGCCGGGGCGGAACACCGAGCGGCAAGGCGGGTTCGAGCCCACCGATCGCAATCCGGCGCGGCACGGCGGCGGCGGCCTTCGTGGCGGGGCCGGCAGGTCGTCGGCCCCGCTCTCCCGCCGGACCGGCAACATGCCCCGCTCGGAGGAGCTCGCGGTCCGGGACACCGGAGAGCCCAAGATCGTTCAGCAGGTGCGGGGCCAGTTCGGCAGTTGGGCCGCGGTCTCGCTGGGAACCTTCGGCATCAACGTCGCCACCGGAATCGAGCAACCCTGGTTCCTCTTTCCCACCTTCGCCATGGGCATCGGTTTGCTGCGCAACTACGCGCGGCTCTGGCAGGCGGGATACAGCTGGCGAGACGTGCTGAGCCGGCCGCCGGCTCCTGATGCCGTCGAAACCACGATGGTAAAGGGGGTCGGCACGGCGCGCCAGCTCCTCCCGCCGAGCGTGGAGGACTACGGCGCGCAGCTGCCGGCCATCGTGCAGGTGCAGGGAGACCGGCAGGCCATCCTCAAGCTGATGGACAAGCTTCCGTCTTCCGAGCGGAAGATGCTACCGGAGGTGCAGCAGACCGTAAACGGGCTTTACGAGCGGGCGGTGGACCTGGCCCGGACGCTCCATGCCACCGACAGCAACCTGGAAACCCGGGGGCTGGCCCAGATAGACGAGCGGATCGCGGCACTCGGCCGGGAGCCGGATGACCCGGAGCGGGCTCGGCGGCTCAACCTGCTTCAGCGCCAGCGGCAGACGATCGTGGAGCTGCAGGGACGGCGCATCCAGGTAGCCAACCATCTGGAGTCCTGCGTGCTCGCGATGCAGAACGTGCGGTTTGACCTTTTGCGGCTCCGCTCGGCCGGCGTGGCGGCGGTCCTCGGCGACCTCACTCAGGCCACCCAGCAGGCCAAGGCGCTCTCCCGGGACGTGGACAACGCCATTGCCGCCGCCGGCGAGATCCGCGAGGCGATGCGCCCCTAGAAGGCCGCGATTTCCTCGATGGCGCGCCGGATGGTTCCGACCTGCGGCAGTATGACGTCCTCCAACTCGGGGGCATAGGCCACGAAGGTGTCGGTCGAGGCCACCCGACGTACCGGGGCGTCGAGATGGGCAAACATATCCTCCCCGATCCTCGCGGCGATTTCCGCTCCGTACCCCCAGGACATCGAATCTTCGTACGCCACGATTACCCGGTTGGTCTTTCGCACCGAGGTCTCGATGGTCTGCCAGTCAACCGGGGAGAGCGACCGCAGATCTATGACCTCGGTGCTGATGCCGTGCTGCTCAGCCGCTTCCTTGGCGGCCGACAGCGTCCGCTGAACCAGGGCGCCGTAGGTTACCACGGTGAGATCGGTGCCGGCCTGGACCACCTTGGCCTTTCCCAGCGGGATCATGAAGTTGGGGCCGGGGTTGGGCGCCTTGTTGTAGGTCTGGCGGTAGAGGTGCTTGTGCTCCAGGAAGAGCACCGGGTCCTCGCAGCGGATGGCGGTACGCAGCAGCCCGTTGGCGTCGAGGGCGGTGGCCGGGCAGACCACCCGCAGGCCGGGTATTCCGGTGAAGACGGCCGCTCCGGTCTGCGAGTGGTAGACCGAGCCCCCCTTGAGGTAGCCGCCATAGGTGACCCGCACCACGACCGGTGAGGCGAAGGCGTTGTTGGAGCGCCAGCGCATCAGGGCCAGCTCGTTACGCAGCTGCATGTAGGCCGGCCAGATGTAGTCGAAGAACTGGATCTCCACCACCGGCTTGAGGCCGCGGGTGGCAAGGCCGATCGCGCGACCGATGATATTGGCTTCGGCCAGTGGCGAGTTGTAGACCCGCTCGCTTCCGAACGCACGCTGCAACCCCCAGGTCACCTTGAACACGCCGCCCTTCCCCTTCACCTCCGGCAGGCTGTCCTCCCGGCTGCAATCCGCTACGTCCTGACCGAAGACGAGGATCCTCGGATCGCGCGTCATCTCATCGCGCAGGCAGAGATTGAGCAGGTCCACCATGGTGGTGGGATCGCCGGTGAAGCGGGGGTCGTCTTCGGTATCGAACTGCTCCGAGGTCGGATCTACGTCGGGGGAGTAGACGTACCGGTAGATGGTGTTGGTGGCCGGCTGAGGGGAGGCCAGGGCCACGTCGGTCGCGGCCTGAACTTCTTCCTCGATCTGGCGGGCAATGAGATCGAGCTCGGCCTGGGTGGCGATGCCCTGCTCGAGCAGGTGATGGGGAAAGCGAACCACCGGGTCCCGCTCGGCGTCCGCCTTGCGCTCGGCGGGGCTGCGGTACTGCACCTCGTCGTCCGACAACGAATGGCTGTAAGGCCGAATGACCTTGGCGTGCACCAGCGCCGGCCCCTTGCGCGCGCGGGCGTACTCGACCGCCTTGCTGAGCGCGTCGAACGACGCGAGCACATCGCAGCCATCAACTTCCTGAATGAAGAGCCCGGGAAAGCCCGCCACGAGCTTCGAGACCGAGCCGCCGGCCGTGTTTACCTCCACCGGAACCGAGATGGCGTAGCCGTTGTCCTCCACCAGGAAAACGACGGGAAGCTTGAGGTTGGCGGCGCTGTTGAGCGCCTCCCAGAACTCGCCCTCGCTGGTGGTGCCGTCCCCGGTGGTGCAGAGAACGACCTCGTCCTCCCTGATCTGTTCCCCTCGCTCGGAAATCTTCTCGTTCTGTGAGTAGCGCAGCCAGGCTTCGGCGCAGCCCACCGCCTGGAGGAACTGGGTGCCGGTGGGGCTGGAGGCGCTCACGATGTTCAGATTTCGGTGGCCCCAGTGGGACGGCATCTGGCGCCCACCGGAATTGGGATCGTCCGCCGCGCCCACCGCGGAGAGCAGCTGCTCGGTGGCGGTCATGCCCAGGCCGAGGCAGAGGGCGCGGTCTCGATAGTAGGTGTAGAACCAGTCGTAGGAGGGACGGAAGACCTTGGAGGCGGCGGCAAGCACCGCCTCGTGCCCTGCTCCGGAGATCTGGAAGAAGATCTTGTTCTGCCGCTTGAGCTGAATTTCTTTGTCGTCTATTCGCCTCGCGAGCAGCATGATGCGATAGAGATCGAGCAGATCCGCCTTCTCCAGTTTGGCGGAAGCCCGGGCGCGGCTGGTGGTGCGGGTGGCCATGGGACTCGGGGGCAGAGGGTCACGGTCACGGTCCGACTGACGGCTGGAAGATAGCTACTCACTCCCTCCAATCCACCATCTTCACCTCGGCGAGCACCCCCTCCAGATCGTTGAACCGGACGCTCTTTGGTGCCGCCGACAGGAGAGGCAGCTCGATGTCGGAGGTCGGCCCTTGCACTTTGACCCGCACGCGGGCGATGCGCTCCTTACCGAGGTCCAGCGTCACCGGGACGTACATCTGGAAATGGTCCGGGACGTTCGACTGCTGCACCCGCAGCTTGACCCGGTACTGGCCGTTCTCGACCGGCTCGCTCCGGTAGGCCACCCGGTAGGTCGGAAGCGCGCTGGAGTAGATCCACTGGTCGAAGAACCAACCCATGTCCGTGCCGATGTGCTGCTGGACCACCTGGCGGAAATCCTCAGTGGAGGCGCGCCTGCCCTCATGCTTCGCGTAGAAATCGCGGAGCATGCGGGTGAAGCGGTCCTCGTTCATGGTCTTGAGATCGAGCATGAGGATGCGCAGCATGTGCACCGCCCACGCCCCCTTGTGGTAGACGATCGTGCTGTAGTCGTTGTAGTGGTCGGCGGCTTCCAGGGTGCCGACGCGGTAGCCGAGCGAGATCGGTCCGGGCTCGTCCTTGCGGTGCAGGATGCTCGACCGCCAACGCCGCAGCATCTCGAAGTACTTCTCGTTGTTCTTCCTGACCGTCTGCAGGTACCACAGGCCGGAGAACTGAGAGAACCCCTCGCTGAGCCACTGGTCGTGATAGCTCTCGAATTCCACCCCGATTCCCCACCACTGGTGGGCCACCTCGTGGGCGCGGAAGAGCTCATCCTCGCCCTGGTCGTCGGTTCCCTGAAAGGTGGCCCACGAGAGATGCACCATGCCGGGGAAGGCCTCGCCGTGGAAGTCCGGAATCTCGGTGGCATAGAAGTGTTTGAGCGACGTCGGGCCATAGACGCTCTGGAAGAATCGGAGGCTGTTGACCACGTCGGATCCGACCCGCTCGCGCATGTTGCGCTGCTGGGCAAAGACCCGCTTGAGCTTCCGGTGCGCCACCTCCGAGATCATCACCGTGACGGGGGGAATTCCCGCCTCCTTGACCTCGTGCGCCTTGAACAGCCCGAGGTTGAACGACGCGTTCCTGATCCTCCCCTGGGTCACCCAGCGGGTGCGGACCATTCGCCCTGCCTTCGACGAATCCACCCGGTCGCCGACGCTGGCCAGCAGGTACGATTCGGTGGTGTTGAAGGTGAGATCGAACACCGCCCGGCTGCGTCCCTCCAGGGGACGTGGATACCATGCCGCGGAGGATTTGATCTGGAAGAAGTCAACGAAGCGATCAATGAGGTCGCCGCGATAGTAGAGGCTCAAGGTGCGCCCGTCGCCGGGGCGAATCTGGCGGTCGAGACGTACCCAGAGCAAATGGCTGTCGTGGCCGCGGAATGCCACGGCAGGCTCTCCACCCTCCCAGCGGGCCGAGTCCACCCGCAGCTTCTCGAACAGCACGAAGGCCACCCAGGGCCCCACGGCCGTATCGGCGACGATCTGCATCTTCGCCGCCGCCGAGAAGCTCAGATCTCCGCTGGCGCTTGGCGTGAGCGTGGATTCAATGGTGTAGCGCTCGATGTCGGCCTGGCGGACGCGGTCCCCGGTCACCCGGGCGGTCCGGCTCTGGCCCTTCGCGGGGAACTGGCAGATGACTTCGGTGAGGCCCTTGCCCCAGCGCCGCGACACTTTGTTCTGCAGCCGTACTGCCTCGGCCTCATTGGGGTTGAGGGTGAACTTGAGGGGGCCGCCGTTGGCCCGCACCACATGGGCATGGAAGAGCTGGCTGGTCTCACCGTTGAGAAACGCGGCCATCAGGTCGGGCTCGAACGACTTGCTGTCCTGGTCGCTCAGGTATTCGAGCGCGCTCTTGGTCCGGCTGCGGATCTCGCCGGGGATCAGGTCCAGCCGGAAGCTGAGCCGGCGCTCCAATTCAGCGAGGGTGCTGTCGGCGAAGAAGAGCACCAGATCGGTGACCGGTGCCTCCAATGCCTTGGCCCTCTCGAAGCGGGCCAGCCGATCCTGTTCGATGGGCGAAGTGGGAGCAAACGTGAACACGGCTTTGCCCCGGAAGACCGCCGCTACCGTGCGGCCGCCAACCGGACTGAGAAGGTAGAGCTTGCCGCTGGTGAGGGTGAACTTCGCGACATCGCGCTGGAGCACGAGGTTGCTGACCTCGGCCACGCGATCCGGCAGCGGGTGCAGCTGCATCAGCTCGGAAAAGCGTTCCTCATACGAAGCCGCCGTGACTCGCTGCGCCTGAAGCGACGAAGGGGCCAGCGCGAGGGCAAGGACCAGCAGGCGGTGAATGGACATGGCTCTCCCGAGGGCGCTCTGGGCCAGAATGTGCGGGAGTTATCGGGGCTCGGAAAACACGACCCGGCCGCCCACGATGGTGGCCTTCACCCGGGCCCGCTCTATCGCTTCCGGAGGCACTTCGGTCAGGAGCTGATCCAACAACACCAGATCGGCCTGATAGCCGGGCGCGACCTTGCCTCGAGTGCGCTCGGCGAACATCCCATAGGCGTTAGCCACCGTGTAGGCGCGGAGCGCCTCCTCGACCGAGATCTTCTCCTCGGGCACCCACCCTCCCGGGTGCTTGCCGTCCAGGGTCCGGCGGGTAACGGCCGAGTAGATCCCCAGAAGCGGGTCAATCGGCGCCACCGTCCAGTCGGAGCCGAAAGCGAGCCGGGCGCCGGAGTCGAGCAGCGAGCGGAATGCATACGTGGTCGTGATGCGCTCGGGGCCGATCCGCTTCTGGGCCCAGCGGCCGTCGTCAATGATGTGATAGGGCTGCATCGAGGCGATGATGCCGCTCTGCCCGAAGCGGCCGATGTCCTGCCGCCGGAGGTGCTGAGCATGCTCGACTCGGAAGCGCCGGTCGCGGGGGCCGTGCGCCCGAGCCACGCTGTCGAAGATCTGGAGCAGGAGCCCGTTGGCCCGCTCGCCGATCGCGTGCACCACGACCTGCAGGCCGGCCGAGTCGGCGGCGCCGATCCAGGAGCGAAGCGAGTCCTCCGGCGTCACCAGGAGACCCTTGGTCTCCGGCGCATCGGCGTACGGGGCATAGAACAGCGCAGTGGTCGAGCCCAGCGAGCCGTCAACATAGCCTTTGACTCCGGCGACGCGGAGCCAGTCGTCGCCGATGCCGGCGGCACGCACCGTGTCGGCCATGCGGCGCCACTCGGCGAGCGGCACGTACACCGAGACCCGCGTGGTGAGGGTGCCCTTGGCACGGGCACGCTTCAACGCCGCCAGCTCGTACCAGGGCACCGACACGTCACCCACCGCAGTGACGCCTTTGCTGGCGGCCCAGGCCATGGCCCGGCGGAGGGCCGAGTCGCTCTGGGAAGCCGATGGCAGCGGGATGGCGGCATAGACCGGATTCTGCGCCTCGTCTTTGAGCACACCGGTGGGCTCGCCCCCGGGACCGCGAACGATGGTGCCCCCGGGAATTTCCTTGGTCGCCCGGGTCACCCGAGCCAGCTTCAACGCCGCACTGTTGGCCAATCCCATGTGGCCGTCGAGCCGGCTCACGAACACCGGGTTGTTGGGGGTTACCGAGTCAATCCAGCCCCGCTGCGGAAGCGGCGCGCCGGGCCAGCGTTCGTGATCCCAGTTACCTCCGGTGATCCACTCGCCGGGCCGCAGCTTTTTGGCGTAGGCTTTGAGCCGGGACACGAACTCCTCTGGCGACGTTGCATCCCGAAGCTCTACGCTGGCAAGCTGAAACCCGCCACTCAGAAAGTGGGTGTGGGCATCCATGAAACCGGGCACGACCATGGCGCCGCCATTGGAGAGCACGCGGGTGCGGGGCCCGGCCAGGCGGGCTATCTCGGCGCTGTCGCCGACCGCGCGTATGGCGTCACCCGCCACCGCGACCGCCCGGGCCCAGGGTCTGGCGGAGTCACCGGTCCACACCCGGCCGTAGACGACGAGGTCCACGGGAGCAGCCGAGTCGGCCGGTGCTGCGCTGCAGGCGAATACGCCGGCGAGCGCGGCGAGCTGGAGCCGGGCACGGACCGGGCGGAGCGGCATGAAACCTCTCAGCGGAGCTTGGTGAGTCGGCGGATGGCCTCGAGCTTTTCGAGCGCGCTCCCACCGGAGGCGGCCGGGGCCACCGAAAACAGATCGCGGATATCGAGCAGGATCTCGAGCATGAGCTGATCGCGCATGTACGCGCTCTCCAGATCAATGGTGCGGCCGGCGTCCCCCATCTCCTTGGCCCGGTCGTAAGACTCGCGGTAGATGGTCTCCAGGTTGGTCAGGATTCGTTCGCGGGAGCGCATAGGAGGCTATCGGCTATTAGCTATTAGCTCTTGTCCAAAGGCGGATTCCGAGCGGTTCTGCGGGCCAGGGGATCGGTATAGCTTACCCAGTGTCCGAAGTCTCCGCCACCGGAAGGCTGTCGGGCGTAGCTGACAGCCGATAGCTGATAGCCGATAGCCTCCACCCCAACCCCAACCCCACCCCCATGCCCCTCACCAACACCACCGTGCTCTTCTTCGCTGGACCTCTCTACGAGGACCTCGAGCTGTGGTACCCCAAGATTCGCCTGGAGGAGGAGGGCGCGCGAACGGTGGTAGCCGGGACCGGGGAGAAGAGCTACCAGGGCAAGCGGGGCTATCCGCTCACCGTGGACACCAGCGTTGACGACATTTCGTCCGAGAGCTTCGACGGCCTGGTCATTCCCGGTGGGTACGCGCCCGACATCATGCGGCGCTCGGCCAAGCTGCTCCGGCTCACCCGGGAGATCTACGAGGCGGGCAAGCCGGTGGCCTTCATCTGCCACGCGGGCTGGGTTCCGATTTCGGCCGGAATCGTTCGCGGGAAGCGCGGCACCAGCGTCGGCGCCATCAAGGACGATCTGGTCAACGCCGGCATGTTGTGGGAGGATAGCCCGGTGGTGGTGGACGGCAATCTGATCTCCTCCCGCACCCCGGCGGACCTCCCCCAGTTCATGCGGGCGCTGATCGCCGCGCTGGGCCGCTGATGACTCTCGGAGAGGCCCAGCGGCGGGTGGATGCCTGGATCGGCCAGTTCGAGGAGGGCTACTTCCACCCCCTCACCAACATGGCCCGGCTGAGCGAGGAAGTCGGCGAGCTGGCGCGTGAGGTCAACCACCGCTTCGGCCAGAAAACCAAGAAGAAAGACGAGCCGGAGGGAGACCTCGCCATGGAAATGGCGGACATCCTGTTCGTCGTCATCTGCATGGCCAATCGCGAGGGGATTGATCTGCAGACAGCGTTCGACCGGATGATGGAGAAGGTGGAGGGGAGGGATGGGGGGAGATGGAGGAGGAGAAAGTGACAAGTGACGAGTGACAAGTGATGGTAAGGGCGTGAGAGCGAGCCAGTCCTTACCACTTGTCACTTGTCACTTGTCACTTGTCACTTGCCACTCTCCCTTCTCCCTTCACTCCCATTCCCTCGGCTCCCCCTCCAACTCCCCCAAAAGGGTCAGATAACTCTCGTGCCGATCGCGTTGGATCTCGCCGGAGTCCACTGCCGAGCGAACGTGGCAGCCGGGCTCGGTGCGGTGGCGGCAGTCGGCGTAGCGGCAATCGCCGAGGAAGGGGCGGAAGTCGGGGAAGCAGTCGTCCAGCTCGCCCGGATCAATTCCCCAGAGTCCCACCTCGCTGAATCCCGGGGTATCCACCAGAAACCCCCCGGCTTCGAGCGGCAGCATGACCGCCGCTACCGTGGTGTTCTTCCCCCGGCGGACCTTGGCGCTGAGCTCGCCGATCCTGAGCTGGAGCCCCGGTTGCACCGCGTTCAGCAGGCTCGACTTGCCGGCGCCTGACGGGCCGGTAACGACCGAGGTGCGTCCGGTCAGCGCCGCGCGGAACTCGGATATGCCCTCCCCGCTCCGCACGCTGGTCGGAAACACCTGATATCCGGCGCGGCGACATCGCTGGGTCAGCGCCTCGCCGGCGTCGAGGTCTACCTTGTTGACGATGACGGCGGCCGGAATGGCGTTGGCCTCGGCGACTACGAGCAGCCGGTCAATGAGCTGGGGGATGGGAGCGGGATCAAGCGTCGCGGTGACGATGAAGACCTGATCAATGTTGGCGGCGATGGGGCGGGTGCCGCGGCCCTCGGGAACCCGGCGCTCCAGTAGCGTGGTCCGCGGCTCGACGCCGACTATAGCGTGAAGCTCGCCGGCGGGATCGGGCTCCATCTGCACCCGGTCGCCCACCACCACTCGCGGAGTGTCGCGCTTGACCTTCCCGCTGAGCACCGCCCGGACAGGCCCATCGGAGGTGGCCACTCGGTACACCGCGCCATCGCGTTCGAGTACGGTCCCCTCCGCCGCCGTCACCACTCCGCGGGAGCCCGGACGATCGCCTCCTCCAGCTCGGACTTGACGTCGTAGAGCGAAATGGCCTTAAGCCGGTCGGCAGCGGCATCGGGCGTCGGCCCCCAGGCCAGCGTCTCGGTCTCGAGATGCCCGACCGGCCGCTCGCCGCCGGGGGACCAGCGGACGAAGAGAAGCGCGGCGCCGTAAAGTCCGCGGGGATCCGGCCCCTCCTCGACGTAAATGGCGACCGAGTATGCCTGGCCGTCGCTTCCGCCAAAGGCGGCGGCGCGCTCGTGCTTCTGCATGTACCCGCCCAGCGTGAGCTCGCTCATCGTCGCGGCACCGACTCTCGTACGACGTTTCCCAGGAGAAATGCGATGTTGGCGGGACGTTCCGCCAGTCGCCGCATGAGATAAGGATACCACTGGGTGCCGAAGGGGATGTAGACCCGCACCCGGTGGCCCCCGTGCCGCAGCCGATCCTGTAGATCCCGGCGCACACCATACAGCATCTGGAACTCGAATCGGTCGGGGCCGATGCTCTCGCGCCGAACCAGCTCGAGAGCGCGCGCGATGATGGTCTCATCGTGGGTGGCGAGCCCGGGGTAGTTGCCTGCGGTCAGGAGCCGTTCCATGAGCCTCAGGTAGCTCCGGTCCACGTCACCCTTGTCGGGAAAGGCCACGGCCGGCGGCTCCAGGTAAGCGCCCTTGCATAGGCGCACCCGGGCCCCCATGGCATTCAGGTCCTCGACGTCTTTCTCCGAACGGCGAAGCATTGACTGGATCACCACTCCGCAGTGCGCACCGTAAGAGTCGAACAGCCGGTCCCGGAAGAAGTCCAGTGTACGCTGGGTATAGGCCGAACCCTCCATGTCCAGCCGGACAAAGCCGCGCAGCGCCTTCGCCCTGTCGAGGATGTGAACCATGTTGGCGTAGCACAGATCCTCGCCGATGTCCAACCCCATCTGAGTGAGCTTGACCGAGACGTTTACCTCGACGCTGCTGGCCGCCATTCGATCGAGCATCTGGAGATATTGGTCCCGCGCCTTTACCGCCTCGCCTTCGGCCGTCACGCTTTCGCCCAGCAGGTCGAGCGAGGCGGTCGTGCCCCGACGGCTCAGCTCCAGGGCTGCCGTGACGCCCTCGTCAATGGACTCTCCCGCCACGAAGCGGGAAGCGAACCGGCGAGCCAGCCCGTTCCGTCGCACGAAGTTGAACATACCCTGCCGCTCGGAGAGCCAGAGCAGCCCCTGTCGCATGATCAACTCGATACTCCGTGAAAAGCCGTTGGCGTAATAGGGTGTGGTGCAGCGCACCCGAAGGTAGCCGGGGCCTGGATCGGAGTGTAGAGCCTCCTACAGTAACACCGGGGGGCTGAATCTTTATGCAATGGCGCGAATCGAGCGCACGGTGGCGGGCAGGGTGTGATTCCAGTCACGTCAGATTAACTGGACGCGTCCGTATCCTGCCGTTGAGCAGCAGACGACCTTCGATACAGGCAAAAACGAATGAAGACACGCAGGTTGAAGCGGCCGGGTAGCGAGCGCGGCCGCCGGGACCGCTCGGCCGGGAGGGCAGCAATCCAGGTAGCGGCCGAGCCCGCCGAGGTGGCGCAAGCCGCCGGGCTTCGGTACGTGAACGACATGATGCCGGGCATCAGGCGGCGGCGCGTGGGCAAAGGCTTCAGTTACGTCAGCTCCGATGGCCGCACCATTCGCGACGCCAGGGAGCTGGCGCGTATCCGCGCACTCGCCATTCCGCCCGCCTACTCCGACGTCTGGATCTGTCCCACGGCCAACGGGCACATTCAGGCCACGGGCCGAGACGCGCGGAGCCGCAAACAGTACCGCTACCACCCCCGGTGGCGAGCGGTGCGCGACGAGACCAAGTTCAGCCGCATGATCGCGTTCAGCGAAGTGCTTCCCCGAATCCGTGAGCGGGTGGATCGCGATCTCGGCCTCCAGGGCCTGCCCCGCGAAAAGGTCGTAGCCACGGTGGTCCGGCTCCTCGAATGCACCGGCATTCGCGTGGGAAACGATGAGTACGCGCGCGCCAACAGCTCCTACGGCCTCACTACGCTTCGCGATGAGCACGTCGAGGTCTCGGGCTCGAAGCTGCGGTTCGAGTTCCGCGGCAAGAGTGGAAAGACCCACGCCGTTGACCTCAGCGACCGCCGCCTGGCCCGGATCGTACAGCGGTGCCAGGCGCTCCCCGGAGAAGAGCTGTTCCAGTACCTGGACGAGCAGGGAGTCCAGCAGACGATAGACTCCGGTGACGTGAACGGCTACCTCAAGGAGATTACCGGTCAGGACTTTACCGCCAAAGACTTCCGCACTTGGTCGGGTACCATTCTGGCCGTGGCGGCGCTGAGCGACTTGGGCCCCATGGCGACTCAGCGAGAGGCCAAGGCGGCGGTACTCGAGGCCATTGAGGACGTAGCCAAGCGGCTCAACAATACCCGCGCGGTCTGCCGCAAGTACTACGTGCACCCGGCGGTAGTGGACACCTTTCTGGCCGGATCCATGCTCGAGGCTCTGGCCGACGGAGATCGGGCCGCGAACGCCATCGGCGCCGCGCTCGAACCGGAGGAGCGTGCCGTAGTGCACCTGCTCATGCGGCAGCGCTGACCCCTCACCAGCAGAGAAGCGGGTGCCCCAGGGGCCGGGCGGTGCATCTGCCGGGAGCGAGACTGTTCGCGGTTTCGGTGGTGTGGGGCAAGCAGTGGCGGCTACGCCAGGCGCATCCGATGGAGAAGACGGGAAAACCGGGGGTCCCCCCGCAACCCATCCAGCATCGGCTCGACCCTGAGATAGGCGAGCCACCCGCGCCGGTCGTCATAGGCGCGCTCCAGCCATTCGAACGCTGCGTCCCCATCGCCGAGGGAGGCGTGCAGCATGACGAACGCCACCGGTGAGATGTAGCGCTCGCGTGAGACGGCATAGAGCTCCTCCAGTATGCCTCGCGCCTCGGCCGTCTTGCCGCTCAGCGCGGCTGCCTGGCCCAAGCCCGCGGTCGCCAGCGCGGTGCTCTCCGAGTTGGCGATTGACTCCCGGAACGCGGCGCCAGCCTCGTCGTACATGCCGATCTGAAGGTATGCCAGGCCGAGCAAGCGATGATTCTCTTCGGCGGTGGGATTCATGGTGACGGCGCGGCGCAATTGCTCCAGCGCCGCCTCCGGCTGCCGGGCGTAATAGTGCAGCCACCCCATGCTGCGGCGGATGGAGACCGACGCCGGATCGAGCTCCAGCGCGGTGCGGCCTTGAGACAGCGCGGCGTCGGTCCGTCCCATCGCGATCAGCAGCCAGGCGTACCACTGGCGGGCCACCGAGTAGCGCGGGTTGAGATCAATGGCGCGGCAGAACTCCCGCTCGGCCGCGCTCCACTCCCAATCGTAAATGAATGTCACCCAGGCGAGTGAGGTGTGCGCCTCGGCCAGCGTCTCGTCCAGCTCCAGCGCCTTTCGGGCCATCATCTTGGCCCGTTCCATCCCACCGGTGACCGGGGCGCCGCGATAGTCCACCTGGAGAGCGTACGAGTCGGCCAGACCGGTGTAGGCCAAGGTGTAGCCGGCGTCCTCCGCGATGGCCTGCTCGAAGTATTCGATGCTACGGGCGATGTCGCTTTGGGTGCGGCCGTTCCACCAGTAGCGGCCCTTGAGATAAAGCTGATAAGCGCGGATGTTCGAGGTATAGCGCACCGGGGCGGCATCGCCGAGATCGCGCAGTAGCGTCGAGCGGAGCGTCGCCACGATGGTCCGGGCGATCTCGTCCTGGATCGCAAAGACGTCGGTGACCTCTCGGTCGTACCGCTCGGACCAGAGAGTGCGGCCATCGGTCACCTTGGTGAGCTGTACGGTGATCCGAAGGCGGTGGCCCGACCGGCGGACGGTCCCTTCCAGCACCACCGAGACGTTGAGGCGCGAGCCGAGGGTGCGTACATCCTCCCGCAGACCTTTGAACGCAAAGACCGAGGTGCGGGAGGCCACGTGCAGGCCTTCGACCTTGCCGAGCGCGATGATCAGCTCGTCGGTAATGCCGTCGCTGAAGTACTCGTTCTCAGGATCGGCGCTCGCGTTCACGAAGGGCAGCACCGCGTTGG
>JACCQZ010000155.1 GCA_013813875.1 Gemmatimonadales bacterium | reverse complement strand
GGGGTTTGATAGTTGCCTTCTACGTCTTCACCATCACCTTTCTTGCCCCTCGATTGGGAGTTGGGACGGCCATATCACTCATCGTGACTGGGCAGGTTCTGGCCGCCCTGACCATTGACCACTTCGGACTCTTGCGATCGCTGACGGTCCCGCTCAGCCCGGCGCGGCTGGGAGGGGCGACCCTGATGGTGATTGGGGTCTACCTGGCGTTGCGCCGATAAACGGTGGGACTTCGTGGGACCGCGCGGCCGCCACCTAACCCGCGCATGCAGCCGACAGGCCGGAGGGCGCGAAACTCCGCTCGGGCGCAGGACTCCTCGGGCGCGCTGTGGAACGTAGCTTTGTGCGGGCGCGGGCTTGAGGGCCTGCAGCTGATGCGCAAGTCGTTAGGCCTCAGCCCACCATCTTGCCTAGACAAGACTTCGGAGGCACCGTTCATCATGGCTCCCATTCCTTGGATGAACTGCTGAAGCTCCCGCCCGCAGAGCGGGTGGAGATCGCTCTCGCTCTCTGGGACAGTCTTGAAGACTCACAACTCGACGCTTTGATGCCAGTACGGATGAGCAGAAGGCCGAGCTCGACCGACGCCTGGCAGAGCACGAGCGTGATCCCGCCTCCGCGATTCCCTGGGAACAGGTCCGCCGCGAACTCCTCGAGCCCGAGTGACACGGCGGCTCACGTTCCGGCCTCAGGCCCGGACGGAGCTGCTCGAGGTGCGACGCTGGTACGAGCAACAGCGACCGGGCCTGGGCGCCGAGTTCGGCCAGGAAGCCGAGCGCGCACTCAGCCTGCTGATTCGAACACCCGAAGCGTTCCAACGCGTTTATCGCGAGATCCGGCGGATCCGCCTCCATCGCTTTCCCTATGCCATCTACTTTCGACTGTTGGACGGGGAGGTTGTCGTGCTGGCCATTACGTATGGGCGGCGGCACCCACGCCGATGGCAGTCGCGCCGCTGAGGCCTAACCCGCGCATGCAGCCGGCAGGCCGCGGGGGCGCGAGGTTCCGCCCGGGCGGTACCCTCCCCGAGCGCGTTGTGAACAAAGGTTTGCGTAGGCGCGGACTTGAGGGCCTGCAGCTGATGCGCACGTCGTTAGGCCGGTACGGCACGGCCGGCGCGTGGCGTTGCGCAAGCGCATGCCGGGGTGGCGCCCGGCGCGTCAGCAGCGCAGCTTCCGTCCATGGACGGAGCAACGACGGTCGCGTTCGCCGAGGCCCTCGCACGTGGCATCGAGCTGGTCGGCATGGGCGTTATGCTCATCGGCGGCGTGGCAGCGATCGCGGTGTTCCTCGTCCGGCTGGCTGTGCGCCCCGCTCGGGCCAGCGGCGGCTTCGAGCCGATGTACCGCGACCTGCGGGCAAACCTGGGGCGGGCGATCTTGCTCGGCCTCGAGTTCTTGGTGGCAGCCGACATCATCGGGACCGTGGCGGTGGCGCCCAGCTTCGGCAATCTCGGAGTCCTCTCCCTCATTGTGGCGATCCGCACGTTCCTCAGCTTCTCGCTCGAGCTCGAGATCAGCGGCCGCTGGCCATGGCAGCATCGGCCGCTACCCGGGCGGGCGCGGGCGTCCGAGCCGCCCAGCGCGGCCTAACGAATCGTTGAAGCTGACCGGCGAGCTATGGAAGCTCGCGCTTCGCGCTCGCATCGGTTTGATTCGCCGGCTGCTTAACTCTGGCGTTGTACGGCTACCGGCCTCGAACGCGATTTCACATCATCGCTTGTGATGCATGACTGCTATCGTCTCGGCGGAGCTCGTTGAGCAGGCCTGGCGACGAATTGGCGCGCTCGACGCTTCGGAGGCACTCAAGCTCCAGAATCGCTCGGGGAAGTTCCAGCCGGAGCTAGTCGGTTTCGTCCTGGGCTTCACAAGCAAGATTTCGCCCGAGGCGATGGGCATCGCGCTCTACGCCATGCTCGCGTTGTTTGAGATGTTTCAGCGCGCGCCTGGTACGACCTTTCGCAAGGTCAAAGACGCCACGATCATGCGGCTCTGGACGAACAACCGACTTGCCGCCCGAAGAAGTGGCGCACATCCTGGCGATCCATAAAACGGTCATCGACGCGATCCACTCAGTGGCGGAGCGGCGACCGACCGGAGCGTAAGCCTCCTCGCTCGTGGCAGCCGTATAACGTTCGTTGCAGTTGACAAGCGATCAGAGGATTTGCGTTCGCTGACGCGAACGCCCTTATTGAAATCGCTTGCAACTGAACTTGGGCGTTAGGCCTCAGCCAATAGATCTCCGAATGTGAGCGGCGCGTGACTACATACATTCTGACGTGGAATCCCGATAACTGGCACTGGGCAGAGCTCGCTCACACGATTGCACGAGTTCGCGGTGGTGAGGCAGTGGAGGATCGGTGGAGCTCGGGCAATACAAAGTCAATCTCGGTCGGCTCTCGAGTGTTTCTCCTCCGGCAAGGCGTCGAGCCAAGAGGGATTCTCGCAGCGGGTTGGACCACTGGCGAACCCGAAGAAGGTCCACACTGGGACGAGGACCGTCGGCGTCGAGGGGACTTTGCCAACTTCGTCGACTTTGCCTACGAGGCCATCCTTGATCCCGATCGCGACCCGCTTCTTGATCCCCGTGACTTTCCTCCCGGTCCAGTAGGCCAAGTCCACTGGGCGCCACCGGCATCCGGCACGTCCATCCCTGAGCCTGCGGCTGCGCAGCTGGAACGTCTTTGGGCAGACCACATTGATGGGGACATCGAGCTTGGTTCTCGCGATCCTGAACTGATCGCGGTCGAAGGCGAATTGCGCCTTCGCTTCGTGAGGCATCGGTCTCGCGAGCGCGCACTCCGTCGCGCTAAAATTGACGCCGCGACTGAGAACGGTCGGCTTCGCTGTGAAGTGC
>JACCQZ010000143.1 GCA_013813875.1 Gemmatimonadales bacterium | reverse complement strand
CCCAGCTGAGGCAGGCAGTGGCCGACGTCCTGGAACAGCTCCGCGCAGCGCTCGGTGACCGATACGACGTCGAGCGCCTGGTCGGCGAGGGCGGCATGGCCACCGTGTTCCTCGCCCAAGACCGGCGTCACGACCGCCGCGTCGCGGTCAAGACGTTGCGCCCCGAGCTCGTCGCCTCGATCGGCGCCGACCGCTTCCTTCGCGAGATCCGCGTCGCCGCCCGGCTTCAGCATCCCAACGTTCTCGCCCTCTATGACTCCGGACAGGCGGGCGGCATCCTCTACTACGTCATGCCGTTCGTGGAGGGAGAGTCGCTGCGCCACCGGCTCAGCCGGGAGTTGCAGTTGCCGCTGTACGACGCCGTCCGCATCACCCGGGAGGCCGCCGAGGGGCTGGCCTACGCGCACGAGCGGGGAGTGGTGCACCGGGACATCAAGCCCGAGAACATCCTGCTTCAGAACGGTCACGCGCTGGTGGCCGACTTCGGAATCGCCCGCGCGGTGGACGCGGCGGGCGAGAAGCTGACCCAGAGCGGCATGGCGGTGGGCACGCCGCACTACATGAGCCCGGAGCAGGCGCTCGGCGCCGACCACGCCGACGGTCGCAGCGACGTCTACAGCCTCGGATGCGTGCTGTACGAGCTGCTCGTCGGGCAGCCACCGTTCGACGGCCCCAACACCCGGGCGATCATGGCCCGCCATCAGATGGAGCAGGTGCCGGGTCTTCGGATCGTGCGCCAATCGATCTCCGAGGAGATCGAGGACGTGGTCTTTCAGGCGCTGGAGAAGACTCCGGCGGACCGTTTCCAGAAGATGAGCGAGCTCGCCGAGATTCTCTGCGATCTGGAACCCACCGTCGCGACCCGCCGCACCACATCCCGCGGCGTGCCGGCCGTTCAGCGCGCGACGCCGCGGGGAACCCGGGCCACGATCATCAGCACGCCGAGCAGAGTCGCGGCGCTCAAGCTTGGCCGGGGGGCGCGCTTCTGGTCGCTGGCCGGCCTCGCCGCGGCACTGGCCATCGGGATGGCGGTCTGGCGACCGTGGATCACCCCGGGCAGCGCCTCGGGGCTGGACACCGGCGGACTCGATCCCCGGCGGATCGCGGTGCTTTACTTCGGCGGCGAACCAGGATCCGACTCGCTAGGCTATCTCGCGGACGGGCTCACCGAGGGTTTGATCGGAGAGCTGAAGCAGGTGCAATCGCTGGATGTCGTCTCCAAGGGCGGCGTCGCCCCGTTTCGCGGCCAGAGCATCCCCCGAGACAGCATCGCGCGTGCCCTGCGCGCCGGTACGCTGGTGATCGGCAACGTCGAGCGGGAGGCCGGGAAGGTCCTCGTCACCGTCCGGCTGGTGGATGGAGCGAGCGGGGCGGATTTTGAGCGGGCCGGCTTCGAGCTGCCGGCCGGCGACCCGCTCGCGGCGCAGCGCGCGCTGGCGGAGAAGGCGACCGGGCTGATCCGTGAGCGCCTTGGCGAGGAGGTCCGCCTCCGGGAGCAGCGCGAGGGAACCCGAAACCCGGAAGCGTGGGCCGCGGTGCAACAGGCCAATCGCCACGGGAAGACCGGTGACGCTGCTGCCGAGTCGGGAGACTCGGTGGCCCGCGACCGGGAGTTTGCGGCCGCGGACTCCCTGTTTGCCCGGGCCGAACGACAGGACCAGGCCTGGATCGAGCCGCTGCTCGGACGCGCCGCGCTGGCCTATCGCCGCTCCCGCCTCGCGGGCGACCAGCCACTGGAGGCGGGCCGCTGGATCCAGCAGGGAGTGGGACACGTGGAGCGGGCGTTCGCCCTCGACGGCGAGAACCCGGAGGCGCTCGAGCTGCGGGGAAATCTGCGGTACTGGCGCTGGCTGCTGAGCCTCGAAGCCGATCCCACCGCGGCGCGTGCGTTGCTCGCCGCCGCCAAGGCGGACCTCGAGGCTGCGGTGCGGGAAGATCCCGCCCAGGCCGGCGCGTGGGCGACCCTTTCCCACCTCTATTACCAAGACGGGAACGCGGTAGACGTCAAGCTGGCCGCTCGGCGTGCGTACGAAGCCGACGCCTATCTGAGCAACGCCAACGTAGTGCTCTCCCGTCTCTTCTATTCCTCGTACGATCTGGGCCAGTTCCCCGACGCCGTCCACTGGTGCGCGGAAGGGCAGCGGCGCTTTCCCCAGGACTCCCGGTTCGTCGAGTGCCAGCTCTATCTGCTGACGACGAAGGCGCGGGAGCCGGACGTCGCCCTGGCCTGGCGTCTCGCCGATTCGCTGGTAGCCCTGGCGCCGAGGAGCGAGCGGGAGTTTCAGCGGCACAACGCGCACATGATGATTGCTGCCACGCTCGCCCGTGCTGGTCTGGGCGACAGCGCGCGCCGGGTGGCGGTCGCGGCGCGGGGCCGACCCGAGATGGACCCGACCCGCGACCTGCTCTACGCCGAGGCGTTCGTGCGGACGCTCCTGGGAGATACGGCCTCCGCGATTTCCGCGCTCAGGACATACCTTGCCGCCAATCCTCAGAAGCGGACCGCCTTCGCGGAGGAGGGCAGTTGGTGGTTTCGGCCGCTGGAAGGCACGGCCGCGTACCGCGAGCTCGTGGGCACCGGGCGCTAGGCCTGGACGCCGATCCCTCTGGCGCACCCGCGGTTGGCGCTGCATCTTGAATCCGCGTCATTCCTCAGCTCCAAGCTCCGTACCATCCGCCCGGCGTCTGCTTCCGGGTGGGAGCGCCGTTGCCCCCGGCGCTACATGAGGTAGCCCGAATGTCCCGTTTGGTCGTTGGACTCGTCATGGCCGTGGCCCTCCTGGTTTCGGCCTGCTCTGAGCAGCCCACGGAGGTTTCGCCACCGGCTGCCGAGGCGGGTCCGTCCGCTGCCGCCGTTGCCACCTGCACCACAAGTCCGGATGAGATCCTTGCGCTGATCAACCAGGTACTCCCCCGCGGACCCCTCCGGGCATCAGTGGCGGCGCTGGTAAACGCGCTGCCGCCCCGGGCCCAGGACCGGATCAAACTGGTCGTGCGCAATCGTATCTTCGTGATTCAGGATCTGATTCTCCGGGGCTTCTACGCCGGGCGACTGAACGGGGGGACCTCGGACGAGACATTCGACAAGGTCTTGCGGTTGATCGCCGCCCTTTACCGCTACGTATGCCTAACGCCCCCGGTCTTCCCCGAGGTTGACGAGGGGTCGGATGTCGTCGCCGGGGTCGTCTTCCCTAACTCGCCGACTACGACGCTCGCTGTTCCCTCGGGCAATGCAGCGGTGACCATTCCCGCAGGCGCGGCGCCGGCGCCCACCACGATCGTGATCAGCATTCTGCCGGACTCGCCGGGACCGCTCAACACCACCTTGAACCAGTACCCCCTGTTCTACAAGTTCAGCGGCACCACCGCCACCGGCCCGGTGGAGTTCAGACAGGTGGTGACGGCGGGAGTCTGTCTGAGGAACAATCCCGGCGAAGGAGTCAACCTGGACGACCTCCGGCTGGCGCACAACATCGGCCTCAACTTCGGCGATGTGGAGGTGTTGCCACTGGTGGATGGACCGGAGGTGCCGGGTCTCGACTGCTCGGATGTTCCCGAGGCACCCATCGGCCAGGTCGGAGCCGCCCGCGGCGCAGCCCTCGACTTCATGCTGCAGGCGCTGGCCCCTTTGAGCCGAGCGCTCCTCCCCCAGCCACTCTCGGCCACATCACTCCTCCTCGCCACAGTCGGCGTAGGGGGGACAACCCGAAAGTTCAGCCCCTTCGGCGTGGTAGACATCGAGAGCAACCCGGCGCGCCTCGACTATAGCCCCGACGCTGACGCATTCTCCAGTCTGGCGGCAGAGCCGGGCGGCACCGTGACCCCACCCTCGGTAACGCTCCGAAGCGCCAAGGGCGATCCGATTCCCGATTGGCCGGTGGTGTTCACCGTGACGAGCGGGGAGGGTAGCCTCAACGGCGCGACCACAGTTACGGTGAACACCGGGAGCAACGGAGTGGCCGGCGTAGGTACCTGGACGCTCGGTGAGGGGCCCGGCATCAACACCGTGACGGCGAGCCCGCGGACAGTGGAGCAGTCGTCCCCGTCCTTACCCTATCGGCCGGCCGGCGTCTTCGCCCCCGCGTCGCTCAACTTCACCGCGACCGCCACCGGCGGGATTGACTACGAGAGCAGCGGCTGGCGCTACCTCGTCTCGGCTAATGGCTCCTTTCCGCTCCCCATCGCCGATTTCGACGAGCCGGACTACGAGGATACCGGCTGGTCCACTGGAGCCGCGGGGTTCGGCCAGGACGACGGGCCCGGCGGCAACCAATGCGACCTGGTGCTCAACGCCAGCGCGACCGTCTGGCCGACGGGGACCGAGATCCTGATCCGGAAGCCGTTCAGCGTGCCGGATGGGGTGAGCTCGGTGCAGGTGAGCGTCGCCGTTGACAACGACGCCAAAGTCTTCGTGAACGGCACCGACGTAACCGCGAGCGCGGGCGCCGAATTGAACGGTGATGGCTTCGTGTCCCATGAGGGTTGCCCCACCCAAGGGAGCTTCGTCTTCACCGCGCCGGTCACGGACGGAGTGAACTGGCTGGCCATCCACGCCCGCGACCGGGGCGGGTCCAGCTACGTGGATGCGGAGGTGTCAGCGGGCGTCCTGGTGGAATAGTCTCGTGCACGATCCCCTTCCCGACTACCAGCGGTTTACCATGTCGGGCACCCCGTTCGGCCGCGCCGTGGTGACCAGCGTCTGGGGCTCGGCGCCCCGGCCCGAGGGCTCCGCCATGCTGGCGACCGGCGAAGGAACCATGGCCGGCTCGGTCTCGGGGGGCTGCGTGGAGAGCGCGACCGCCATGGAGATCGGCGCCGCGATCGAGCGCGGTACCCCCAAGCTGGTGACGTTCGGCGTGAGCGACGAGCGCGCCTGGGAAGTTGGATTGGCGTGCGGAGGCACCATCAAGGTCTTCGTCGAGCCGGCGGTGCGACCCGAGATCCTCGAAGCCGCCCGGGGGCCCGGGGGCGAAGTGGTCGCCACGGTCATCGAGGGGGCAACGTTGGGCGGGTCGGTCCGGATTTTCGAGGACGGCCGCATCGAGGGCGCGCCTCCGGGCGGAATCGAGCCGGGGGCGCTGGGTAAGGCGGCCCTCGTGGCACTCGAGAAGGAGCGGAGCACCACGGCAACGGTCGAGTCCCTCGGCGGTCCGTGCACAGTGTTCCTCGAGGTGTTTCCCCGAGAGCCGCGGCTGGTAATCTTCGGTGGGGTGCATATCGCCGTGGCATTGGTCCCCCTCGCCAAAGCGCTGGGCTACCGCACTATCGTCGCCGACGGACGGCAGTCGTTCCTCACCCCCGAGCGTTTTCCCCAAGCCGACGAGCTGATCCTGGCCTGGCCGGAGGAGGCCTTCCAACGAATCGGGCTCGATGCCTCCTGCTACGTCTGCATTCTGTCGCACGACCCCAAGTTCGACGAGCCGGCGCTGCACGTGGCGTTGCGGTCGCCGGTGGCGTACGTGGGCGCGATCGGCTCCAAGAAAACCCAGGCCCAGCGGCGGGAGCGCCTGCACGAGGAAGGCTTTACCGATGACCAGATCGGTCGGCTGCACGGACCCATCGGGCTCGACCTCGGCGGGCGGGAGCCGGCTGAAACGGCGCTGGCGATTCTGGCGGAGATGACGGCGGTCCGCTACGGCGGCAACGCGGGAAGCCGCGTGGGGTAGCTGTTCTCGTCGCGCTGGTGTTGCTTCGGCCGCTTCGCTGTGCTCAGCGTGACAAGGAGCCGGCAGTGATTTCGAACTCAGAGCTAGCCCGCAACCAACCTCCCTACCTCCCGTAACACCCGCCGCTGCGCCGCGGCATCCTTGACGGCGAGAAAGATGGTGTCGTCTCCCGCAATGGTGCCGACGATATCGGGCCAGGCCAGCCGGTCGAGGGCTACGGCCACACGATTGGCCTCGCCGGGCGGAGTGTGGAGGACCAGCAGCGCTTCTCCTGCGGTCTCCACCGTCAGCACCCCCTCGGCTATCCGGCGCTGGTCCGGGTCGGTGGGGCTCGACCCGCGCGGCGGGCGCCGGTACGCGCCATCGGCCTTGACCAACCGAAGCGCGGTGATATCCCGGCTCACCGAGGATTGAGTTACCTCCCATCCCCCCGCCGCCAGCACTTCGGCCAACTCCTCCTGGGTGCGGATGGCCCGGGTGCTGATGAGCTCGAGGATCTTGAGATGGCGCTTGCGGCGGTCGGCGGTCATCGAGGTAGCAGCCGGCGGCGGCCGGCGAGACGGGCCATGGCGACATCGAAGCGCCGGCGCTGACGCTGGCCCCAGGCCCGAGAGCGGCGGAGACGCGCGCCTGCCAGGCCCAGCCCCAGATCTCCCAGACCACCGGTGGAGCGCCGCCGGGCCACGATCTGGGAAGCCGAGGGCGCATCGAATGTCTCACCCCGCCGCAGCGCCGCCGCGACATCCCGGTAGGCATCGCGAAACGGGCGCCCGGCCTCCACCCGGCGCATCACCTCGTCGGTGGCGAGCGCTCCACCGGCCAGAGCCGCGGCGCACCGCGCGCGGTCAACTCCCAGCCGGGGCACGGCGGTGGCCAGCGCGCCGAGCATCGCACCGGTGCGGTCGAGCCCGCGCATTAGCGGCTCCTTCAGCATCTGGAAGTCGCGGTGGTAGCCGCCGGACAGCTTGGCTTTTATCTGGAGCACCGCGATCAGGTCGGCTTCGAGCGCCGCGGCCCGGGCCCGGGTCAGCTCGAAGAGATCGGGGTTTTTCTTGTGGGGCATGATGCTGGATCCGGTGGCGAGCTCGGCGGGCAGGACCAGATAGCCATACTCCTCGGCACTGAAGAGTATCACGTCCTGCGAGAGACGGGCGAGCTCGTGCCCGAGCTGGCTGCACCAGAAGAGCGCCGCCGCCTCGAGCTTGCCGCGCCCGCCCTGCACCGTCGCGACGTTGCGGTCGAGCCCTCCGAACCCCAGAGCCCGGGCCACCAGCTCCCGCTTCAATGGCAGCGGAACGCCGTATCCCGCCGCGCTGCCGAGCGGCGAGCGATCAACCTGAGCCCAGAGCGCGCCGAAGGTTTCCGCCGTATCGAGAACGCCTTCCGCATACGCGCCGGCCCATAGTCCGACGGATGAAGGCATGGCCCTGCGCTGGTGAGTGTATCCGGGCCAGAGGACAGCGCCGTGGCGCCGGGCAAAGGCGAGGAGCGCGCCGGCCAGGTCGAGCGCACCGCCGTGTATCGTGAGCAGACGATCCTTGAGAAAGAGGCGCAGGTCGCACGCCACCTGATCGTTGCGGGAGCGTCCGGCGTGAAGCCGCTCCCCGGTTCCCGGCGCCCGCCGGGTGAGCCAGTCCTCGAGCGCGGTGTGGACATCCTCATGCCCGGGGCCGAGCGTGAGCCGGCCCCGGTCCACTTCCGCCAGTGCATCCCGCAGACCCCGGCGAAGTCGGGCGTACTCTGCACCGCTCACCAGCCGCGCGGCGCGGAGGCCCACGATGTGGCCCAGGCTGCCGAGCACATCCCAACGCAGCAGGCGGGCGTCCCAGAGACGGTCTTCGGCGGCGGTGTACTCCAGCATTGGGGAGTCGAGCCCGGTTCCCGCGCTCCAGAGCGTGTTGGGTGTCGGCACGGAGGCTAGTTCCCGGACAGGTACTCGCGGACCAGATCGGCATAGAAGCGCCGGGCCGCGGTGACCTCGGGAAGATCCACGTACTCATCGGGCGTGTGGGAGCGGCGGCTGGTGCCAGGGCCGCATTTGATGGCGTCGCAGTGGCGGAGGAAGACCCAGTCCGAGCAGGTCGGGCTGCCGAACCGTACCGCTTCGGGCCGGATCCGAGTGGCGGCGGCCAGAAGACGCGAGTTGGCCGGGGTCTCACAGGGGACCAGGCGGCGCGACGTGACCACCACGCGCGAGGCGAGCGAGCCCTGGAGCAGCTGGGCGATCTCCTCATGAGTCCAATCCGGTGTGCTCCGCACGTCGAGCACCGCTTTGGCCACCGGCGGTGTCACGTTGCGGCTCACGCCGGCCTCGAGCATGGTCGGCGTAACAGTGGCGCGCCCCAGCACCGGGTGCGACCGCGCGGCCAGAAGGCCGTCGAGAGCGAGCAGGTCCCGGGCCAGCACCAGCGCGGCGTTGGTAAATTCGCCGTCCGTGGCGTAGCCGGCGTGGCGCTGATCGCCTTGGGCGAGGAGGTCCACCATCATGAGCCCGCGCTGCGCGGTGGCGATGTGAAGGTTGGTCGGCTCGCCGATCACGGCTGCATTGATCTCCCCCGCGGTCTCGACCGCCCGCCCCATGGTGGTGTTGCTGGTCTCCTCCCCACATCCCAGGATCACCAGCAGCCGGCCCGCCGCGATGCCGCCGGCATCGTGCAGGTCCCTGGCGGCACAGAGCATGGCGGCCACCGACGCCTTTGCATCGCCCGAGCCCCGCCCATACAGGCGGCCACCCTCCACCACTGGGATGAAGGGATCCCGGGCCCATCCCGAGCCGGGCGGCACTACGTCCAAGTGAGAGACCAACGCCACGGTGGGTCCGGCGCGCGACCCGCTGAGCTCGATCCGCACCGCGGCCTCGTCGCGGACGACGTCGAGCCCCCACGGCCGCACCGTGTGCTCGATGAATCTCGCGAGCGGCTCTTCTTGTCCGCTGATCGAGGGGATGGCCACCAGTTGCTCAAGCAGCTCGAGCTCACCCGGCAAGATCCACTCCCAGATAGGTCGCCTTCTCCTTGCGTCCCACGATCATCGTGCCGCAGCCGGCACCGGTGAACACCTCGAGCAGAAGGGCGTCGGGCGCCCGGCCGTCAATGATGTGGGTGCGTTCGACTCCGCCGGTGGCGGCGCGAATGCAGGCCTCGACCTTGGGACGCATGCCGCCGGTGAGTACGCCGCTCGCCATGAGCCCGGCGAGGTCGTCGGGATCGGCAAAGGTCACCAGAGTGGACGGATCGGTGCGGTCGCGGAGCACGCCGGGTGCGCCGGTGAGGAAGATCAACTTCTGGGCCCGCAATGCCACGGCGA
>JACCQZ010000115.1 GCA_013813875.1 Gemmatimonadales bacterium | reverse complement strand
CTACGGCCCGACCGTCACCATCTTGGCCATCGAGGGGACGCCGTTGTCGTTCACCAGGAACAGCATATACGGGCCCGGCGGCGCCAACCGGCCGCTCGCCGGGGCGCTGGCACTGAGGGTCGCCGAGCCGGTGGCCGAGAACGTCAGCGGGTAGATGGCTTGACTCATATTGAACGTGTGGGTGGCCGAGGAGAGGCGGACCAGATTGCCCCCGGTAACCGAGCCCGCGTTGGGAGTTCCCACCGTAAACGACTCGCCGTAGCCGAGCCTCGCCGGAGCCGAGCTGATGGTCGGCCGGGTAGCGAGGCTGCCGTCTTGATTGAACAGGTAGGGCGGCGAAAACACCTGAGCCGAGAACTGGCTGTTCCCCACGCCGACCCCGCCGCCTTCGCCGCTGCCGCTGGAAAACACCCGCCCGTCGGGCAGCAGCACCGCCGTCGAGTGATAAGCCCGGATGGAGGCCTCCCGCGCCATCGTGGTCCACGATTCGGTGGCGGGATTCCAGAGCTCCGCGTAGTGGACAACGCTGCTCAGGTCGTTGAACCCGGTTCCACTGGTGCCATGAGTCACCAGCACCTTCCCGTCCGCCAGGACCGTGGCCATCATCTGGCGGCGGCGGTACTGCATGCCCGGTACACTCCGCCACGACGGCGACGACTGGTTGAGGTCAATCACCTCGGCCGACGCCGTCGGCGGGTCACCGCCGCCGGCGTAGAGGATCTTCCCGGGGGCATACATGACCGCGGACCCGTAAGCCCGGTTCGGCACGTTTCGCTCGGCGACGGTTGTCCAGTCGCCGGTGCCGCTGACGTCGAGATAGCGCGACATCTGGTCCGGGCCGGCCAGGAAGACTTTGCCGTTGGGCGCCACGAACATCGTGGGGTAGTAGGGCAAGGTGAGCTCGGCGGTGGTGAGGTGGCGCCAGCCGCTGCCGTTCCACACCTCGGGGGTGGCGACATGACCGCCGTTCTCGTCCGCGCCCGCCACCACGAGGACGTCGCCATCGGGCAACGTCGTAGTGGTCGGGTACCAGCGGCCCCGCTCCATGGACGTGGTTCTGGTCCAGTCGCCGCTCGACGGGTTGAAGATCGCCGCCATCGGCAGACCGCGATCCTCGCCGATGTGCCCTCCCGCAACCAGCAGCCGGCCGTCGGGAAGAAAAGTGTGGCCGCCGCAGAAGACCTCGTAGGGGTTGTTTACCTGGGTGAATCCGCCGTCAGGGTTGGAGGGATCCCAGAGCTGGGACTCCCCGGTCTCGCCCCACAGCAGCACCTTGCCCGTCGGCAGCAGGTGCGTGTGTATACCGACCACCGGCGTGGAGAAGAGCGATTCCCATCTCCCCTGGGTCGCCTCGGGGCCGGCCCCTCCCCTGAAGGTCGCCGAGATAGTTCGGGTCTGGATCACGGGAGCTTCGCAGGCGCCGAATCCGGTACACGGCGCTCCCCACCCACCGAAGCTGTTGCCGGACGCCGGGGTGGCGGTCAGCGTCAGCACGGTGTTGGCCGGATACTTGGCGGAACATCCCGTGGCCGCGGCGACGCCGTTGGTGATGACGCAGTTGATGGCCGGCGTCAGTCCGGGCTGGCTCCTGACCGTGCCGCGCCCGGCCCCGGTCGAGCCGCCGGAAACCTTGATGGTAAACGGCCCTTTCCCGAACCGAGCCTTCACGGTTCGCGGGCTATTTATCGCGGTCTTGCAAACCCCGATGCCCTTACAGAAGTTGAACCAGCCCTGGAAGGCGTGGCCGGCGTTGGGGTTGGCCGTCAGGGTGACCAGCACGCCCTTGTTGAACAGTGCCTTGCAGCCCGTTGTCGCCGCGACACCCGACGTGATGGTACAATTGATTCCGGCGGGGCTCGAGGTCACCACGCCCGTCCCATTCCCCGAGCCGGTTATGGTCAATTGGTGGCGGATGGGAGCGGTCGCCAGTTCCGGTGCGGTGGGCTCAGGCACATCCTGGCAGGCGTGAAGCGCCAGGAGAGTGAATGCCGAAGCGACAAGCACGGCATATGGCAGGCGGGTCGGGCGCATACTCTCCTCGAGGGGAACGGGTGCAGCAAGGCTATTGCAAAGCAACTTTCAGCCAAAGGCTTTACCAGCGCGTCGCTTCGGGTCTCGCCCTGGATCAGCCGCGACATCTGAGTAGCTAGGACCGGTGTGTCAAGTAGCCGTCAAGAGTGCAAGAAGTTTCACCCCGAAGGGTTCGGCGGGGGACGTTCGACTCCCGCGGGGCCGGCGGTTCAATCTGCATCGTCATGGTTTGTAAGTTTTTGCGGGATACCGTTTTTCACATTCGTTGCCGGCAACCGTTCGGCGCGCTCGATGGCAATCCTGAAGGTGCGGGGATAACTTCACAAATGACTAGCAATCCTCCATATAGAGCCTGCTCGAAGGGCCGCTGGCGCGCTCTGGGGTATGCCGCCTGTTTCGCCGCGGCACCTGTGGCGCAGGCGCAGCAGCCCGCTGCCGAGCCGCTCGCGCTCTTCGAGGTCGCCTTTTACGGGCGGGGCGCCAATTCACTCGAGCCGGGCGATCCCGGCGTGGCGCTGCTGACCGACAGCATCCTGCGAGCCGAGTTGGCCGGAAGGCCGGAGTTCACCCTCCTCGACAAGTCCCGACTCGTCCAGGGCCTCGCCGGGGCGGACCGGTCGGGGATCCCCTGCCTCACGCTCGAGTGCCGGCGCGCGGTGAGCGAGCGCCTCGGGGCCAAGTGGATGGTGACGGCCAAGCTCAGCAAAACCAGCAATCTCATCTGGTATCTGTCGGGGCAGCTTACCGACGTGACCAGTGGACGCCGTCTCTTGGATGATGAGTTCGAGCTCAAGGGAATCGCCAAGGATATTGCCACCGGTGGCGCACGGGTTCTGGCGCGCCGCATCGGCCGGGCTGCCGCATCGCAGGTGGTGGTGGATACCCCCGCGGTGCGCATCAACCTGGCCGAGCTCAAGCGGCGGCTGGGCGCCGCGACCGAAGAGCGTCCGCCCGATCTGTCCCAGGTCAACCTCAGCGGTCTCGACCTGAGCGGCATTGACTTCAAGCGGGCCAATCTCGCCGGCTCCTGGCTGGCCGGGACCAAACTGGTGGGCGCCAACCTCTTCACCTCCGATTTGACCGACGCGGTGCTACCCGACGCCGATCTCTCCCGCGCCAACCTGGACGGCACCGTTCTGCGCCGCACCAATCTCCAGCGGGCCAACCTGGACGGCGCGAGCCTCTTTGCCACCATTCTCGAAGGGGCCGACCTGAGCGGAGCCAACCTCTCGGGCACGCGGATCATCGGCTACCTGCGCTCCGCCAATCTCAGCGGGGCCAGCCTGCGCAACGCCAATGCGGGCGCCGATCCCGGAAATCAGTCCATGGGAGTGATGCGGGCGACGTTCGTTGGGGCCAACCTGAGCAGTGCCGATCTGACCGGAGCCAACCTGTACAAGGCGGACTTGTCCCACGCCAGTCTGGTCAACGCCCGACTGGCCGGGGCCAACCTGGCCAACGCCGACCTGATCCAGACCGACTTTACCCGGGCGGACCTGACCGGGGTCAAGATGTCGAAGGCGAACCTGGAGGGGGCCAACTTCTCAGGAATCGTGGGACGCGCACAGATCGAGGGTCTGGCGGCCGCACGCAACTCCGACAAGGCGACGTTCGATGTCCAATGACCGGAACTTTCCAGCTATGACCCGCACGGGACCAGTGGGCTTTCTGCTCCTGGCCGCCGCGTGCGGCGGTGGGGAGCCCGGGGCTCGTCCGGCGGGTGAGACGCCGGCCTCGGAGGCGGGCTCGCAACGCGGGCGTGAGCTGGCCTATGTCACCAACGAGGGGTCGGGAGAGCTCACGGTAATTGACGTCGCCAGCGATAGCGTCATCTCCTCCATCCCGGTCGGCACCCGGCCCCGCGGTCTCAGGGTAAGCGAAGACGGCAAGACAGTGTACGTGGCACTGAGCGGCTCTCCCCGTTGCCCGCCCACGATGCCCGATGAGGAATGCGAGAAGCTCGAGGCCGACAAGAGCAAGGACGGAATCGGCGTGGTAGACGTCGCCACCCGGAAGGTCACCCGGGTTCTTCCCGGCGGCTCCGACCCGGAGACATTCGACATCAGCCGTGACGGCACCAGACTCTTCGTATCCAACGAAGATGCCCATGTTGCCACCATCGTAGACATTCAGAGCGGAAAGATTCTCGCGACGGTACCGGTGGGACGCGAGCCGGAGGGGGTGGAGTTGCACCCTTCCGGCGGCACCGTGTGGGTCACCGGCGAGACCGATCACAACGTGACCGTGCTGGACACCGATAGCGGACGGGTGATAAGCAAGATCCCGGTGGGAAAGCGCCCCCGCGATCTGGCCTTTTCGCCTGATGGAGCACGAGCCTACGTGACTTCGGAGATAGACGGCACGGTTGCCGTGGTGGACGCCAAGGGCTACAAGGTGACCAATACCATCAAGCTGCCCGCGGGGTCGAAGCCGATGGGCGTCGAGTTCTCTGCCGACGGCAGCCGCGCCTACGTGGCGAACGGCCGGGGAGGAACCGTCTCGGTGATCGATACCCGGAGCGATTCCGTCATAGCGACCATCGCGGACATCGGAACCCGCCCCTGGGGCATCGCGCTCACCTCCGGCGGCAAGCTCTACACCGCCAACGGCCCTTCCGGCAACGTGACGGTGGTGGATACGGAAAAGCTGGTGGTCCTCGAGAAGATCCCCACCGGAGAGCTGCCGTGGGGCGTGGTGGTCGGCCAGGCTCCGTGAGAGGCTTGGCCGGGGGGCTGCTGGGCTTGACGCTCCTCGCAACCTCGCCGGCGGCTCAGACCCACACCCCGGCGGCGGACGCCACTTTCAGGTTCAGCGCCGAGGCCGGCCAGGCGGTGCGGGCGCTCTGGGAGACGAGCCTCGCCGCACAACAGGAGCGGGTTGCCTGCCTCAAGGCCAGCGTAGGCAACGACACCGTCCTGGTGACCGGAATTCTCCCCCTGGAGCCGGTCGAGGCCGATTCGATGGGAACCTCGGCGACCGCCTCGATCGAGCGGTGCGGCCCACCCGGCTGGTCCGGTACGATCCACACCCATGTCGCTCTCTACACCGACGAGCGGCCCTCCACGAGGTTCTCGGGCCAGGATCGCGTGGTCATGCGCATGTGGTATGACCGGTGGCACGCCGATGGGGTCTTCTGCGTGGTTTACAGCGACCGTGATGCCCGCTGCGAGGCTGACGGCGTGGTGGGTGGTGTGCGGTCCCGGCCGGAAAGAAGCTGAGGGGATCAGGAGAGCGGGCGGCGAGCCAGGAGGGATTCAGGCTTGGCGCCCGCAATCCGGCCGTCCAGACCCCAGGTGCGGCCCGCGCGGGCGAAAAAGAACGCCAGCATCAGTACGAAGAGCAGCAGATGAAAACCCTGCTGACCCGGTGACATCCACTGCGTGGCCAGGCCGTAGTTGGTCACCATGAAGAGCCCCACCAGCGACGCCACTCCGGTAAAAATCCCCAGCGTAAGGCCGATCCCCACGATCGTCTCCCCCCACGCCGTGAGATGGGCAAAGAGCTCGCTGTGCACCAAGACCGTGCCCTGGAGAAACTCCTTATAGAAGGCGATGGGGTTCTCCGCCGCCTGCCGGGCGACGATCTTCGGCATCACCTCGACCCACCTGTCCGAAACCGCCGGCACCGGCAGAACCCCGCCCACCCACGCGATGCTCATCTTGGTCACCAACGACTTGACGAAGTACAATCCCACCGCAATGCGCACCACGGCAAGCCACTGAGCTGGACGGATCATGTGGTGGAGCTCCTGGATGGAGAGGGGTTGCTGTGGGGTCGCAGGTCGAAGGTCTTAAGTCCTGAAGCACCGAGCCTCCGCGCCCTTCGACCTTCGACCTTCGACCTTCGACCTTCGACCTGTCACCCAACCTCCACCCCCAGCTCCGAAAACACAAACGTCCACGTGTCGGTAAGCTCGTCGAGGACTTTGGAGAGCGGCTTTCCGGCGCCGTGGCCGGCTCGGGATTCGAGGCGCAGCAGCACCGGATTTGGAGAGGTGGTTGCGGCCTGGAGACGGGCGGCCATCTTGCGCGCGTGCATCGGATCAACCCGGCTGTCGCTTTCGGCCGTGGCCAGGAGAACCGCGGGATAGGCTACGCCGTCCCCCACGTTGTGGTAGGGCGAATAGGCCCGCAGCCACTGGAACTGCTCCGGGTCGTCGGCCGAGCCGTACTCCGGGATCCACAGCCGCGCGATGAGAAAGTGATGGTAGCGCAGCATGTCGAGCAGGGGCACCTGCACTACCAGAGCGCGGAAGAGCTCCGGCCGCTGGGTGAGCACGGCGCCCATGAGAAGCCCTCCGTTCGAGCCGCCGGCCACGGCCAGGCGGCTCGGGCTGGTGTATCGCTCCCGTATCAGCCACTCAGCCGCCGCGATGAAATCGTCGAAGCTGTTCTGCTTCCGGCTCAACATGCCATCCTGATGCCAGCTCTCCCCGTACTCACCCCCGCCCCGAATGTTGGGAATCGCCAGCAGGCCGCCCCGCTCGAGCCAGAGCAGCAGCGAACGGGAGAAGGCCGGGCTCATGCTGATGTTGAAGCCACCGTACCCGGTGAGGTAGGTGGGAATCTTTCCATCCCGCTCCAGCCCGGCACGGTGGACCAGGAACATCGTCACCGGCGTACCGTCTCGGGAGGTCACGCTCACCTGCCGAACCTCGAAGCCGGCGGGGTCCACGTTCGCCTCCACCCGGAGCCAGAGCGACTCGGTTGCCGTGTCCAGATCAATGCGGTACACGCTCGGCGGCACCGTGTAGGAGGAAAAGCCGAAGAACAACTCGTGCCCGTCCCACTCCGCGCCGATGCCGAAGAGACTGCCGAGAGTGGGAAGTGCGATCTCCCGGTCGAGAGCTCCATCGAGGCCGGTAAGTCGGAGCCGGGACGATGCGCGCTCCAGGTAGCTGAGCGCCAGGAACCGGCCGGCCACCTTGAACCCCTCCAGCACCGCGTCCGGCCGCGGCGGAACGATCTCCCGCCAGCCGCCGCGCCCAGGCCGCTCGGGATCGGCCGCGTACAGGCGGTAGGTCGGTGCGTCGAGATTGGTGCGGAAAAAGAGTCGGCCGTGCGCCACCGCGCCCTCGAACGAGGCGGGCAGATCCCTCGCCACCGCTACCAGGGGCCCGCCCACCAGCCGGTCCTGGATATACAGGTCGGTCTGGTCGAAGGTCCGGGCCACGCTGATGAGCAGCCAGCGCCCCTCAGGCGAGACCCTCACGCCGGGCCAGTACTCTTTGCGGTCGGGCCGGAAAATCAGCGGATCGGCCGCCGGGTTGCCGCCCAATTGGTGAAAGAAGACCGAGCGGTGATAGTGCTCTTCGCCGGCGGGCACCTCGCCTGAGGCAGGGTAGCGAGTGTAGTAGAATCCACTCGCATCGGGGAGCCAGGCCAGCTCGGCGGCGCGGGTGTGAGCAATCCGGTCGCCCAGGATGCGGCCCGAGTCCACCTCCAAGAGGTGAAGGACGCTCTGCTCGCTGCCGTTCTCCGACAGCCCGTACGCGAGCAGGCGGCCGTCGTCGCTGGGATAATACCAGTCGAGTGCCGTGGTCCCTCCAGAGTCGAGCCCGTTGGGGTCGAGGACGACCCGCTCCGCTCCGTTGGCGCCCACCCGGGCGTAGAGCACCGGTTGGTTCTGCCGCCCCTCCCGCCGCTGGTAGAAGTAGCGGCCTCGTGCGGGCGCGGGAACGCTGACGGCGCCGATGGCCAGCAGCTCGTCCAGCCGGCGGCGAATGGCTTCCCGTCCCGTGGCGCCCGCCAGGTACGACTGGGTGAGCGAGTTCTGCCGCTCGGTCCAGGCCCGGGTCTCGGCGCTGTCGCCGTCTTCCAGCCAGCGGTAGGGATCTACGATCGCCTGGCCGTGCAGGTGGTCTACGACGTCAATGATCGGGGTGGTGGGATAGTCGGGCACCTCAATCACCCAAGCTGATCCCGAGCTGTCTCGCGGTGACGATCGTGTCGCAGTCGAGAGGAACGTTCTTGGAGCGGCCGACCACCTGCTCCAGCGGCACCCGGGTGATGTCGGGCCCGTTGAGCCCCACCATCGTGCCGAAGTCGCCGTCGGCGATGGCGCGGACCGCCGCCGCCCCGAACCGCAACGCGAGCAGCCGGTCGTACGTGGTGGGCGACCCGCCGCGCTGAAGATGCCCCAGTACCAGAGTGCGGGTTTCCTTTCCAGTGTGGTGCTCGATGGTGCGGGCCACCTTGCCGGCAATTCCGCCCAGTCGGTCCACGGTGCCGACCCCACGGCGCTCCACCAGCTCCACGGTCCCGTCCTTCGGCCTTGCTCCCTCGGCTACGACCACGATGCTGAAGTGGCGTCCGGCCGCCTCCCGGCTCCGGATCTTCTCGCAGATCTTGTCCATGTCGAATGGGATCTCGGGCAGCAGTATCACGTCCGCGCTGCCCGACAGCCCGCTGTAGAGCGCGATCCAACCCGCGTAGCGCCCCATCAGCTCGACCACCATCACCCGGTCATGGCTTTCGGCCGTGGAGTGCAGCTTGTCGAGCGCGTCCGTCGCGGTGCTCACCGCGCTGTCGAAACCGAAGGACCGCTGGGTGCCGCTTACGTCGTTGTCAATGGTCTTGGGCACGCAGACGAGCGGCAGCCCCTTGCACCAGAGCTGATGGGAGATCTGCAGGCTTCCATCGCCGCCGATTGACACCAGCGCATCGAACCCGCTGGCATGAAAGGCGGCCACCAGGTCGTCGGAGCGGTCCACTTCGTACTCCGCCCCCTCGTCGTCCCGCATGACGTAGCGGAAGGGGTTGCCCCGGTTGGTGGTGCCCAGGATGGTGCCGCCCAGGTGAGTGATCCCTCGAACCGCGGCCGAGCCGAGCGGCACCACGCCGTTGAACGAGAGCAGCCCCTCGTAGCCTCGCTGGATTCCGTAGGATTGCCAGCCGCGATGCCGAGCCGAGAGCACCACCGCCCGGATCACCGCGTTGAGCCCGGGTGCGTCGCCGCCCCCGGTGCAGATCGCTATTCTCACCGCGCCCCGAGGATGAGCGCGATCACCTCGCCCGGGTCGGCGTGGCGCCGGAGCGCCTTCTTGGAGAACACCAGATTGCCCTCGACCGTCACCTCGAAAACTCCGCCGGACGACTGAATCAGCCGCACCTCGGCCTCGGGAATGGAGCGCTTCAGCTCAGCCGCCAAACTGGTGGCTCGGGGCTGATAGTTTCAAACGACGCAGTATTCAATGGTGACCTTCATGATGCCTCCAGGTGTCGGAGCCGGGCACTGCCGCCGCGAATCGTAGCGCTGCTCGCTGGAGATGCCAAGTGCAGCCGGCGGCTGTGACGGCGCTCCTTGTCAGGCGGTGCGGTACGGCGTATCTATTTGACCCATGCGAACCTACCTTCGACTTTCCGGTCGCCTCGCCTCTGGCTTCCGGCTTCTTGGCGGCCTGACCCTTCTGCTGTCGTGCGTGTCCATCGGTTCCGCGCAGCAGCGGAGATATCTCTTCGAGGTCGGCGCCGGTGGTTCGTTTCAGTCCTTCGACGATCCCACCCAGTTGGGGGGCGGCACCGGAGGGATAGGCCGGCTCGGCATCTGGCTCCCCCTCAACTTCTCGGCTGAAGTCGAAGGTTCCATAGTCAACGCGCAGTTCAAGCCCACGGAAGACGGGGTGAGCGTCAAGTCTCTTGCGCTCTCGGCGTTGTACAACATTCTCATCGGCTCTGCCAACTCGATCTACCTGAAAGCCGGCTACGGCTCCACCGGATACGGCGATTGCCCGGTAAGCGCCAACCCCCCGGAGGATCCGCCCTGCGGCACCAGTCGCGGCCTGCTGGCCGGATTGGGATTTCGGGGCGGACTCACTCCGGTCCTGATGCTCCGGGGCGAGGCGACGCTCACCCGCAACCGGAGTAAGCCCCCCGATCCCCTTCCATCGGTCGGACTCTCCAACTTCGGCGTCAACCTTGGCCTGAGCTACATGCTGGGCAGCAAGCCCATTCCTGACGCCGATGCCGACGGCATTCTCGACAACCGCGACCGTTGCGCCGACACGCCCGCGGGAGCTCAGGTAGATGGGCGCGGCTGCAGCAGCGACGCCGATGGCGACGGTGTGGCCAACGGGGTGGACCGCTGCCCCAACACGGTGGCTGGTGCGGCGGTGGACACCAATGGATGCCCGCGCGATTCCGATTCCGACAACATCCCGGACGGTCTCGACCGCTGCCCCGACACCCCGGCCGGTGTGCTGGTGGACCCGCGCGGCTGTCCCCGGGACAGCGACGGCGATGCCATTCCCGACGGCCTCGACCGCTGCTCCGAAACCGCCCGAGGCGCCACGGTGGACGCACTCGGATGCCCGGGCGACGAGGATGGCGATGGGGTGCTCGACGGCCTCGACCGCTGTCCGCGCAGTGCGGCCGCAGCCGACGTCAACGCCATCGGGTGCGTAGCCGGGCAGCAGCCGGGACGGGCCACCCCCAGCGCCGCGCCGGTGCCGGCACCGGCCACTCC
>JACCQZ010000114.1 GCA_013813875.1 Gemmatimonadales bacterium | reverse complement strand
CGGTAGACCACCGGTCGGAGCTCGCGAGCATCGTCGGAGCCTGCAACACGTTCTGGGCGGAGGGCGGCAGCGTCGTGGGCGACAACACCGACGTGGACGGGCTGCTGGCGGCACTCGACCGCCTGGCGCCGCCCGAGGGATCGTGGCTGGTAGCCGGCACCGGCGGCGGCGCCCGCGCCGCGGTGGCGGCCGCCCGCCGCCGGGGAGTGGCGATGTCCGTCGCCTCCCGCTCGGACGCCCGGCGGCGCACCTTCGAGGGTTGGATGGAGGAGTGTGGCGTGGCGCGCGCCTCGCCGGAGGAATGCCGGGTGCTGCTGAACGCTACGCCGCTCGGCCTTGCGGACGCCGATCCACTTCCGGCCTTGCCGGCAACACCCTCGGCCGAGGTAGCGCTCGATATGGTCTATGCCCGCGGGGAAACCCGTTGGGTGCGCGCCGTTCGCGCTCGCGGCTTGCGCGCGGCCGACGGACGGGAGATGCTGGTGGCGCAGGGCGCCGCCGCCCTCGAGCGGTGGTTTCCCGAAGCTCGCGCGCCGGTCGAGGTGATGCGTGCCGCCGTGGCAGCCGCGCTTCGCTAGCGCTCTGGCCGGGGTGGAGCGCTGGCTGCTGCCGGCGGCCTGCCTGCTCTGCCGGGATCCGATTTCCCAGCTCGAGGGAGACGCCCTGGTCTGCGGCATCTGCCGCTCGCGCTGGCGGCGGGTACCCGATCCGGTGTGCTGCCGCTGTGGCCAGCCGCGAATGTCCGGCCTCGAGTGCCGCATCTGCGCCGCTTGGCCGCCCGGGCTCAGCCGTGCGCGGAGCGCGGTGTGGTTGGAGGGATCCGCCCGCGATGCGGTGCACCAGCTGAAGTATGGCGGCTGGTGGCGTGTGGCCGAGGCGATGGCGGAGGTCATGCGCGGTCTGGAGCCATTGACCGGCCAGGTATTCTTGGTACCAATCCCGCTCGGCGGCCGCCGGCTGCGCGAGCGGGGCTACAACCAGAGCGAGCGGCTCGCTATCGCTCTAGGCGCGCGTACGGGCCTGCCGGTCATGGCCGCGGCATTGGTGCGAGCCCGGGAAACCCGGACCCAGACCGCGCTCACCCCGGAGGCCCGGCAAGCCAACGTGGCCGGCGCGTTCACCGCCCGCCCACTTTCGCCCTGCCGCCTGGTGCTGGTAGACGACGTATTCACCACCGGCGCCACCCTTAATGCCGCGGCCGCCGCCCTCATCTCCGCCGGCGCCGAGCGAGTGGACGCAGTGACGTTCGGGAGAGCGGTGGAGGTGGTTTAAGGAGTCGAAGGTCGAAGGTCGAAGGTCGAAGGTCAGTCAACGCGGTCTCCGGTGCTTCAGAACCTTAGACCTTCGACCTTCGACTCCCTCAATGGAGCATCCGAACATGCCAATTCGCATAGCAATCAACGGCTTCGGCCGGATCGGACGCAATGTGGTTCGCGCCACGCAGGCCATGGGGGTCGAGAACCTGGACTTCGTGGCGGTGAACGATCTGACCGATACCAAGACCCTGGCCCACCTTCTCAAGTACGATTCGGTTCACGGGCGCTTTCCCGGAGAGGTGGCGGCCGGCGCGGCCGGCGCCGATGCGCTGGTGGTCAACGGAGATTCCATTCGCGTGGTCTCCGAAAAAGATCCGGCCAAGCTGCCGTGGAAGGAGCTGGGGGTGGACGTGGTGCTGGAGTCCACCGGACGGTTTACCGACCGGGAGCAGGCGGCCGCGCACCTCACCGCCGGAGCCCGCAAGGTCATCATCTCCGCCCCGGCCAAAAAGGAAGACGTCACCCTGGTCTACGGGGTCAACCACGAGAGCTACGACCCCGCCAAGCACCACGTCATCTCCAACGCCAGTTGCACCACCAACTGCCTGGTGCCGGTGGTCAAGGTGATCCTGGATTGCTTCGGCTTCGTGAGCGGCTTCATGACCACGGTGCACTCCTATACCAACGACCAGCAGATCCTCGACCTCCCGCACAAAGATCTTCGCCGAGCCCGGGCCGCCGCTCTCTCCATCATTCCCACCACCACGGGCGCGGCCAAGGCCACCTCGCTCGTTCTCCCGGAGGTCAAGGGCAAGCTCGACGGCGTGTCGCTCAGGGTGCCGACGCCCGATGTGTCCGTGGTGGCACTCACCTGCGTGGTGAAGAAAGCCACCACGGTCGAAGAGGTGAACGACGCCTTTCGGCAGGCGGCCAAGGCCGGCCCGCTCAAGGACGTGTTGATGGTGAGCGACGAGCCCCTGGTGTCGGTGGACTATATCGGCTCGCTCCAGTCGAGCACCATAGACGCGCTGTCTACCAACGTGGTCAACGGCACATTGGTCAACGTCACCTCCTGGTACGACAACGAGATGGGTTACTCGGCCCGCTGCGTGGACCTGTTGCGCTACGTGGGCGAGCGGCTGTGAAGCGGACGCTGGAGTCGCTCGACGGCGCCGCACTGGAGGGCCGGCGGGCGCTGGTTCGGGTGGACTTCAACTGTCCGATCAAGGATGGGACGGTGACGGACAACACCCGGATTCGCGCCGCGCTCCCTACCCTCAAGTACCTGCGTGACCGCGGTGCGCGGCTGGTGCTGCTGTCGCATCTGGGCCGTCCCAAAGGCGGGCCCGAACCCATATATTCGATGCGGCCGGTGGTCCGCGAGCTCGAGCGGGTGCTCGGCGCTCCGGTCACCTTCCTGGAAGATCCCACCTCCGAGCAGGCGGTGGCCACTACTCGGCGGCTCACCCGGGGCAGCGTGGCGGTGGCGGAGAACACCCGCTTCTATCCCGGCGAGGAGAAGAACGATCCGGAGCTGGCGCAGCGCTTTGCCGTGCTGGGCGACTTCTATGTCAACGATGCCTTCGGCTCCGCCCACCGCGCCCACGCCAGCACCGAAGCGGTGGCGCGCATGCTCAAGCCGGCCGTGTCCGGGTTTCTCATGCAGCGGGAGCTGCGTTACCTGGGTGAAGCGCTGCACCAGCCGCGCCGCCCCTTCGTCGCGGTGCTCGGCGGCGCCAAGATCAGCGGCAAGATTGATCTGATCGAAGCGCTCCTGCCCAAGGTGGACGAGATCCTCCTGGGCGGGGCCATGGCGTGCACCTTCTTCAAGGCGATGGGACTGGAGACCGGCAACTCCCTGGTCGAGGCCGACCGGGTGGACCTGGCGAGAGATCTCATGGGCAAGGCCGGCCCCAAGCTGGTGCTGCCGACCGGGGGCATGGTGGCCCGCGAGCTCGCCGGGAACGCGGAGACCCATGCCGTGTCTCGAGACGCTATTCCTGGAGGCTGGGCAGTTTACGACATTGATCCCGCCTCCGAGCGGGATTTCGCCGCCCGGATCGGGCGGGCGGGCACCGTGGTCTGGAACGGCCCGATGGGCGTCTTCGAGACTCCACCCTTCGACAGCGGCACTCTCGCCATCGCCCGCGCCATGGCGGAGGCCACCTCCAACGGCGCCATCACGGTCATCGGCGGCGGCGATTCGGCCGCGGCGGTGGCCCAGGCGGGACTCACCGATCGCATCACTCACGTCTCCACCGGGGGCGGAGCCTCCCTCGAGTTCCTCGAAGGCAAAGAGCTTCCCGGTGTCGCCGCGCTCGATGAGGGCTGAGGATGCCGCGAAGACTGATCTACGCCGCGAACTGGAAGATGAACCACGGTCCCACGGCCGCCCGGGCGTTCACCGAGCGCTTCCTGGCGCTCACTTCGCCGGCGGCCGACCGCGAGCTGTGGCTCTTTCCCCCCGCCGTGTCGCTGACCATGGTGGCCGACGCGGTGTGCGGACGCCCCGACATTCGGGTGGGGGCGCAGAACGTACACTGGGAGCCGAAGGGCGCCTTTACCGGTGAGCTCGCCGTGCCGATGGTGACCGAGACCGGAGCGCGCGCCGTTCTCGCCGGACACTCCGAGCGCCGCCACCTCTTCGGCGAGACCGACGAACAGGTCGGCCGGAAAGCGGCGGCGGCGCTCAAGGCGCAGATCACTCCCCTGGTCTGCGTGGGCGAAACCCTGGCTGAGCGGGACGGAGGCCGCACCGAGCAGGTGGTCGTGCGCCAGGTGGATGCCGTGCTGGAACGGGTGCCCGCCGAAGATTGGGCGCGAGTGGTCATGGCCTACGAGCCGGTCTGGGCAATCGGCACCGGAAAGACCGCCACCCCCGACGACGCCGCCCAGGTGCACAGCCTGATCCGCTTCGAGCTCAGCCGCAACGGCGTCACCGGCCGAGTGCCCATCCTCTATGGTGGCAGCGTGAACAAGGGTAACGTGCTGTCGCTGCTGGCCCGTGAAGAGCTGGACGGAGTCCTGGTCGGCGGCGCCAGCCTCGACGCGGACGACTGGGCGGAGCTGGTCGGCCTCGGAGGCTGAGTTGACTCCGCTCTCCGATGCGGCACTGCTCGCCCGTCTCGTGGCCATCAACACCACGAGCCGCCTCAGCAACCTTCCGCTGGCCGACTTCGTCTCCGATTATCTCGATCGCCCCGGGATCCGTATCTCCCGGAACTTTTCGCCCGACGGCACCAAAGCCAATCTGCACGTCGCGGCCGGCCCGCATGACGGCTCGGGTGCGGGGCTCACGCTCTCTGGACATATGGATGTGGTGCCGGCCGAGGAGCCCGGGTGGCGGAGCGATCCCTTCGTCCTCACCGAGGTGGACGACACCCTGGTGGGCCGTGGCGCCGCCGACATGAAAGGGTTTCTGGCCCTGGCCATCAATCGGCTGGCCGCGCTCGATCCCGCCCGCCTCCACGCCCCGCTGGTCCTGCTCTTCACCTACGACGAGGAAGTCGGTACCCTCGGCGCAAGGCGCTTCGTCGAGAGCTGGCCCGAGCCGGAGCGGCTCCCGCGCGACGTGCTCATCGGAGAGCCAACCTCGCTGCAGGTGGTGCGGCTTCACAAAGGCATGTTGCGCGTGCGGCTCACCTTCGAGGGGCAGGCGGCGCACAGCGGCTATCCCCACCTCGGGCGGAACGCGATCGAGCCGGCCGGCCGCGCCATTGTCGCGCTTGCCGAGCTCCGCCGGGTGCTGGAAGCCGAACGTCCCCTCCATGGTGAGCACTTTCCCGAGGTCCCCTTCGCCCCGCTCAACGTCGCCACCGTGGCGGGTGGCAGCGCGATCAACGTGATCCCCGACCGCTGCCTGATTCAGATCGGAGTGCGGCTGCTGCCCGGGATGCCGGCTGCCTCGATGGTCGAGCGGATCCGCACCGCGGTTGCGGAGTCGCTGCCGGACCAATCGTTCAGTCTCGAGCTGCTGAGCGAGAGCCCGGCCATGGTTCTGCCGGAGGAGGAGGCACTTCACCGGGAGCTCTGCGACATGGTCGAGCAGCGGGGCACCCGCAGCGTCGCCTTTGCCACCGACGCCGGCTGGCTGCAGACCGCCGGCCTCCGCTGCGTACTGTTCGGGCCCGGGAGCATCGAAGTGGCCCATCGGGCCAACGAGTTTGTCCCCAGGGATGAGCTTCGGCGCGCCGGGCAAATCGTGCAGCGGCTGATACACCGGCGGTGCGGCGGCGGATGAGTCCGAGCGCCATTCAGGCGGAGCTCACCTGGATTGACGGCACCTTCCTGCCCGGCATCCAGATCACGGTCGGCCCGGGCGGGCGGATCGAAGCCGTCGGCGCGCCGGAGGAAGCTCCCTCTCCGATTTTGCGGGGCACCGCTCTCCTGCCCGGCTTCGTCAACACCCACTCCCACGCCTTTCAGCGGGGTTTGCGCGGAGCCGGGGAGGACTTTCCGGCCGGAGCCGGGAGCTTCTGGAGCTGGCGTGAGGCGATGTACTCGCTGGTGGATTCACTGGACGCCGACACACTCCACCGATTGTGCCGCCAGGCGTTCGGCGAGATGCGCGACGCCGGCATCACCACCGTAGGTGAGTTTCACTATCTGCACCACCGGGAGCCGGGCGACTTTGCTTTCGACGAGATCGTCCTTCAGGCGGCGGCCGAGGTGGGGATCCGTATCGTTCTGCTTCAGGCGTACTATGCCACGGGGAGCATCGGCAAGCCGCTGGAAGGCGCGCAGCGGCGCTTCGCTACACCTTCGCTCGAGGGATACTGGAGACAATGGGAGCGGCTGGACCTCGCGACCGACGGCGCCACTCAGACGCTCGGCGTAGCGCCCCACAGCGTGCGCGCAGCGGGACTGGGCGAGATCCGGGAGCTGTATGAAGAGGCGATCCGCCGCCGGCGCCCGTTTCACATGCACGTCGAGGAGCAGCGCGGCGAGGTCGAGCAGGCCATGGCCGCGTACGGCCGCGCGCCGATGGCGGCACTCTGTGACTCACTCGATATCGCCGGGAATTTTACCGCGGTGCACTGCACCCATACGGACCCGCGGGATATGGCTCGGTTTCTCTCCGCCGGCGGCACCATATGCCTCTGCCCCGCCACCGAGGGCAACCTGGGAGACGGCATCCCCGATCTTTCCTCTCCACTTGCATCCGGTAGCCTCAGTCTCGGCAGCGATTCCAATTTGCGGATAGCACCCGTGGAGGAGATGCGGTGGCTGGAGTATGGCCAGCGGCTCCGGGGGGAATTCCGCGGCGCGCTGGCTGACGGTCGCGGCAGGGTGGCGACGACGCTGCTCGCCGCCGCTACGGTCGGCGGTTCCCACGCCTTGGGAGTTGAGGGCGGCCGGATCGCGCCGGGCCATTGGGCCGATCTGGTGGCCGTTGACCTGAGGGCTCCAGCGCTGGCCGATGTGCCGGCGGAACGGCTGCTCGAGGCCATCCTCTTCGGGAGCGGCAACGAGGCGATCGCCGGCACCTATGTGGGCGGGCGCTGGCGGGAGACCGGCGCTCCTTCCGCCTGAACAGGCCCTGCCGTACCGGAGCTTCCCGACATTGCGCTCTACCTCGAGCGGCTGGCCCCTCGAGTGCTCGGCCAGCCGGTGATCGGAGTGACGGTCCGCAATCCCTTCGTGCTTCGGTCGGTGACGCCGCCGCTGTCGGAGATGGAGGGAAAGCATGTTATCGCTCTCAGGCGCATGGGGAAGCGCATCGTCTTCGAGCTGGAGGCGGAGCTCTTCCTCGTGGTCCATCTCATGATCGCCGGACGGCTTCGGTGGCGACCCTCCGGGTCCAAGCTGCCGGGAAAGCTGGCGCTCGCCGCTCTCGAGTTCCCCACAGGGCTCCTGATCCTGACGGAGGCCGGCAGCAAACGCAGAGCCTCGCTTCACCTCGTCGCCGGCGAGGCCGGGCTCGCCGCCTTCGACCGCGGCGGACTGGAAGTGCTCGAGGCCGACCTGCCGGCCTTCGCCGGGCGCCTGCGGCAGAAGAACCACACGCTCAAGCGCGCCCTCACCGATCCGCGCCTCTTCAGCGGCATCGGGAACGCCTACTCGGATGAAATTCTTCATCGTGCGCAACTCTCGCCCCTCGCCCTCACCTCCCGCCTGAGCGAGGAGGAAGTCACCCGGCTCTACTCCGCCGTAGGCGACACGCTGCGGGGTTGGATCGAGAGGTTGCGAGGTGGGGGGGAGGAATTCCCCGAGAAGGTGACCGCCTTTCGCGAGGGGATGGCGGTGCACGGAAGGTACGGGCTTCCCTGTCCCGCCTGCGGCGCGCCGGTCCAACGCATCCGCTACGCCGACAACGAAACCAACTACTGTGCCCGGTGCCAGACCGGAGGCCGCCGCCTGGCCGACCGGGCGCTCTCGCGGCTGCTGGGGAAGGACTGGCCGCGGTCAATTGACGAGCAGGACTAGGGTGCTGCGGGGCCGGCATAGTCATCGAGGGCTATGGTAGGTCACGAAGGAAAACAAAAGATATGTTGTTGTTTCTTCGTGGCCTTCGTGCCCTTCGTGACCTTCCGGTTAAAAGGAGCAACGATCCAACCTCTCCCCCCGATGACCATGCCCGCCCCCCGCAGCATTGACGCAACCCCCGACGGCCGCTAGACTTCGCGGCTGCCCAGGAGACCACCATGTTCGCGTTCCTGCTCACGCTGCTCATCATTGACGCCCTCTTGCTCTCGGCCGTGGTCCTGCTCCAGGCCGGGCAGGGGGGAGGACTCGCCTCGCTCGGCGGCGGCACCACCGATACCGTGCTCGGCGGCCGTCAGGCCGTTACCCTGCTGACCAGGCTGACCTGGTGGTGCGGGGGGATCTTCCTCGCCCTCTCGCTTGCGCTGTCGCTGGTGCCGCGCGGCGCCGGCTCGGTGAGCGAGCTGCAGGAGCGGCTGCGTGCCACCACGCCGACCGCGCCTGCACCCAGCGCGCCGCTCCCGCTGGGCACACCCCCTCAGCCTGCGGCGGAAGGCGCAGCGGGCACCGCACCAGCCACCAAACCGCCCGCCGCCACTCCGCCGGCCGCCGCTCCGGCACCCAGGCCCTCCGGCGGGGCCGCACCTCAACCGCCGGGACAGTGACCCACGTTGATCGCGGGGTGACCGGGTGACCGATCGCCCCGCTTTTGTATTGCTGGAGGACGGCTCCTGGTACTCCGGCACGAGCCCGAGAGCGGTGTCTCCCGCGTTCGGCGAAGTGGTGTTCACCACGAACCTTACCGGCTATCAGGAGACCTTCACCGATCCCAGCTACCTGGGACAGATCGTGGTGATGACGGCGCCGATGATCGGCAACTACGGTGTGAACTCGGAAGACATGGAGTCGGACCGCCCTCAGGTCACCGGAATCGTGGTGCGCGAGCTCTCCCGCCACCCCTCCAACTGGCGTGCCACCAGCGGCCTCGACCAGTGGCTGGCCGGCGCGGGGATCCCGGTAATCGAGGGAGTTGATACCCGACGCCTGACCCGCCACCTGCGCGAACGCGGGGCCATGCGCGGGGTGGTAGCCGAAGGCAGCGAGCCGAGCCGCGAGCTGACGGCGCAGCTCCTCGCCTCACCCGTCATGGCCGGCCTCGACCTCGCCTCTCAGGCCTCGGTCGGCCAGTCGTGGAGCGAGGGCGCAGGCCCCCACGTCGTCGCTTACGACTACGGGATGAAGCGCAACATCGTACGAATGCTGGCGGGGAGCGGCTGCCGGGTCACCGTGGTGCCGGCCGGTACCAGCGCTGCCGAGGTGCGCGAGCTAAACCCGGACGGGCTCTTCCTTTCGAACGGCCCCGGCGATCCCGCCGCGGTGGGGTACGCCCTCGCCAACATCCGTGAATTAGCTGGAACGGGCTTGCCCACCTTCGGCATCTGCCTCGGCCACCAACTGGTGGGGCTCGCCTTCGGCGGCGAAACCGCCAAGCTGCCCTACGGTCATCGCGGCGGAAATCATCCGGTGCGCGACGTGGCAACCGGGCAGGTCCTCATCACCACCCAGAATCATGGATTCGCCGTCGTGGGTGGCGAAGCCGGTGTTCCCGGCGCGCCGGCGTTGAAAGTCACTCACTCCAATCTCAACGATGGAACCATCGAGGGTGTGAGGCATCGAGAGCTGCCGCTCTTCGCCGTGCAGTACCATCCGGAGGCCGCTCCCGGACCGCACGACGCCTTCCCTCACTTCGCGGAATTCCTCGCCTCGCTCGGCGCCAGACCGCCAAACCCTTGACAGACAACACTTAAGCTCATAGTATCGGCCTGTGGAAAGGCCCGCCCGAGCTCCGCTGCCTGTAACCCTTCTGGGGGACGCATGACCAAGGCCGATCTCGTCGAACAGGTAACCGCCTCCATCGCCCGCACCGCGGG
>JACCQZ010000104.1 GCA_013813875.1 Gemmatimonadales bacterium | reverse complement strand
GTCGCCCGCTACGTGCACAACCTCTCCAACCGGGCCGACGGGCCCTTCCTCTCGATCAACTGCGGGGCGCTGCCGGAGAACCTGCTGGAGAGCGAGCTCTTCGGCCACGTGAAGGGGTCCTTCACCGGCGCGGTGCGGGACAAGCAGGGGCTCTTCGCGGCGGCGCGGGGCGGCAGCTTCTTTCTCGACGAGGTGGGGGAGATGCCGCCGTCGCTGCAGGTCAAGCTGCTGCGGGTGCTGCAGGAGCGCGAGGCGATTCCGGTGGGCGCCACCGAGGCCATTCCGGTGGACGTGCGTATCATCGCCGCCACCAACCGGGATCTGGAGGAGGAGATCCGGCGGGGCAACTTCCGCTCCGACCTGTTTTACCGGCTCAACGTGATCGCGCTCAACCTGCCGCCGCTGCGGGAGCGGCGGGACGACCTGCTGCTGCTGATCGAGAACTTCCTGCAGCAGCTCGCCATCGAGGGGGGCACCGAGCCCAAGGCGCTCTCCTCCGAGGCGCTCGACGCGGTCATGGTGTACGAGTGGCCGGGCAATGTGCGGGAGCTGGAGAACGCCCTGGAGCACGCCGGGGTACTGAGCCGCAGCAGCCTCATTGACGGCTCATCGCTGCCGGAGCGGATCACCAAGCGGCGCAAGGAGCCGCTGGTGGCCGAGCGCTCCTACCGCAACCCCACCCTGGAGGTGATCGAGCGGGCGTACATCATGTGGGTGCTCCAGGCCGAGGGCGGCAACAAGACCCGCGCGGCCGAGGTGCTGGGGATAGACCCTTCTACTCTCTATCGCAAGCTCAGCCGGTACGAGGAGCAGGTGGAGGTGAAGGCGTAGCGATGGCTATCAGCTATCAGCTGTCGGCTATCAGCGTTTGGCTACTGCCGGTAGAGCACTCGTCCCCTTTAGACCCGTAGCCGATAGCCGATAGCTATCTCTGCGCCACCGACCCCCTGAGCCTCTCCGCCGTCTCCACATACGATCCGAGCAGCAGCGATCGGAGGTCTCTGGGCGAACGGGAGCTGAAGCGGGCCAGGGTGTCCAGTGCCTGCCGAGCCCCCGCCACGTCTCTCAGGTGCAGCTTGGCGAACACGAGACCGTCGCGCAGCTCGTCCGCCGAGATCCAACGCTGCTCCCGCATTGCCACCGGCAGCAGCCGATCCGCCGCGGCCGAGGCCTCCGCGAAATTCCACGAGGCTATGCCGTGCCGAAATTCCACCACATCCCGCACTGGCGTCGGAGCGCCGTGGCGATCCATGAGCCTGGTGAGCGTCGCATAGAACTCCTCGTCAGCCGTTCCCGCTGTACCTCCGTTGCGCAGCTGGTCGATTGCGTTCGCCTGTTCGAGCCAGAGCTGCCAGTTGCTGGGCGGCTGATTGGCTGCGGCCGTGGCCTGCCACATGCGCCACTGATACACCGCCTGTCGGCTGACTGGCCCGAATGCCGTATCGCTCCGTTCCCCCTCGTTGACCGAGCGAAGCAGCGCACCGAGAGCGCGAGCGCGGACCCGCGGGTTTTCCGGCAGCGCAGGCATCGCTTCGCTTCCCGGGGCAGCACGGCGACCGCTCAAGGACGCGAGCAGATTGAACCAATCAGCCGAGAGCGCCGGGAAGCCGGCCGCGAAGTCATGACGGAACCGGCGGCGCTCCGCGCCAAGATCGAGCACGGGATAGTAATCCGAGTTCGGCTGGGCGTAGGAGTCGAGTAGCGGGGCGAGCTCGGCTCTTCCGGCAATGTGCAGGGAATTTAGAACGCCCGGAGTCAAAGGCACGAACCGGCAGAGATCCTGCTGAAGCGCCGAGGAGCGAAACACCGACCAGTCGGGGGCCGGCAACCGGCCCCGATTGCTCGCCACGATGAGTAGATCCCCATTGGGGACGAGGTAGGCCTCATAAGACGGGAAATTCCGGTGCAGGGCCGCCAGGACGCTCAGCACCAGCCCGTCGTCCAGCTCGTAGACGTGGAGCCACTGGCCGAACACCCCGTCGTCGCTCAGGTACTTGCTGATTCGAGCGTAGAACTCGGCGGTGAACAGCCCCGATACACCGCTGACCCAGGGGTTGGAGGGCTCCGACATGATGAGATCGTATCGCCGGTGCTCGGAGGCAAAAAAGGATTTTGCGTCATCGATTACCACGCGAGAGCGCGGGTCATCGAACGCGCGCCGGTTGGCCGGGTAGAAGATGCGCGATCCCTCGATCATCTGCGGCTCGATCTCGATCGTCACCAGCTCCCGCAGCGTGGAATTGCCCAGGAGCAGGTGGGACGACATGCCGGAGCCCTGACCGATGATGGCCGCCGTCTCCGCCCGGGGGGCGTGCGCCAGCGTCACCAACGGAAGAAGTGTCTGCGTGGCCGCGTCGGCCAGGAGCGGGGATGGAGCCGCGATTACATCACAGGGGAGATACCATGCTGGCGTCAGTGAGGCGTCCGGCTTTCCATTGGTGGCCAGAGACAGAATGCCGGAAGACTTGACCTTCGTTCCTGAGACTGTTGCCGTCCGACCATCGCGATAGAAATGCATGTCGCGGTCGGCCGGGGACACCAGGGTACCGGTTCGGTATACTCCGCTCGCAAGGAGGTTGGACTCCAGACGCACGCCCACGCTGATGAGAGCCGTGAACGCTATGGCCCCGCCCGCCGTCGCCAACACCAGCCGCCGCGGCCCGGTGGCTGACGGCTTTGCCCGGGAGAGGAGGAGCACCCCAATTCCCATGTCGATCGCCGCTCCGACGATGAGCATCGCTTTGAGTCCGATCAGCGGCATCAGGAGCAGCCCGCCGGCTACCACTCCAAGGATGGAGCCAAGCGTGTTCCAGGCGTACACGGCGCCGATAGCGCGCTCGCCCGAGCCGTTGGCCAGGAGGGTACGGGTGATGAGAGGGAGGGTCATGCCGGCGCAGAAGGTGGCCGGCAGCATGATGACCAGGCACAGCGCGTAGCGGGCGATGGTGAATCCGGTGTAGCCGGCATCGCTCCGGGCGAAGGTCGCCAGCAGCGCGGCTATCCATTCAAAGGAGTAGACGTAGAGAGGAAGAGTCGCGAGCGCCAAAACTCCCATAGCCCATTGGACCAGGCCTAAGGTGCGCAGTGGATCGCTGATTTGATCAGCCCGTTCCCGGATCCACCAGGCGCCGAACGCGAGCCCGAGGATAAAAGCTGACAGCATGAGCTCGAACGAGTGCGTGGCGCTGCCGACCACCAGCGCCAGCATGCGAATCCAGTCGATCTCATAAATGAACGATGCTACCGCCGTGCCCAGGCTGGTGAACAGGAGGAGCCGCTCCAGTCCGCCTCTGCCAGACTGGGCCAGCGGGGCGCGGGCCGTCGCGGAGGCGGGCCTCTCGTCTCCCCGGGATAGGGGCCCATCCTCCGGCTCCGCGCTCCTGGCCGCGACGATCACGATGATCGTAGCGCCAGCGACCACCAGGTTGAGCATGGCGGCGGCGAGCAGAGTACCGGGCAAACCTGCGAGCCCCACCAGATAGAATCCGGCCACCAAGACTCCGATCGCGGCGCCCAGGCTGTTGGAGAAGTACAGCATGGAAAGCGTACGGCCGGGCTGTCTGCCACTGAGACGAAGCACGCCCGCAGTCATCAGCGGAAACGTCATGCCCAGCAATACCGATTGCGGCAGGATCAGGCTGCTGGCCAGGCCCCACTTGGCCGCAGTGAGTGCCCAGGAGCCGGCGAGGGCGGGGTACATCGATTGGTAGGCCCACCCGGAAACGCCCTGGAAGATGTCGTGGAAGAAGAGGCCGATGCAGCCGACCACGAACTCGACCGCCACATAGCCGTAGAGCGGCTCCCGCATCCGCTCGGTCCAACGGCTGATCGCCATCGCACCGGCTGACATTCCCCCCAGAAAAATCACCAGCACGATGATCTGCGCGTACGCATCATGCCCGACGAAGAGCCCCAGGTAGCGAGTCCAGATGGATTCGTAGATCAGGCCAGCTGCCCCGGAGAGGACGAAGAGCAGATAGAACGCACGAATCATTCGACACCTCATCGGGGCGTAAGTAATGAAGATGTTGGGTCATGGCTGATCACATGAGGCAGCCGGGTGCAAGAAGCATGCAATAGACTGCAGCAAGTCACCTGTCTCCGTATATCGCGGCTCCAACAGCAGTTTGGCGGGCGACTTCACCTCCTGGTCACCCCTTGAGCATGGTGACCACCGCGATTCACCCGCGGTCAGGGCGGATCGCTGGTTCGGGGAATGGTCCTGCCGGCAAAGAAATGATGTCACCGCTTCACCCAGCTGCCCCAGCTTTAGCTGCAGGCCCCGAGTTCAGGTCTTGCAAAACACGCCATCCTGCTCCCCAACCGCTCTTGCATTGGCGCCTGCAACGCTGGGCCAAGTGCTCGCGGCCTATCGAGTTCTCCAGACCGATCGAGGGCTGGCATACGTGTTGCCTTACCCAGCGCCGACGGACCGCGGACCCCATCGCCGAAGACCGTAATGCAGCTCTACTCAACCGGAGGGAATATGAAGAACCGCAAGGGCTTTACCCTGATCGAGCTGTTGATCGTGGTCGTCATCATCGGCATCCTGGCCGCGATCGCTATTCCGAAGTTCGCCAACACGAAGGAGAAGGCGGTGCTCGCCAGCATGAAGTCGGATCTGCGTAACCTGGTGACGGCCGAGGAAGGTTACTTCAGCGACGTGCAGGCCTACACCAAGACCGCCGCCGCCGCCCAGAGCGCGACGGAAGTGGCGTTCACCCCGAGCACCGGTAACGTGCTCACCATCGGCGCCGCCGATGCGGCGGGCTGGAACGCGACAATCACCAACCCGACGCTCAAGGGTACCATCAAGACCTGCGGTATCTACGTCGGTAGCGCTGCAACTCCGAACGCTGCCGTCAAGGCCGAGGGCGCCCCGGCCTGCTACTAAGCCCGGGCTGTAGAGCCACTGGGAGAAGGGCGGTGTCCATGTGGTCGCCGCCCTTTTTCTCTCCGGCTGATCCGGTGACTAAGCTGCCTCACTCATGGAGATCTCTTGTGAGACGCGATACCCGAGGCTTCACACTCATCGAGTTGCTGATCGTCGTGGTCATCCTGGGGATCCTCGTCGCGATTGTCGTCCCTAAGTTCGCCAACGGTAAAGAGCGGGCGATGGTCGCCGCCATGAAGTCCGATCTTCGGAACCTCATGTCCGCGGAGGAAGCCTTCTTCGCCAACGGGCTCGCATACTATGACGGACCGATTCCTGACCCGGCGATGCCCTACTCTCCATCCGAGAACATCACGGTCAGCCTGAGCAACGTGACTGCGAGCGGCTGGGCTGCCCAGGCGATCCACGGTGCCAGCGGAAGAGCCTGCGACATCTTCGTGGGGATCGCGGCTTCGGTGGGAGTAGCCACGGAAGAAGGCCAGGTGGCCTGCACGCCGTAGCCCGGACCTGCTCGTCATGGCTGACAACTTGCTTGAACGTGAGAGTAACGCAGCGCAGATCGAAAGGCTCGCGGGGATCGGCCGGCTGGCCGCTCATGTCGCTCATGAGGTGCGGAACCCCTCAGCGCGCTAGGCACCTACCTGCCGGTGCTCCGGCGGCGCGGCGCCGATCCCGCGGTCACCGACGAGATGCAGCGCGCTATCGCTCGGATCGTGCAAAAGTCTGGTGGATTATGCCAGGCCGGTGCCGGAATGGCGGCGGCCGCCGACCTGAACCAGGCGGTGAGGGCGGTGGTGGACTTCCTGGAGCCATCCGGAACCCTCGACGAGAACCGGGTAGAGCTCTCCCTCGAGGCCGGGGCACGGCCATCGTCGCTCGCACATGCTGGAGAGCGGCGGAGATGTCCGGGTGGATCGTGCGTGCGAAGGTGGTGCCGTGTTTAAGGTATTCTTACCACTCGCTGGTGAAACCGAATGCGTCTCCTGATCGTTGACGACGACGTCAGTCTGCGGCAGTCGCTCGCCCTGCTCCTGGGGGATTCGGGCCACTCGGTCGAAACCGAGGGCGATCCCGACCGGGCGCTCGCCCGCGCCCTGGCCGAGGAGTTCGAGATCATCCTCTGCGACGTGCGCATGCCCAAGATGGACGGGCTCACCTTTCTCCGCCGCTACCGGGCGAGCGAGGGGGCCGCGCTGCTCATCATGATGAGCGCCTATGGCAACGAGGACGCCGCCATCGCCGCCCTGCGGGAAGGGGCCTACGACTACCTCCCCAAGCCGTTTCGCCCCGACGAAGTGACGATCACCATCCGAAAGGCCGAGGAGCGGGAGCGCCTGCGCCGCGAGGTCGAGACCTTGCGCTCGAACCTGGGGATGGACGTGGTGCGGGACCTCGTCGTCTCCGAAAGCCGGGCCATGCGCGACTTGCTGGAGCTTGCCAGTCGAGTGGCGCGGCACAATACCACGGTGCTCATCACCGGAGAGAGCGGCACCGGCAAGGAAGTCATTGCCCGCGCCATCCACCGGATGAGCCCGCGCAGCGAGCGCGGGTTCACCACCATCAACTGTGCGGCCATCCCCGAGCAGCTGCTCGAGTCGGAGCTCTTCGGCCACACCAAGGGCTCCTTCACCGGAGCCAACGCCGACCGCGCGGGCCTCTTCGAGCTGGCCGACGGCGGCACGCTGCTGCTGGACGAGATCGGCGAGCTCTCACCGGGCTTGCAGGCCAAGCTGCTGCGGGTGCTCGAGGAGGGCGAGATCCGCCGAGTCGGCGGCCGCGAGTCGCGGAAGGTGGACGTACGGGTGCTCGCGGCAACCGCGCGCCCGCTGGAGCAGGCGGTGGAAAACGGGAGCTTCCGGGCCGATCTCTTCTACCGGCTCAATGTGGTGCGGCTGCACCTCCCGCCGCTGCGCGAGCGCCCCGACGATGTGCCGGCGCTGCTGGCGCACTTTGCCCGCCAGGCCGCCCAGCGCCTGGGCCACCCGGTGAGCGTCACGCCGGCGGCACTCACCGCGCTCACCCATCACAGTTGGCCCGGCAACGTGCGCGAGCTGCGGAACGCCGTCGAGCGCGCGGCGGTGCTGGGCGGCGGCGGTCCGCTCGACAGCAAGGATTTCGCGCTCACCAACGGCACCGGCGCGCACACCAACGGCGCCACCGCTTCGGCCAACGGGTCGCTCGATCTCAAGTCCCAGGTCGAGGTCGTCGAGCGGAAGGCGATCCTGCGGGCGCTGGAGGCTTCGGGCGGTAACCGCCGCCAGGCCGCGGTGCTGCTCGGCGTGAGCTTGCGGACGCTGTTCTACAAAATGCGGCGGTTTCCCACCGCCGAGCGGATGCAGGAGCGCAAGGACCAGCAGCCGCTGCAATAGGCTGCATTTGGCGCGGCGCGCGCGACGGCGCTCCGTGTTGCGGTGCCGCGCGTTGTCGGGGATTCGCGGCGACAGCATAGTGCATGCTGACGAAGCCTTTGAGGTGTTAAAGTGAAGCGCGCGCCGGCCGGGTTCACCCTGGTAGAGGTGTTGGTAGCCGTGGTCGTGCTCGGCGTCGGGATTGTCGCGCTGGCCGGCGCTTCCGCCATGGCGACTCGGATGATCGGCCAGGGCCAGAT
>JACCQZ010000082.1 GCA_013813875.1 Gemmatimonadales bacterium | reverse complement strand
AGCTTGGCGTGGTAGAAGGGTGAATCAACCGACCTTCCGTTCGGCGCGTACACCGACACCACCCGCACCCCACCGCAGGTGGCCGCCATCATCCGCGCCTCGGCCAGTGGCTCATCGTCCCCGACCTCCAGGGTCCGCGCAGGTCGGAGCGGTTCGCCGAAGTTGGTGACCACGTCGCTGATCCCGCAGCGGCTGGCGATCGCTACTCCGTTCCACTGGCCCTCGCCATGGTGGGCCAGCTCATAACCGGCGTCGCGGAACTCGGCGACCGGCGCGCCCGCATCCGCCAGCTTGGTCTCCTGCATCAACAGCACGTCCGGCCGCGCCCGCGCGAGCCACCAGGAGACCTTCTCCAGGCGCGCCTTGAGCGAGTTTACGTTCCAGGTCGCGATCCGCATGAGGTTCTTTGGTAGCCTGTCTACGGTCGGGCGTCAATATCTTGGACTCTAGGTCGCCGCTGGCAACAGTCGTTGACCTCGGTGTATTTTCGCCTGCCGGGTGCGAGAGGAGGCCGGAATGCACGGCCGGCGCCGCAAACTAAATGAACGGGCTGACCGTACGGGCGTAGGGCCATCGTGGGCTAATGTCCCGAGGCGGAAGTCCGTCGGCTGGAGCATTGTCACGCTGAGCGCAGCGAAGCGGCGGAAGCCACGCTCTGGTCCCTTCGCTGCGCTCAGGGTGACAAATGGTCGGCGGGCAGGGCACTCGTCGCGACCTGGGCACCCAAGCTGGACCCAACGAGGTGAACCAATGTCCGACGCGATCGAGACCAGCGGGCTCGTCAAATCCTTTCGTGACACCCGCGCCCTCGACGGCGTAGACCTCCGTATCCGCCAGGGATCCGTCTTCGGCCTGCTCGGCCCCAACGGCGCGGGCAAGACCACCACCATCCGGATCCTCGCCACCCTGCTCCAGCCCGACGCCGGCACCGCCACCGTGCTCGGCCACGACGTGATGCGCGAGGCCCGCGTCGTCCGCCAGAAGGTGAGCCTGACCGGCCAGTACGCCTCGGTGGACGAGGACCTCACCGGCCACGAGAACCTGATCCTCATGGGCCGCCTCCTTGGCCTCTCCTGGCGCGCTGCCCGGCAGCGCAGCTCGGAGCTGCTCGAGGCGTTCGGCCTGGCGGAAGCCGCGGGCCGGCAGGTGCAGACCTTCTCCGGCGGCATGCGACGCCGCATTGACATCGCCGCCAGCCTGGTGGCGATTCCGGAGATCCTGTTCCTTGATGAGCCGACCACCGGGCTCGACCCTCGCAGCCGGAACCAGGTATGGGAGCTGGTGCGCCGCATCGCGGCCGAGGGCACTACCGTGCTGCTGACCACCCAAAACCTCGACGAAGCCGACCGCCTGGCCGAGCGCCTGGCGGTCATTGACCATGGCCGGGTCATCGCCGAGGGCACCAGCCGCGACCTCAAGGCGTCGGTCGGCTCCAGCGCGCTGCACGTCCGCCTCGCGAGTGCCGACCAGCGCGCGCGGGCGGAGGAGCTGGTTGCGCGGGTGCTGGGCGACGGCCTCTTGCCGGCGACCGACCCAACGTCGCTCACCGCCCGGCTGGCGAACCCGGCTCAGGCGGCCGCCGTCCTCACCGCCCTCACCAGTGACAGCGTGGACGTCGCCGAGTTCTCGGTCGGGAATCCCAGCCTCGACGAGGTCTTCTTCGCCCTCACCGGCCGGCCGGCGGAACCCGCGAGCGCGGAGGTTAAGCCATGACCACCGACGTCCTTCCCACCGGCGAGCGGACCCGCCAACTGCTCGCCATGCACGCCCGGCCCCGTCCCGCGTCGGCCCTTTCGGCGGTGGCGACGCTCGCCTGGCGCGCCATGCTCAAGATCAAGCACGTGCCGTTTCAACTGTTCGACGTGACCGTGATGCCCATCATGTTCACCCTGCTGTTCACCTACATCTTCGGCGGGGCGCTCGCCGGATCACCCCGGGAGTACATCCAGTATCTGCTGCCCGGGGTGCTGGTGCAGACGATAGTGTTCATCACGGTCTATACCGGCATGGGGCTGAATACCGACATCCAGAAGGGGATCTACGACCGCTTCCGCTCGCTCCCGATGTGGCAGCCGGCGCCGCTCTTCGGCGCCCTCGCGGGCGACGTGTTCCGCTACTCGGTCGCGTCGGCGCTGATCATCATCGTGGGCCTGATCCTCGGCTTCCGGCCCCAAGGTGGCGCCGTCGGCGTGTTCCTGGCGGTGGCGCTGGTGATGACGTTCTGCTTTGCCCTCTCCTGGTGCTGGATCATCATCGGCATGCTGGTGCGGACGCCGGAGTCGGTCATGACGACGAGCTTCCTCTTCCTCATGCCGCTGACCTTCGCGAGCGACATCTTCGTCGAGTTGTCCACCATGCCCGGCTGGCTCCAGACGGTGGTCGGCCGGAACCCGGTGACCCACCTGGCGAGCGCGTCGCGTGGGCTCATGCACGGTAGAGCGGTCTGGACCGACGTCGCCTGGGTACTGGTGGCCTCCGCCCT
>JACCQZ010000055.1 GCA_013813875.1 Gemmatimonadales bacterium | reverse complement strand
CGCTCAGGGTGACAACCAACAGTGCCCTTCCCGCAGTTCTCTGTGTCCTCTGTGCCTCTGTGGTGCGTCTTTCGAATTGAGATCTCGCGGACTTTCACCACAGAGGACACGGAGAACGACAGATTTTTGTTGTCAGTCCGCGTCGGCGAAGGGGATCTCGACCGTCATACCGTCGCGCGCGATGATGGTTTCGGGGAAGATGGCTCGCGCCTCGGCCAGGAGCTCGGGGGCGTCGCGGGTGTAGCGGGGGCTGATGTGGGTGAGCACCAGGCGCCGGACGCCGGCCTCCAGGGCCACCCGTGCGGCCTCGGAGGCGGTGGAGTGGCCGGTCTCGCGGGCCCGCTCCAGCTCCTCGGTGCCAAAGGTGGCTTCGTGGATCAGAAGATCGGCGTTGCGGGCGGCTTCGATCAGGGAGAGGTGGGGACGGGTGTCGCCGGAGTAGACCAGGGTGCGGCCGTGGCGCGGGGCGCCTACCAGGTCCGCGGGGCGAACCGACCGCCCGTCCTCCAGCACCACCGTCTCCCCTTTGTGCAGCCGGCCCCAGAGCGGGCCCTCCGGGATTCCCAGGTCCCGGGCGCGGTCGGGGTTGAATCGGCCCAGGCGGGTATGCTCGGCCAGGGCGTAACCCACCGTGTCGGCCCGGTGCTCGGTCTCGAACACCACGATGTCGTAATCTCCCCGCGCCAGACGATCTCCCACCTTGAGCTCGACGATCTCGACGGGAAACTGATTGCGCTCGACGCCAAGACTTGCCATCAGGCCGAGTATCCGCCCGGCGCCCCGCGGCCCGTAGAGCACCACCGGCGCGGTACGGTCCTGCAGCCCCATGGTGCGCAGAAGACCGGTGACGCCGAGCACATGGTCGGCATGATAGTGGGTGAAGAAGATGTCGGTGAACGAGAAGCCGGTCCCGTACCGCATCATCTGCCGCTGGCTTCCCTCGCCGCAGTCGAAGAGAATCGTCTCCCCTTCCCGCTGCACCGCGAGGCCGGAGACGTTTCGATCCACCGTGGGCGTGGCGGCGCCGGTGCCGAGAAAGGTGACGGAAAGCATGGCGGAAGGATAGCTAGAACAGCTTGACCGTCACCCCGATCTTCCCCGGATTCTTCTGCAGCTCGTTGACCAGCCCCTGCATTGACTGCGACAGCTCTCGCATGTCCCGATACAGCCCGCTGTCGGTGGCGAACTTGCCCAGCGTCCCCTGCCCCTGGTTGATACCCAGCAGTAAGGTATCGAGCCGGGCGCCGGTCGAGGTGAGCTGGCTGGTCATCGCGGCCACGTTCGCGGTCAGCGTGTCGGCCCGGGTGAGCGTCCGCGACAGCGCCGGATTGGCCAGCGCGCTGTCGAGCCGCGCGCCCAGTTGCTGCAGCGTCGCCAGCGTGCGGGTCAGCTGAGCCGTGGGGCCGGTGCGCGGGTTGCTGTACATCTCCATCGTCTGCCGGGCCGCCTTGAGCGTGCCCTGGAGCGCGTCCATCGTGGCGTGCAGCTGGTCGGCGGTGCGCTGGTTGACGATCGCCTGCGCGCCGAGCAGCAGGCTGTCAGCCCTGTCGCCCAGTTGCTCGGCCCTGCCGGCGAGGCTCTTCTCCTGCCGGCCCCGAATGATTCTCCCCTCCGGCAGCAGCTGCGCCGCCTGCCCCGGGTTGAAGTCGACCGCGTAGTCTCCCACCAGACTGATCGAGACGATCTCGGCCTCGGCGTCTACCTTGGGCTGCACCTGGTCCGGCAGGCTCACCGTCACCAGCACCCGGCCCACGTCCACGAAGGTGATCTCCTGGACCTTGCCGACCGGCACCCCCGAGATCCGCACCGGCGAGGCCCGCTTGAGGCCGCTCACGTTGGCGAACTGGATCCGCACCGAGTCCCCGGACCCGACCGACCGCCCGCTGAGCCACATCGTCCCGAAGACAAAGACCAGGATGGCCATGATGACGATGGTGCCGACGGTCACTTCCCGCGAATAGCGTAGATCCATAGATGAAGCTCAGACCACCGGGGTGGGATTGTCGAAGTCGCGCTCGAGAAACTCACGCACCTTAGAGTTGTCTGAATCGAGAAACTCCTTGGGCGTGCCCTGCATGACCACCTTCCCCTCGCTGAGGAGCGCCAGCCGGTCGGCCACGCGAAAGGCGCCGCGCACGTCGTGCGTCACCATCACGCTGGTGACCCCGAGCTCGTCGTCCAGCCGCTGGACCAGCCCGTCAATGATGTCCGCGTTGACCGGGTCCAGCCCCGAGGTGGGCTCGTCGTAGAGCAGATACTTGGGGCTTCCGGCGATGGCCCGCGCGATTCCCACCCGCTTTCGCATGCCGCCGGAGAGCTGCGCCGGAAACTTCTCCACGGTTTCGGGGGGCAGGTTCACCAGCCGGACGCACTCGGTAATCCGGGACTTGCAGTACTCGACATCGGCGTACTTGTCGTGGTCGGTGATTCCCAGGCGCACGTTCTCGAAAACGTTCATCGAGTCGAACAGCGCGCCGTTCTGGAACACGTACCCGATGCCGGAGCGGAAGTCGGAGAGCTCCTTGCGCTTGAGCGTCGCCACGTTGCGTCCGTCCACCACGATGGTGCCCTTGTCCGGCCGGATGAGGCCGATCACGTGCTTGAGCAGCACGCTCTTGCCGGTGCCCGAGGGTC
>JACCQZ010000054.1 GCA_013813875.1 Gemmatimonadales bacterium | reverse complement strand
GGGTGATGCTGTCGCGCGGAGTAGGCCTGTCACCCTTCGCTCCGCTCAAGGTGACAGCGGTAACAGCGGGGACAACGGCGGCTCTGCAGCGCTGGAAATCGATCCCCAGCTCACCCGCCGCTGGCTGGTGGAGTTCATCCGGGACGAAGTCCAGCGGCGCCGCGGCTTCGAGCGGGTGGTGATCGGGCTCTCCGGCGGGGTAGACAGCTCCCTCGCGGCCTTTCTGGCGGCTGAAGCCCTGGGACCCGAACAAGTCCTCGGCGTACGAATGCCGTACCGCAGCTCGAGCCCCGAGAGCCTGAGCCATGCGCAGCTGGTGGTGGACGCCCTCGGCATCGAGTCGCTCACCGTGGACATCAGCCAGGCGGTGGACGGGCTCTCCCAGGCGCTGGGCGGCGTGCCCGACCCCGCCCGCCTCGGCAACATCATGGCCCGCACCCGGATGATCACCCTCTTCGACCTCTCGGCCGCCCGCCGCGCGCTGCCGCTCGGCACCGGCAACAAGACCGAGCGGCTCCTGGGCTACTTCACCTGGCACGCCGACGATTCGCCGCCGGTCAATCCTCTGGGCGATCTGTTCAAGAGCCAGGTCTGGGCGCTCGCCCGCCATCTCGGCGTGCCCGAGGTGATCGTCTCCAAGCCGGCCAGCGCCGATCTGATTCAGGGCCAGACCGACGAGGGCGACTTCGGCATCTCCTATCCCCGCGCCGACGCGATCCTGCACTGGATTCTCCTCGGCTACCGCACCGCGGATATCGCCGCGCTGGGCTACACCGACGACGAGATCACCCTGGTTCGCAAGCGCCTCGACGGCACTCACTGGAAGCGCAGCCTCCCCACCGTCGCCATGCTGAGCGCCACGGCGATCGGGGAGTATTACCTGAGGCCGGTGGACTATTGAACCTCCCCGAATCCCGTCCCATGTCGTACTCCGTCGGCACCCTCACCACCTTCGTCATGCCCCACATGCAGAACGTCCTGGGCGACCTGTTCGGCGGCGAGCTGATGGCGCTGGTGGATCAGGCGGCCGCGGTGGCGGCGATCCGCCATGCCGGCGGTCCCGCCGTCACCGCGAGCATTGACCGGGTGGATTTCCGGGAGCGCATTCGCGTCGGCGCGCTGGTCACCTGCGCCGCGACGGTGGATTTCGTCGGCAACTCCTCCATGGACATCTCGGTCGAGGTCTACGCCGAACAGGTGAGCAGCGGGGAAAAGCGGCACACCCATACCGCGCACGTCGTCTTCGTCGCCATAGATGCCGAGGGGAAGCCCAAGCGGGTGCCGCGGCTGGTTCCGGAGACCGAGGAGGAGCGGGCGCGGTACAACCGGGCGGAAGCGCACCGGGGAAGGCAGACTTGACCCGCACTACGTTCGGGGCAAATTGAGCAGATGAAAGCTTCGGAAGCGATGGTGCCCGATCCTCACGTCGCGGTGGCCGGCGCCATGGCCAGCGAAGTGGCGATCATGCTCAAGACCCGGAACATCTCGGTGGTCCCCGTGGTGGACGACCACCGCACCCGCCTTTTCCTCGGCACCTTGAGCGACCGCGAGCTGGTCACCCGATGTCTCGCTGAGGGCAAACACCCCTGGCACACCCGGGCCGACTCGTTGATGCGAACCAACTCGCCGGTGGTGCAGGCGGACCAGGAGCTGGATGGGTACAAGGTGCGGATGGATCTCGAGCCCAACGAGTCGCACCTCCGGGCCACGATCACCGTGGTGGACGCGACCCGCCGGGTGATCGGCTTCATCAGCCATCCGGAACAGATTCCGGGAGTGGAGATCGTGCTTGGTTAGGTTTGCGAGGGAGTGTGAGGGGGTTGTCAGGCGTCACCCTGAGCGGAGCGAAGGGAGCATACCCCGAATCATGGCTTCTTCGCTCCGCTCAGGATGACAAGAGGAGATCCCATGCCCGACTTCAAGCTCTTCACCCTCCGCGAGGCCGAGCGCACCTTGCCGCTGGTGCGCCGCATCGTGCAGGATCTCACCCTGGAGTATCCCGCCTGGCGCGCCGCGGTGGGCCAATTCGAGATCCTCACCGGAGGCGCCCGCGCCGACTGGGGCGAAACCGGTGAGCTGGTTACCGCGCGGGAAGCGGTGGTCAAGCACGCCGACCGGATCAACCGCTACCTCCAGGAGCTCGAGGCGGTCGGCTGCGTCCTCAAGGGGTTCGACGCCGGGCTGGTGGATTTCTACTCTCTGCGGGAGGACCGTCCCATTTTTCTCTGCTGGCGCCTGGGCGAGGACCGGATCACCCACTGGCACGAGATAGACACCGGATTCTCCGGCCGGCAGCCGATTGATGCCGCCATTCTCTCCGCGGTGTCCTCGTGATCCGCCTCTGGCTCTTTTTCCATCTGCTGGGTTTCGTCATGTGGCTCGGCGGGGCGATAGGATCAATGGTGGCCGGGATCGCCTCGCGGCGGGAGGATCGAGCCGGCCTCGGTGCGGTGGTGCGCGCCCAAGGGGCGCTGCAGAAGATCATCATCGCCCCGGGTGCGCTGCTCACCGTGCTCTCGGGGTTGATCCTCACCTTTGCGGTGTCCGGGAGATCGGAAGATCTGGTAGGGTTCAACCTCTGGTTGGTGATCATGCAGGGCGCGGGGCTGCTCGCGGCGCTCATCACGCTGCTGATCGGCCTCCCGACGGCGGCAAAGCTGGTGCGACTCGATCCGGCGGGGCCCGGTGCGGGCTACTTCGACGAGCTACGGCAGCGGCAGCGGATCGTAGCGTCAATCTCGGGCACCCTGGGGCTGGTGGCGCTGCTGGCGGGGGCAATGCTGGGGTGAGTCGCTGGCACCTCACGCCCAGTCAGATTGGCCGGAACAGCTCTTCGAGCTCCAGGGAAAAACCCTTCCCGGCACCCGCAGGCCGCCACAGAAGCCGATCCCGCTCGATCACCGGAAACCGTGCCTCCGGCTCCCAGATCTCGACCAGTTCCGCATCCGGATCCACGATCCAGTAGAGCGGCACCCGCTGCTCCTGATACAGGCGTCGTTTGGTGAACCGGTCAGCCCTGGCCGTTGCGGGGCTCAGTACCTCGACGACCAGGAGGAGACTTTGCATGCGGACCCAATCGAGGGTGCGAGCCTGCTCCAGTGGCACCACGAAGACGTCAGGCTGCACCAGGATGTCGGGGCCCCAAGATATGTCGGCGGGCGACATCATCGCGTGGCCACAGGCTCGCAGCGAAGATATGCGCGGAGCCTCTCGGCAACCCGTGCTGCAATCTCCTGATGCCAGGCCCGCGGTGCGGGGGTCACCAGCAGCTCCCCAAACACCGTTTCGTAGCGGTTCCGATCGTCCGGCAGATTCCGGACCATCGCTGCCGAGTGGTAGCCAGATTCGAGGGCCATGGACATAGTATCCGCTCGGCGGGCTGCGGTGGGCAAGGGTGGCACACTCGAGTACCATCGCACCCCGGCTAGCCGGAGGTGGTACACCGAGGATGCCTTTCGGCGCATTTCCGCTAAGGTTCTTGCGTTGGTCTGTCAACACAGCCTATTCGGGCACTCTCCGGCCAGGTCTAATCGAAGTCACTCCCCGCCCATTACCGGGGTTCCTCAATCCCGCTGCGCCGAGACCGAAGGTAGGATGAGCCGGGAGATGTGCGCGCTGGAGTGGTGGATGCGTATCTCGCCTGTTCGGCTTTCCGCGCTCTCGAACTCCTGTGCCCCGGTCTGCGGGTTGACCGAGAACAGCGGAAAGAACGCGGTCGAGACGATGATCCGAAGCCGGTGCCCGGGTAGAAACCTGTTGGCCGTGAGCAGACGGTCGAGCCGCAACCGCACCACCTCGCCCTTCTTGACCAGGTATCGCTCGGGGCCGCCCTCCCGATAGCTCGCTCTCAGCAGCCCTGTCCCCGGACTGGAAAGATTCCAGGCCGTCCCGTCGGGAGCGACGTCGTAGAGCTGGAGCCAGATGTCGAAGTCCGGCACCGATGCGCTTACCGCAAGCTCGGCGACTACCGGGCCGATGATCTCGCGCGCGGCGGTGAGCGGCGCGGTTTCGAACACCGCGAGCTGGGAGCGCTCAGGCAACTCGCGATAGTCGTGCGGACCGGCGCGTCCCTCGAACGGGTCGGCCAGAGGAGCGCTCGGGTCGGAGCGCATCACGCTCGGGCTCGGCCTTGCCGCGGTGGGCTTGGAGAGAAGCTGTCCGAATTTGGCCGAGCCGGCCGGCGGCTCGAGATACAGGGTATCGGCGCGAGTGCCGGGCAGTGGCCACCGGTCGGAGGTGCGCCAACGATTGACGCCCATCACGAACACCCGGACCGGAGGGTTCCGCTCGGCGACGTTGGTCTCTCCCTTCACGTGCCGGTCCATCCACTCGAGCACCGTCGCCGTGTAATCGAGCGCCGCCCTCTTGCCGAAGTCGCGATCCCCGGCCTTGCTGCTCTCGACAGCGCCGACTCCGTGAGTCCAGGGTCCCAGGATCAAGCCAGCACGGGAAGCGGCGGAACCGCGAGTCTGCACCAGACCGGCATAGTTGGTTGCCGCGCCGATCGGCCCGTACGGCTCGTCAAACCATCCCGAGAGATTGAGCACCGCGGCGCCGACGCGGCCGTAGCGTCCCTCGAGCGCAGCCCAGCTCCACCAGAGGTCTCTCGGCGGATGACGCATCCATTCGTAGTACCAGGGCGCGATGCCCTCGAATTGCGCCAGCGTGAGCAGCGGGCGATGCCGGCGGGCGTGAGTTCCATCGCTCTTCCACGCCGCTGCTACCGCCTCCTCAGTCCGCGGGCCTGGGCGGCCGAGCCTTCGGCGGAGATCGGGTGCGATGTTGAACCAGGTCCAGTCGAGCCAGGAGCCGTCCCACACTCCGCCGGAATACCAGAAGCCTTCCGGAGCAGCGTAGGTCATGGCGGGCACCATCGCCTTGAGAGCGGGCGGCTGCTCTACCGCCGCGAGCCACTGAACCGCACCCGGGTAGGAGAGCCCGTAGGTACCCACAGCACCGCTCGACCACGGCTGGCGCGCGGCCCATTCGATCGTGTCGTAGCCGTCTTTCCCCTCGTGACGATAGGGCTCGAACTCGCCCCCGGAGGCGTAACGCCCGCGCACGTCCTGCAGCACCACCGCGTAGCCGCGGGCGACGGCGGCGCGGACCAGATCGGACCCGGCGGCGACTTCGATGCGGTCATACGGAGTGCGGTAGACCAGGACGGGAAAGCGCTGACCGCTGGTGGGGCGCCAGACATCGGCCTTGAGGCTGACGCCGTCGCGCATGGGGACGGCTGCGGCGGTGTCCACCCGGACGCCGGTCTGGGCAGGGAGGGGATGGGCGGCGGCGAGGGCGACGCTGACCAGCAGGAGACGGTGGCCGTGGGCGAGCAGACTCTTAAGCTCCTTCATGCGATCTACTCCTACCCACAGATTATCTGAAATACTGCGACGGGTGCGCCGCTTGACCTCCAGAAAACAGCTCACTCCTCGCCACTCACCAACTACTCCGCGCCCGGGCGGATGCTCCCACAGTAAGCAGTGCCGCACCAAGCAGAACCCACGCTTCCGGCGAGCCCATCGCCCACAGCGTGGCGCCACTGACCAGGCACCACAGGACCGGCACCGCCAGCAACCCCCAGCGCGGATGTCCCCGTTCCAGCAAGAGCAGACCCATCGTCGCTATAACGGTGGGATCCGGCGCCACTCCAAAGATCTCCGCGTGCTCCCACCCCCGCCCCAGAAGCGGAGCGAGCATCGGGGAGACGGCCAAGGACAGGATTAACAGCCCGATGCCGGTGATCGCCGCCGCATCGCGGCCAGGCCGGAAGCTCAACCCTCCCTGGACCACACCGATCCAGAGCAGGAGCAGCACCTCGATAGTGAATATCCAGGCGAAGTAGATCGCGGCCCAGTTGATGGCGGCGTAACGCTTCCACAAGAACCCCCACGCAACCCAGCTCCAGAGTACGGCGACGATGGCGGAGATAAGGCGCCCCTGCCGTGGTGTCGGCCGGCGGAGCAGCCCAATGGCGACGAGCCCGAACCCGAGCGTCACGATCTGCCCCGGCCAGATGGACGCATTGTGACGCTCGATCATCCGGTAGTATGTGCGCGGCGAGAACATCAGGAAGTCCGAGAGATCGTACGTCCACCACTCGGCCATCAGAGCCGCGCTACGTGCGCCGCCATCCGCCGGCGCATGGCCGCATCGGGTAGCGCTCCCGCCGCGGCGCCCATGTTCTCGACGACGTGTGCCACCTGGCTGGTCGCGGGAATGGCGCAGGTGACGGCCGGGTGCGAGACGATGAACTTGAGGATGAACTGAGCCCAGTTGGCGGCGCCGACCTCCGAGGCCCAGGCGGGAAGTCGTTCCCCCTGCAACTGCCGGATCAGCTCCCCCTGCCGGAAGGGCCGGTTGGCGATGACCGCGATGCCGCGTTCCAGTGCCAAGGGGAGAATGCGATCCTCGACCTCACGATCCAGGACGTTATAGCTGACCTGCACGAAATCAACCGGCTGGCTCGCCATGATCTCCTCCACCTCGCGATGGCGTCGCCCCTCCGAGGTGGTGATGCCCAGGTAACGGACTTGCCCCTCCGCCTTCATGGCGAGCAAGGTCTCGAGGTGGGCTTCCCACGCGAGGAGATTGTGCACCTGCAGCAGATCGAATCGCCGAACCCCCCATTGGACCCTGGATTCTTCGATCTGGTCCGGCCCCTCCGATCCGGAGGAGATCCAGACCTTGTCGGTCGAGAACAGGCCCGGGGGCCGGCCGAGCTTGCTGAGGCCATAGCCGATCACGGCTTGCGACGAGCCATACATCGGCGAGGAATCTATCATGCGGCCTCCCTCCCGGAAAAACGCTCGCATGACCGCGGTGCATTCGTCGCGCAGCTCGACGTCGTCGCCCACGTTGAAGGTGATCCAGCTCCCCAGCCCGACGACGGGCAGTTTTTCACCACTGGAAGGGATCGGTTTGGTGATCGGCGCGGCCTGTGCCAGCGCTGCAAAGGGGCGCAGCATAACGCCGGTGGCACTCGCTGCCATGGCCCCGATGACCGCGCGCCGGCTTAGTTGCCGCTCCTGACTCAGGAACCCTCTACTGTTGTTCATCCTCATACTGAACCATAGCCAATCGGACGTACAACCATCGATCTCCTAGGGCGATCCCTACGATTCTCTGTGACCTCCGTGTCTCTGGGTGATATGTCGGCCGGCATCGAGTTGTAACGGTTGCACCTCCCCGCCCGCGAGACCCTTGACCGATCCGGAACCGCGCCCCACCGTACCCAAACGCTATGCAGTCACCTGGCATCGTCAATGGAGGGACCGACACCATGGATCACACGATCGTGCACTTCGAGATTCCGGCCGATCAACCCGAGCGGGCGGCAAAGTTCTACCGCGAGCTCTTCGGCTGGGAGATCAACCGCTGGGAAGGCTCGGCCGACGGAGGCGGGGGCATGGAGTACTGGATGGTAAACACGGTGCCGACCGGCGCCGACGGAATGCCGAGCCGGCCGGGTGTCAACGGAGGTCTCATGCGCCGGATGATGCCGGGCCAAACCCCGGTCAATTACATCGGCGTGGCCGATCTGGACGAATTCGTCCGCAAGGCGGAGCGGCTCGGGGCAAAGGTGCTCATGCCGAAGAGTCCGGTGCCGAGCATGGGGTGGTTTGCGCAGCTGTCCGACACCGAAGGGAATGTCTTTGCCATCTGGCAGACCGACCCGAAAGCCGGATCAGCGGGGCAGATGGCGGGCGAGAAAGTGGGCAACGCTAAGTAAGTACACCGAATAGATCTGCCAGGGCCAGGTGAAACCCGGGCACGACATCCTCGCCTTCTAGGAAGGCGCTACCGGCGAGGATGCGGGGTGGCCGATCGGGATACCGCACGATGACGACCGGTTCCCGCGGGTCTACCACCCACACCATCCGAGCACCGCCCGCGAAGTAATCGGCCAAAGCTTCCTCTACCTCCGGCCACCGACGGCCGGGGGAGAGGATCTCGATGGCCAGATCCGGAGCGCCGGGAATGAACCGGTGGGGGATCTGATCCGGTGCCAGACGGGTGGCGCTGAGGAAAGAGACATCGGGACCCCGAACCGTGTCGGGATCTTTCCGAAGCACGTACCCGGTCTCGACCAGCACTGTGCCGAGCCGGTGTCGCTCCACCTGGTCGGTGAGCCGGCTCGCGAGTATCGCGGCCAGCCGCCCGTGTACGCCCCCGGGAGGCTCGGAGACCTGTGGCACGCCTCGAACGAGCTCATGACGCCTGGGATCGGGGTAACTGAAAAGCTCATTCGCGGTGACGCTGCTCATGATACCTTGCCTGGAGTAGATCGCCGAGATTACGCTCGGCGGCGCCGTGGGGCAAGAGCTCAAAAACGCGGTGGGGAACCCGCGGTCAAACCAGGTTTGTCACGCTGAGCGCAGCAAAGCGGCCGAAACGCTGTTATCCCTCCCGGAGTCGCTGGTGATAGTGGAGACTCAGGCCGCCGTTCTCCTTCTCGTGGGCGCTAGCCTCGCCGGGCTCGTGCTCATCCCCTTGGGCCTTCCCGGGCTCTGGCTCATCGTGCTCGGCGTCCTGGGATACGGCTGGCTCACCGACTTCCGCTCGCTCACCGGGGGTTACGTCGCGCTGGCGGTTGGCCTGGCGCTGCTTGGCGAGCTGGCCGAGGCATGGATCGGGTTCCGCTTCGCTCGGCGCTACGGAGGATCCAGCCGGGCCGGTTGGGGCGCCCTGCTTGGCGGGCTGGTCGGCGCGGTGGTAGGCGTCCCGGTGCCGGTGGTGGGCTCGGTCATCGGTGGCTTTGTCGGGGCGTTCGTGGGGGCGGCGGTCTTCGAATACACCGGGGCGCGGAAGTCCCACACCGCGGCGCGGGCGGGTTGGGGCGCCGTGCTTGGCCGCGCGGCCGCGGCGGCGGTAAAGATGGGGCTGGGCGTGGCAATAGCGGCCGGTGCTCTATTCGCGGCGCTGCGAGGCTAGACTTCTCGCCCAGCGTCGCCAATCACCTCGGCAAAGTAGGCGCCCAGAGCGACCGCCAGCGGCGGCGTGGAGGGATCGGGCTGCCAAGTCAGAGTGTCGGCCAGAAGCTCGGCCCGCTCGTCTCCCGGCCGCCAACGCTCGACCATTCGCGTGTTCACGTCCACGATCCAGTATTCGGGCACACTCTCCGCCTGATATAGCCGCCGCTTGGTGAACCGGTCATGCTTTGCCGTGCCGGGTGAGAGCACCTCTACCGCCAGAAGCAGGCGGCGCACCTCCGCCCATTCAAGGGGCTTGGCCCCGTTTACCAGCGGCACGACGAAGACGTCGGGCTCGACCATATTCCGCTCGTCGAACTCGATGTCCTGCGGGGCGATCTTGACGTGCCCCAACCGATGCGTCCGGCAGTACTGGTGCAGGATGACGTAAATCGCGGCAACGGCGTCGCCATGCCGCCAGGTGGGCGCCGGGCTCACCAGGAGTTGCCCCGCCACGACCTCGTAGCGGTTGCCGTCGTCGGGAAGCGCACGGACCATGTCCGCGGTCCAGTCTCCGCTCGGGTGAGCCATGCCCATAAGCTGACGTCCTCGGCACGGGTAGCGCAAGAGGCCATTCGGCAGCATACAGTCGAGGAGATGAAGGCCAGGTATCGTTATCACGCAGGGGAAACCCGGCGCGCGCGCCAGGTTCCACTCTGGTACTTCGACTTCCCCGTCTTGCCGATGGGCGTACCGGCGGTTCAGCGGATAGCCCGACTCAGCGTAGAACTCGGACATGAGCTCTACCAGGAGGGCACGGTCATTCGGTGCGGCGGCTCTCAGCTGGGAGGTCACGCGACATACTCCCGCACCACTTCCCCCAACAGCCCCATCGCGTCCCGCAACTGGCGGTCCGACAGATAGGGTGCAGGACCGAACCGGAGGACCTCACCGCGGGCATCGGTCCAGACCCCACGAGCTCGGAGGCTCCGCACCAGATCGGCCGCGACCGGGGACCGGAGCGCGAGGAAACCGCCAACCTCGCTGAGCGCGCAAGCACGCTCGCGGCTCACGACCGCGGGGTCGAGATCGAGCGCGTCGAAGGTCGAGGCGAGCAGCCCGATCTGATGCTGGCTCACCTCCCGCAGGAGCGGGGGCATGAGCCCACGTTCACGGAAGAAGTCGAACACAAGGGCGGCGCGATAATGGCTGGTCGGATCGTAGGTGGCGCCGGCAAGCTGATCGCCCCCCTGTCCGTAGGCAACTCGCCCCGCGGGCTGCCGGTCCGCCAGGACGGTGAACTCGCTGAACCAACCCGTCACCACCGGCCGCAGCTCAGTGTCCGGCGGGATCCGCAGAAAACAGTTTCCCTCTCCGAGCTGACAGTACTTGTATCCGCCGCCCACGACGAAGGCGTCGCCGAGTCCCTCGTCGTTCAGCGAGACCGGCACCACGTTGAGCGCGTGGTACGCGTCCACCAGCAGCCTGCTTCCGTGGCGCCGGCAGCTGGCCGCGACGTCAGCGAGCCCATGGGCAATGCGTCCGGTGTCGAAGAACACCGCCGAGACCAGTACCAGGGCGGTGCGATCATCCACCGCGCGGCTCAGCCGGGCCGCCAGCGACTCGAGTGGAGCCTCGGCAACGCGGACGACCGTGAGGCCCTCCTCTTCGAGTCGGTCGAGCTGCCGGCGGATGCTGTGGAATTCGCCGTCGGTGGTGACCAACCGGGGGCACGTCGTCAGCGGCAGGGCGGAGAGGAGGCGGACCAGCAGCTCGTGGGTGTTGGCCCCCAGTGCGATACAGCCTCCCGCGTCTCCCAGGAGCCCGGCGAATCCCTCGCGGACCCGCTCGGCCTGAGCGAAGGCCTGCTCCCACTTGTCATCCACATAGTGCGCCGCGTCCAACCAGGCTTTCGTCTGGCCGTCGAAGCCACAGTCGGGCCAGGCCTGGTGGGAGTGCCCGGTGAGCAGGAGGCGCTGGGAGACCCCGAAGCGGGAATAGTCGGGCGCGAGAGCGTTGGGGGAGCCGTAGAGGGACGCGGGATCCATTGGGATCGAGTCGTTACGAGGGTGGAGGTCTACTGAGCGTTGCCGCCTTGTCACCCCGAGCGCAGCGCAGGGGCATGGGCTGGGGTATGCCCCCTTCGCTGCGCTCAGGGTGACAAGTGGACTAAAACTCCGTCCGAATAGCCCACAGATCCGGAAACAGCGGCTGATTCAGCGTGGCGAGCAGATAGTCCGCCCCCGCGCTCCCTCCGGTGCCGCGCCGGGTCCCGATCGTACGCTGCACCATCTTCACGTGCCGGTAGCGCCACTCCATGATCCCCTCGTCGAGATCCACCAGCCGTTCGCACAGCTCGGCCAGCGCCGGCTGGCTCCGGTACACCGCCACCAGTACCTCTCGAAGAGCGGGCGAGGGCTCCACCCGCCGGGTGACGTCGCGCTCCAGGTCGGCCCGGGGCACCGGGACGCCGTTGCCGGCTAGGTGGTGCAGGAATAAATCCCAGAGCGAGCGCGACTTGAGGCGGCGCTCCAGACGGCTGCGCACCTCGCTCCCGGCCGGGTAACGCTCCAACGCCTTCGGGTCCTTCCAGCCCAGCGCGAACTCGATCTCTCGGAACTGATGCGACTGGAAGCCGCTGCCGAACTCCAGCCGATCTCGGAACGACAGGAACTCCAGCGGCGTCATCGTCTCCAGGATGTCAATCTGGGCGACCAGTACTTTGAGGATGGTCAGGATGCGCTTCAGCCCTCCCCTCGCATGGGCACCATCGTTTCGTGCCAGCAGCTCCTCGAGGTGGTCCAGCTCGTGAAGGATCTGCCTGAACCAGAGCTCGTACACCTGATGGATCACGATAAAGAGCATCTCATCGTGCTCCGGTCCCTCCGACAGGGGACGCTGGAGCGCGAGCAGATCGTCTACGTTCAGGTATTCGGCGTACGAGGGCATGATGGAGTCTCGGGGGCTACGGGGCTTGAGAGCTTCTGAGAGCCTAGTCGGTGGGAGGCCCTGCTGGAAGGGGCCAGCACTCCGGCATCACCACCGTACCGACAGGCAGCTCAGGCCGCCGTCCATTTTCCGGAATTCCGACATGGCCACCGGCACGACCTCGTAACCCAGCCCGGCCAACATTGCGCCGGTTCCCGGGAAACCCTCGGCGAGGAGCAGCGCGTCGTTGACCCTGACGCAGTTGGCCGCGTATCCCTCGCCGTCCGGCACCCGCACGCTCTCCCACCCGCGGAGCACCTCGTGGTCCACGACCTCGCCGGCGGCGAGCAAGCGTCGCCGGCCCAGCCAGGAGAGCCCGGTTTTGAGGTGCAAGAGGCGGGGCATCGCCCGGATGTCCACCACGCTGGAGCTGAAGCGAAGCCGCGCCAGCCACCTGGCCAACTGGGCCGCACCCTCGGAGTTGGTGCGCTCCGAGACACCGATGAAGAAGTGCTCGCCCGCCTGGCAAACGTCACCGCCATCAACCGTGCCGGGGGCGGTGATCTCTTCCAGCTCGGGAAAACTCAGACGGAGCGCCGCACCGAGCGTCGCCACCTCGCCGGCCCGGCTCCCGGCGCCCGGACGGGTGAGGATTGCGCCCGCGGAGGTGACGATGGCGGCGTCCTCGACGAAGGTGGAATCGGGAAGCTCGGGATCGGACGCGAGCCTGACCAGGGAGAGTCCCAGCCGCTCCAGGATGCGGCAGTAGGCGTCGTGCTGCTCGAGGGCGAGCCCCAGGTCGGGGGGGCCAAGGCCGGACCTGCTGATCCCGGTGGCGAAGGTGGTGGGCGGGGGTCGAACGATGGCATGGGTGAATCGCATATCACCGGCTCCCTCCCGATCGAGCTCGGGCGGCGACGATCAGTCGGTAGACTGGATAACTCAGCGCGAGCAGCAGGAGCGACCTCCAGCTGTTGCCCCAGTCGGTCACCACTGATCCCGCGAGGAAGGCCACCGAGACCAGCACCGCGAGACCGGTGGTGAAGGGGAAGCCGGGCACGCGATAGGGCCTCGGTGTGTCGGGCTCCTTGCGGCGGAGGGCGAAGATACTCAGGAACGACAGCGTGTAGCTGGCGACGAAGAAGAACGCGCACAAGGCGAGCACGGTCGTGAACGTGCCGGAGACGATGAATCCCGCCGCGAGCCCGACGCTGGCCCAGTGCCCCACCGTGGGGGTGCCGCCGAGATTCACCGTCTCGAAGCCCGCGGGGAGCAGTCGGTCGCGGCTCATGGCCAGCACCACCCTGGGCGCCATGAGCGAGCAGGCGTTGATCCCGCTCAGGATCGACAGCAGCACGAGCACGCGGATGACCAGGTCGCCCCGCTCACCGAAGAGCGCCTTCCCCGCGCTCGCGGCCACGAACGGATCGCCCGCCATCCGCTCGATGCCGAGCACGCGCACGAAGGCGAGATTCACCAGCACGTAGATGAGGATGACGACAAGGACTCCCACCACCATCGCGCGCGGAATGTCTCGGCCGGGGTTACGCACCTCCTCGCCGAAGTAGAGCGGGCCGGTCCACCCGTCGAAGGTATAGATCACCGCCTGAAGCGCCATGACGATGGCGGTGAACAAGGCCGCTCCCGCGGGCACCGTCGCCGGCGTGATCGCCTCCCGGCCCGGCACCGGGGCCAGCAGGCAGACGGCGATCAGGATGCCGAAAGCGAGCGCCTTGAGGGCGCTCAGGATCCGCTGCGAAAGATCGCCGATGCGGATGCCGCGCCAGAGGAGCAGGCCGAAGAGGAGGAGTAGTGCCACCCCCACCAGCACCCGGCGCCCCGCCATGGCCGGGGCCAGCGGCTCGAGGTACTCCGTGAAGACCATTGCGCCGAGCGAGAGGGTGGCGCAGGTGGAGATCCAGTCGCTCCAGCCGACCACGAAACCGGGGTACTCGCCGAGACCGCGGCGCACGAACACGTACTGGCCGCCCGACTCGGCCAGCATCGCGCCCGGCTCGGCCAGGGAGATGGCCCCGAGCAGTGCGTACAGACCGCCGATGAGCCACACGCCGAGAAAGATCTCCGGGCTCGGCAGCCGGGCGGCTACGTCGCCGGGCGTGCGAAGGATCCCGACCAGGATGGTGTTGCCGAGGATCACCGCGACGCCGAAGGAGACGCCCAGAACCTGGATCAGCTTGCCCCGGCCGGTAACGGGGCTCACGTCAGGCACCCGCCCGTGCGACCTTGGCGACGGTGTCCCAGGTGCGGGTCGTCAATTCCTTGCCGAACGTTCTTTCGATGAGCGACATGAAGACTGGCCCCTTTGGGCTCGGGACGTACGCACTGAAGAGCTCCTTGCCGTGCAGGGAGAGCAGCCGGGCGCCCTCCAGCTCGAGTGGCAGGGCGACCTTCGATCTGGGCTCGTCGCGCAGGAACGTGACGATCCGCTTCGCCGCGGGACTGAGGCGGAAGGCTTGATAAGGATCGGATTCCAGCATTTCCTGGAGTGCGTCGATCGGTTGCACGATGGTGAGAAATGCCTGGCCCAATCGCTCCTTCATCGCGGCCTCGGCGGTCCGCTGGAGCGAGGATTCCGATGCCTTGCGCGAGCTGAACACGACGTTACCGCTCGAGAGAACGGTCTTCACCTCGGTGAAGCCGACCGCCTCGAAGGCATCCTTCAGCTCCGGCATCTTCGCGTTCAGCGGACTCACGCCCCGGAGAAATGCGGCATAGCGTGGCATGGGGCCGAAAGCTAGCCCGGTGCTTCATCCCGAGCGAAGCGGTTGTCACCCTGAAGGAAGGTTGTCATCCTGAGCGAAGCGAAGGAGTGGAGTGCCGCTTCAGCTCCTTCGGTCGCTGGCGCTCCCTCAGGACGACAGCCGAGGGTTTGGTCTACCGCAACCGAGGGGTGTAGCGGTTCAGTGTCGCGTAGGCCGGCGGCCAGGGAAGGCTGTGGCCCAGGTCGGCCGCGGCATGCCGGGTCCAGTACGGGTCCCACAGGTGCGCCCGGGCCAGCACTACCAGATCCGCTCGGCCAGCCGCCAGGATGGTGTTGACGTCCGCGGCCGACGAGATGTTCCCCACCGTCATCGTAGGCACCCGCGCTTCGTGCCGGATCCGATCGCTGAATGGGGTCTGGAACTGGCGGCCGTAGACCGGCTTCGCCTCAGGGACCGTCTGCCCCGCGGACACGTCCACGATATCGGCCCCGGCGGCGACCACCATCCGGGCCACCTCCACCGCGTCGTGCGCCTCCATGCCGCCCGGCGCCCAGTCCACGGCCGAGATCCTGACGGACAGCGGCTTGGCCTGGGGCCACTCGGCGCGCACTTGGGTCACGATCTCCAGCGGGTACCGCATCCGGTTGGCAAGGGAGCCACCGTACTCGTCGGTTCGCCGGTTGGTGAGCGGCGAGATGAAAGAGGCGAGGAGGTACCCATGTGCCAGGTGCAGCTCCATCAGGTCGAAGCCGGCGGCGTCGGCCATCCCGGTGGCCCGGAGAAAGTCGGCGGTCACCTGGACCATGTCGTCCCGAGTCATCTCCTTGGGGACCTGGTTGTGACGCCGGTAGGGGATGGGGGACGGCGCGATCAGTGGCCAGTTGCCTTCGGGCAGCGGCTCATCCTCGCCTTCCCACAACACCCGGGTCGAACCTTTCCTGCCGGCGTGCGAGAGCTGGATGCCGATCTTAGCCTCGGTCTCCCGGTGCACAAACTCCACGATCCGCCGCCACCCGGAGACGTGGGGCGGGAGATACATCCCGGCGCAGCCGGGCGAGATCCGGCCCTCGCGGCTCACGTCGGTCATCTCGGCCATCACCAGCCCGGCGCCGCCGATCGCTCGGCTGCCGAGGTGTACCAGGTGCCAATCGTTGGGCAGCCCGTCGTCCGCCCGGTACTGGCACATGGACGACACCACGATTCTGTTGGGCAGCACCAGCTCGCGGAGCCGGTAGGGCGTGAACAACGGGGGAGGACAGGGATCGAGCGTCACCGGGCGCCCGCTCTGCTTGCCGGCCTGCTCGGCGAACCAGCGGTCCACTTGGGATACCAACGTAGGATCGCGCAGCCTCAGGTTGTCGTGGGTGATGCGGAGGCTGCGGGTGAGCAGGTTGAAGGCGAACTGAAGCGGCTCGGTGTCGTGGTAGCGCTCCACCGATTCGAACCACTCGAGGCTCGCCTGGGCGGCGCGTTGGAGGCTCTCCACCTGGGGCCGCCGGCCGGCCTCGTAGCTGGCGAGCGCGGCGGGAATCGAATCTTCAGTCTCGAGCGCCGCCGCCAGCGCGATGGCGTCCTCCATGGCCAACTTGGTGCCCGATCCCACCGAGAAGTGCGCCGTATGGGCGGCATCGCCGAGCAGCACGACGTTACCCGAGTGCCAGCGGGCATTCCGGACGGTGGGGAACCGCCGCCAGATGGAGCGGTTGGCTTGGAGCGGGTGGCCCTGCAGCTCGTCCTTGAACAGGTGTTCCAGGTAGGCGACCGTGGCCTGCTCGTCATTCTCGTCCAGACCGCTCCGCTGCCAGGTCTCCTCCCTCGCTTCGACGATGAAGGTCGAGCGGCCGGGGGCGTACTGGTAGGCATGGGTGCGCCAGAGCCCGGCCGGGGAAGGCTTGAAGTAGAAGGTGAAGGCGGGAAAGGGACGGGTGCTGCCGAGCCAGACGAAGCGGTTCTGGCGCCAGTCGAGGTGAGGTTGGAACTGATCGGACAGCCGCTCGCGAATCGGGCTGCCCGCTCCGTCCGCGGCGACGATCAGATCGGCGGTGGGGAGGCTGCAGTCGGAGAGGTCGCGGATCCCCCGCTGCCAGTGGACCTCGACCCCGAGCGCCTGCGCCCGCCGGGCGAGCAGCTCCAGCAGGGTCCGCCGTTCCACTCCGGAGAAGCGGTGCCCCGTGGATCGCATGACGGTGCCGCGGTAGTGGATCTCGATGTCATCCCAACGCGCCGCGGCGGCGGCCATCGCCTCGTTGGTGTCGGGATCGGCCTCGCCCACGTTCTCCAGCGTCTCGTCGGAGAACACCACTCCGAAGCCAAACGTATCCTCGATTCGGTTGCGCTCGTACACCGTCACTTGGTGGCTCGGGTGGTCGCGCTTGAGCAGGATGGCGAGATAGAGGCCGGCGGGCCCCGCCCCCACGATCGCGACCTTCACCTGGCGGCCGGCTCCCACGCGGGGGCGGTCAGCCGGCGGCGGCCGTCGGCGGTGAGCGGCACATCGCCGCCGTCGAGGCCAACGTGGTCCCAGAGCTTGCAGGTCACCGGCTTGTGCACCTGGTCGAGGCCCTCGCAGTAGTTGGTGAAGACGCAGCGCCGCACCTCTTGCCCCAGGCCCAGTCGGAGCTTCCGGAACCAGTCGGGGTCCGCCAGGCTCTGCCGAGCGGACGCGATGATGTCCGCCACGCCGGCCCGGAGGAGCTCCTCCGCCTGCTCGAAGGTCGAGATGCCGCCGGACAGGACAACCGGCGTCCCGCACCCCGCCGCGCGCACCGCCTCCCGCACGGCGCGGGTGGCCTCCCGGTTCCGCCCGAAGGGTCCCCGCTCGTCCGACCGCACGGTCGGCATGCACTCGTAGCCGCTGGGCCCGGTGTAGGGGTAGCGGGCCCAGCCCACCCGCGGCTGCTTGGCGTCCTCGAACTTGCCCCCGCGAGAGAGCGAGAGGTAGTCCATTCCGGCCCAGGCGAACTCGGCGCCAAACCAGGCCGCGTCCTCGGCGGTGGTGGGTCCCGGAATGCATTCCTCGGCCAGGAACCGGCAGCCCACCACGAACCGCTGGATCACCGCGTCTCGCACCGCGCGGTACACCTC
>JACCQZ010000031.1 GCA_013813875.1 Gemmatimonadales bacterium | reverse complement strand
GCGGCGGAAAAACTATCGCCGCAAGACCGGGCACCGGCAGCGTTACACCGAGGTCCGCATTACCGATCTCAATCTGGGCTGAGGCAGAGATGGCACACAAAAAGGGCGTAGGCTCCAGCCGGAACGGGCGGACCAGCAACCCCCAGTACCTCGGCGTCAAGCGCTACGGCGGGGAGACGGTGGTGGCCGGGAACATCCTGGTACGCCAGCGCGGCACCAAGTTCCATCCGGGCCGCAACGTCCGCCGGGCCAATGACGACACCCTGTTCGCCCTGGTGGACGGAGTGGTCAAGTTCGAGTTCAAGGACAAGAACCGGCAGAAGGTGTCGGTCTATCCCTTGGCCGAGGCGGCCTCATAGGCGGGCGGCACTCCCGGGAGCTGTCACCCTGAGCGCAGCGAAGGGGGCATGATTCAGGTCATGTCCCCTTCACTTCGTTCAGGATGACAACGTTATCACTTCGTTCAGGGTGACAATGCCTTATCCTTCAGGAGTACCAGGATTCGCAATGAAACAACCGGGTCCGGCCCAGCGTCGTGTCGGTCCTTGCTGACTTGGGAGATCCAGATGAACAAATCCACGATGTTCGATCGGCTGAATCAGGAGCTCGAGGCGTTTGGAAAGAAGGCGCAGGCGGCGCTGGACGAGGGCAAGCTGCAGATCGAGCTGCTGCGGCTGCGGCGACGGCAGGACAACACCGCCCGCGACCTGGGCTTCCTGGTTTATCGGCGGGAGCGCGGTGAAGAGGCCGAGCCGCGTCGGGTAGACGCGCTCATGCTGCGCCTCGATGACCTCAAGCAGGAGCTCACCCGGCTGGAGCAGCAGATTGCCGAAGCCCGCCGGCAGCGGGCGCCTGCTGAAACCGCCGGCGTGGCAACGGCCGAGCCGCAGGCTGGTCCCGCGGAGCTCTGACCCGAGTCAGGCGCGAGACACCTGTTCGCTCCGCGTGGCGATAGCCACGCGGATCCGGTCGGGATAGTTGCCGCAGAGCCCATCCACACCCAGCCGCGCCATCCGGTCCAGATCCCCGATCTCGTTGACCGTCCACGCGATCAGCGCGAATCCCGCCTCATGTACCCGGTTTACCAGCTCCTCGTCTACCTGGTGCCACTCCTGCCACAGCGTGGTGGCCCCCACCGCCCGCATCGCGGCGACCGGATCGTCCAGATAAGCCGAGAGCAGCACGCCGAGTCGAATCGAGGGGCAGCTGCCACCGAGCCGGCGGATGATCCGGTGGTCGAAGCTGTGCACCGAGTAGCGCCGCGGCACCGGGCCCCGGTCGAGCACCGCCATCAGCTCCTGGTCGTGTGCCTGGGGCAGCGACTTCACTTCCACATAGACATCGCGGTCGCCGACCAGGTCCAGCACGTCCGAGAGGAGCGGCAGCGTCTCGCCGTTGCGGATGCGGATCTGGCGCGCCTCGGCCAGCGAGAGCAGCGCCAGGGGCCCGAAGCCGGGAATCTCGGCGTCGTGGTGCACCACGATGCCGCCGTCGCGGGTGGCGTGCACGTCGAGCTCCACCCCGTCGGCGTCGAGCATGACCGCCCGGCGAAAGGCGGCTCGAGAGTTCTCGTATTCGTATCCGGAAGCGCCGCGGTGGGCGATTACGCTCGGGCGTCGCATGGCGCCTAAGATACCGCACCGTGCGGAAGCCGGGTAGATTTCATCTTCCACTTTCCAAGGCATCCGCCATGCCCCGTCGGGCATTCCTGACGCTCGCCCTCCTGACCGCCCTGCCCTCCGCGCCGACGGCGCAGACGTCGGCGGCACCGGCACCGGCGGTCTATCGCATATCCATCTCCGGCACGGTGGAGAATGGTCTGGCTCCGTACGTCGCCCGCAGCCTGCGGGAAGCCGAGGCGGCGGGAGCGGCCGCGGCGTATCTCGATATAGATACGCCGGGCGGCCGGGTAGACGCGGCGGAGCGGATCTCGGACGCCATCCGCCGGGCCACGATCCCGGTGTACGCCTTCGTCAATCCGCGGGCCTTCAGCGCGGGGGCGCTGATCGCCATTTCGGCCAACGCGGTCTACATGCGGCCGGGCGCGGTGATGGGCGCCGCCACGCCGGTGGACGGCCAGGGCACCCGGGCGCCGGAAAAGATCGTCTCGGCCATGCGGGCGGAGTTCCGGGCGGTGGCGGAGGAGCGGGGGCTCGACCCCCGAATCGCCGAGGCCATGGTGGACGAGTCCATCGAGATCCCCGGGCTGGTAAAGGCGGGGCAGCTTCTCACCCTGAGCACCGGTGAGGCGGTGCGGGTGGGTTACGCCAAGAGCGCCGTCCAGAACGAAGCCGCGCTGCTCCAGGCGATCGGCCTTCCCGATGCCCGAGTCGTGAGGGCCGAGCCCAACTGGGCGGAGCAGGTGGTGCGGTTTCTCACCAACCCCCTGGTCTCGCCGCTGCTGCTCTCGCTCGGCGTCCTGGGACTGGTCTTCGAGATCAAGACCGGCGCGTTCGGCGTCGGTGGGGCGCTGAGCCTTGCGTCGCTGGGCCTCTTCTTCGGCTCCAGCTTCCTGCTCGGCCTGGCGGGGTGGGAGGAGCTGCTCCTGCTGGGCCTCGGTATGGTGGCGCTCGCGGTGGAGGTGCTGATACTCCCCGGATTCGGCGTGGCCGGCGTGCTCGGGCTGGTGGCCGTGGGCTCGGCGATGGTGCTGGCGATGATGGGGGCCGCGCCCACCACCAGCGACTTGGTGCAGGCCTTTGCCGTGCTGGGGGCCAGTCTGGTCATCACCGCGGCGGTCGCCTATGCCTGGCTGCGGCACGTTCCCAACAGCGGGCGCTTCAGCGGACTCTTCCTTCGCGGCGGCGCGGCGCAGTCGGAGGGGTATGTCTCGGCCACGGCGCGCGGCGATCTGGTGGGGCTGGACGGCATCGCCCTCACCGACCTGCGGCCCGCCGGCACCGCCCGCATCGGCACCGAGCGGGTGGACGTCGTCACCGAAGGCGAGTACGTCCAGCAGGGCAGTCAGGTGCGAGTGATCCGGAGCGAGGGGTACCGTCATGTGGTGCAGGGGGTCGGCGCACTGTCGCCCTGAAGAGCAAAGGGGGCATGATTCGGGTTATGGCCCCTTCGCTGCGCTCAGGGTGATCGGCAGGCAGCTCCATTCTTACACAGTCAGGAAACATTCGTGGACCAAACGACAGTGAGCCTGGGAATCGCGTTGGCGCTGGTTTTCATCGCCGTCATCCTCGCCGTCATCTTCTTCCGGTTCGTTCCCGTCGGGCTCTGGCTGACGGCGCTCTTCTCCGGAGTGCGGGTGTCCTTTCTCACCCTCTTCGGCATGCGCTTCCGCCGGGTAGATCCCAGCGCCATCATCATCCCGATGATCAGCGGGCACAAGGCGGGCATTCTGCTCAGCGTCAACGAGCTCGAGGGCCATTACCTCGCCGGCGGCAACGTGAAGCGGGTGGTGAACTCGCTCATCTCGGCCGACAAGGCGGGCATCGCGCTGACCTACAAGCAGGCCACCGCGATAGATCTGGCCGGTCGCGACGTGTTCGAGGCGGTGCAGGTGAGCGTCAATCCCAAGGTCATCACCACGCCCAAGGTGGCCGCGATGGCCAAGGACGGAATTCAACTGCTGGCGGTGGCTCGAGTGACCGTCCGGGCCAACATCAACCGCCTGGTGGGCGGGGCAGGGGAGGAGACCATCCTGGCGCGGGTCGGCGAAGGCATCGTGAGCACCATCGGATCGGCGGCGTCACACAAGGCGGTGTTGGAGAACCCCGACCTCATCTCCAAGACGGTCCTCTCCAAGGGACTCGATGCGGGCACCGCGTTCGAGATCCTCTCGATTGACATCGCCGACGTGGACGTGGGAAAGAACATCGGCGCCGAGCTGCAGACCGACCAGGCCGAGGCGGACAAGCGGATCGCGCAGGCTAAGGCGGAGGAGCGGCGGGCACTGGCCGTGGCGGTAGAGCAGGAGTTTCGCGCGGAGGCTCAGAATCAACGAGCCAAGGTCATCGCCGCCGAGGCGCAGATCCCGCTGGCCATGGCCGAAGCGTTTCGCAGCGGCAACCTCGGAGTGATGGACTATCAGCGCTACCGGAACATTCAGGCCGATACCGTCATGCGTCAGGCCATCGCGGGTCAGACCGACGCCAACCCTCCCGCCGGAAGCTGAGCCGTGGAGTTCGACTGGCTGCTGGTACTGGGTTTCCTCTGGTTCATGTTCAATCTTCTGGGCCGGAAGCGCGACGCTCCGCCCCGGCCCGACAGCCGGCCTCCTGAGCCGGGTCGCCCTCCCGCTCCCATCGTCTTTCGCCCGGCGGGCACCGTCGCCTCGGGAGACGCGACCCAGCGCGAGGGCAGCCGGCTGGAGCAGTTTCTGCGGCAGATGGAGCAGGCGGCGAATCAGCCGGCGGGTCCGCTCGGCAGGCCGGCAGGGGCGCCGCTGCCCGGGGCGGAGGAGGTGGAGCAACGGGAGTCGCTGGAGGAGGACCCGGCGGTGGTGAGTCTGGAGACCGAGGTGCTGCGGCCCGCGCGGCGCCTGGTGGATCACGACGACGAGGCGGCGGCGGTAGCGGCGCGCCGGCTGGCCTCGGCGAGAAAGCGGGATGGAGAGCTTACCCGCGCCGATCACCACCTGTTCGACAGCCGCATCCGGCAGGAGCCGGCGGACCACACGGCGGTGCGCCGCTACAGCGCGCAGCAGATGCGGGACGCGTTCGTCTGGCGGGAGATCCTGGGGCCGCCGGTATCGGAGCGGCCGGGA
>JACCQZ010000026.1 GCA_013813875.1 Gemmatimonadales bacterium | reverse complement strand
CCCCCCCGCTGTAGACTGCGTCCGGCCAGGCGATCGGTTGCCGGGCGTCAGTTCGAGGTCGAGTCCATCTGTTGGTTGGCGCCTTCGTAACCGGTGGTATCCCCGGTGTCGGACATGCCCGTGGTGTCGAGCCCGGTGGCGTCTCCGGTGGTGGTGTCACCGCCGGTCATTCCGGTCGTGTCCATCTGACCCGTCATTCCCGTCGTATCCATCTGACCCGTCATTCCCGTCGTATCCATCTGACCGGTCATTCCGGTCGTATCAGTCTGGCCGTAGCCGGACGTATCCATCTGCCCCGTCTGGCCCATGCCGCTGGTGTCGGCCTGGCCGGTCTGGCCGTAGCCCGACGTGTCCTGCCGCTCCATGCCCGAGTATCCGGCGGTGTCGGAGCCGGTGCCGGTGCCTTGCTGCTGGAGGAAGGTATCGGTGCCTTCCGCCTCCGGGACCATGGCGGTATCGCGCTCCATGCCGCGATAGCCCGGCGGATTCTGGACAGCGGATGTGTCCTGCGCCGTTGCGGTTTCGTCTTCGTCGGTGCGGGCGCTGTTGCCTGCGCACGCCAGCGCACTTACCAGGATGCCGACGGCGGCATAGCGTGCGGGAGAATGAAATCGCATTCGACCTCCTCAGATCGCCTTCAGTATCGGCGGAAACCACCCTGGCCCCAGCCGTGGAGCTCTGTCTTTACATTCAGCTAACGTTAGGGGGAAGGGCAGTTCCCATCTGTGAGCCCTGTCACCCGTCCTCTAGGCCCTGCAAGGCCTGAGACTTGCACGCTTGGGGCGGAAGAGAAACGGTTCTCTCCTGATCCGGCCACCTCCGGACCCTGAATACGCTGATTAACCTGCCGGCTGCTACCAGGTTACACTCCACCTGGTCACCGCGGTCAGGGCCGACCTTCCGGCCGGTCACAAGTGGTGTAGCCTCAACAAGGTGTGGTCCTTTCGTGCCTCTTCTTCAGAGCGGTTTTCGCACCATCTCGGCAGTGGGTCTGGCCCTCTGCTTCGTCGCGGCAGGACCGCTCGGGGCTCAGACCGATCCCGAGTGGCTTGCCGGGCGAATGTCCGCCTGGTACGAAGAGGCGGGCCGCAGGGCGCCGGGTCAATGGGGAATCGCCATCGCCGATCCGTCGGGACGGATGCTCTGGAGCGTAAATCCCAACGAGGCGCTGATGCCCGCCTCCACCGTCAAGCTCTTCACCACCGGGTTTGCCCGCAGCGTGCTTGGAGGCGGCGCTCGGCGGTCCACCAGGGTCGTTGGCGTCGGCTCGTTGAATCCCTCGGGTGAGTGGGTGGGGAGCTGGGCTCTCGAGCTCAATGGCGACCCCTCCCTGGAGCGGGGCCACGGATCCGGCCCGAGCTTCTACGATCTCGCCATGCAGCTCGCGAGTGCCGGAGTGAGAAAGCTGACCGGCCCACTCCAGGTACAGAGCGGGGATGGCCCGGCCAACGCCGTCTATCCCGCCGCCTGGTCCGTGCGCCATCAAGGCCGCCTCTTCGCGCCGCCGGTAGGGCCGCTGACCCTTCATGAGAACATCGTGTGGCTGACGGTGCGGCCCGCCTCAAAGGTCGGGCACCGGGCCCGCCTGATCGAGGCAGCCCCCAGCGGGCTGAGCCGGCTGGTGAGCATCACCGCCACGACGGAAGCGGGCCGCCGGTCGCGACTGGTGCTGAAGCCTCGCACCGGTGGGGGCTGGACCGTCAGCGGGACCATCGGTGTGCGGGCCGCGCCGCGGCGACTTACCGCGGTGGCGAGGGATCCCCGGGCGGTGCTCAGCGCCGTGTGGAGCGACGCGCTGTCGCGGGCGGGTATCGCCTGGAACCCGGCGTCTCGCGCCGGCGTTCCGGCCGAGGGGGGAGTGCGGATTCTGGCCGAGGTGGCGTCGGCGTCACTCGATTCGCTGGCCAGCGAGATCAACCGGCGCAGCATGAATCTCGGCGCCGAGCTGCTGCTGCAGTGGGCCGGCGGGCGCGACGGTGCGCATAACCGACTTACCGAGCATGTGCTCAAGGTGATCGGCTCCAACGAGGGCGTGTATCTGGTGGACGGCAGCGGGCTTTCCTATGAGGACCGGGTGACCCCGGCGGCCTTCGTCTCCTACCTGGCCAAGTTCCCCGCCACGGCAGCGGGCCAGAACTTCCCGCAGTTGCTCCCCGCCAACGGCACCGGCACGCTGCGACGTCTGAACTCGGGGCTCCCCGGCCAAGGAGTGGTCCGGGCCAAGACCGGCACCCTCGGTCGAGTGTCAACCGTGGTCGGCTATCTTGGAGGAGCCAAAGGCGTACTCCTGATTTCGCTGATGTACAACGGTTCCAAGCCCTGGGCGGCGCGCCAGGCGCAGTGGAAGCTGTTTCGCGACCTTGGAGCCGACGGCGTAGTGATCCCCACCGATACGGTAGCGGTGCCCCCGGTGCAATTGGGCGGCGAGGAGCCGGGAATCCGTCCCTGGCCCGACACCCTCCCCCCGGCCGATACCAGCGCCGCTCGCTGAGGTACTGGGGTAGCGAAACAGACGGCCCGGCAACAACGCCGGGCCGTTTATTTACTGCACGCAGCATTCCCTACGGCGATCAGGCTCGACGGGCGCTCGCGGCGATCAGCACCACTCCCAATCCCACGACGCCCAGGACGATCAGGATGATTCCGATCAGGGTGCCGGACTTCATACTGGCCGCCGATGCCGTGACAATCGTCACCCGGGGCGCGGGTCGGCTGGACGCAGGCTCCGGCCCGCCCTACCTTCCACTCCACCTTCTGACCTAGGCCCTCCGACGGGCGGAGCGTTATGGCGACCATCGCCCCACCGAAGTCCACCAGTGAAGCTCCCCAGTTCCAGCCATACATCCCTCCCTCCCAGTCCCCCGCCGAGCTGACGCTTCGCGCGGTGCTGCTGGGCGCGGTGCTGGGGATCGTCTTCGCCGCCTCCAGCGTCTATCTCGCGCTCAAGATCGGGCTCACCGTATCGGCTTCGATCCCGATCGCGGTGCTGGCGGTCGCCTTCTTCCGTACCCTGGGGAAGTCCACGATCCTGGAGAACAACATCGTCCAGACCACGGGGTCCGCGGGCGAGTCAATCGCCGCGGGCGTCGTCTTCACCCTTCCGGCCATCCTGTTGATGGGATACGACCTCACGGTCAGCAAGGTGGCCGTGATCGCCCTGGTGGGTGGGTTGCTGGGCATTCTGCTCATGATCCCGCTCCGGCGGGCCCTGATCGTCAAGGAGCACGGGAGGCTCACCTACCCCGAGGGTACCGCCTGCGCCGAGGTGCTGGTCGCGGGTGACAAGGGGGGGCTGCAGGCGCGGCTGCTGTTTCAGGCCTTCGGTCTTGCCTTCGTCTATAAGTTCCTGATGGCGGGCCTGAGACTCTGGAAGGAAGTCCCCGGACGGATCTCCAACTTCTATCAGGGCGCCTCGATTTCGGCTGAGGTCTCCCCCGAGCTGCTCGGCGTGGGCTACATCATCGGGCCCAGAATCGCGGGGTATCTCTTTGCCGGCGGATCGCTGGCCTACCTGGTGCTGATTCCGGCCATCAAGCTGTTCGGCTCCGGCCTCACCCAGCCGATCTTCGCGGAGACCAAGCTCATTCGCGACATGAGTCCCAACGAGGTGCGAGCCGAATTCGTCTTCTATATCGGGGCCGGCGCGGTGGCGTCCGCCGGCATCATCGCCCTGCTCCGGAGCTTGCCGACGATCGTCGGGGCCTTCCGGGCAGGGTTCCAGGATCTGCGCGGCACGGTGGGCGCGGTCGCCGCCCGAGCTCGCACCGACATTGACCTGCCCATCTGGCTGACGCCGCTGGGCGCCCTGGCGCTGGCGCTGATCCTCACGATCATTCCGCAGGTGGCCGTCAATCTGCTCGGCGCCATCCTCATCATCATCTTCGGCTTCTTCTTCGTGGTCGTCTCCTCCCGCATCACCGGCGTCATCGGCGTGAGCGCCAACCCGATCTCGGGGATGACCATCGCCGCGCTGATCGGCACGGCGTCCATCTTTCTGCTCATCGGTTGGACCGGGGTGGACCATCGGGTAGGCGCCATCTCGATCGCCGCCGTGATCGCGGTATCCGCGGCACTCGCCGGCACCACCAGCCAGGATCTGAAGACCGGGTTTCTGGTCGGAGCCACCCCGCGGCGGCAGCAGATCGCCATCATGGTCGGCGCCATCACCTCGGCTCTCGCAATCGGCTGGACTCTCACCCTGCTCAACACCACCTACACCAACATTGTCCCCGAACGGCATCCGGGCGTGGCGCTCCAGGCGGCGCCTGAGGGCGCCGCGGATCGCTCGGTGACGAGCATGGGCGAGCGGATGCAGCACGAGGGACGCGAGTGGGAAGTGGTGAGGGTGAACATCCCCACCGAGGGCATCGTGCCCGGCAAGTATCTGATTGACCCCGAGAGCAACGAAGTGGCGTACCTGGTGGATCCCGGCATCGGCGGGCGGGTCCGAGAGATTGACGGTCAGCCGGTGACCAAGCTGGACTCGCCGAAGGCCACCATCATGGCGCTGGTGACCGACGGCATCCTGACCCAGAGACTTCCCTGGGGGTTGGTGCTCATCGGGGTGTTCCTGACGATCGCGATCGAGCTGATGGGCCTGCAGTCCCTGCCCATCGCCGTGGGAGTGTACCTGCCGATCTCCACCTCATCCGCCATGTTCGCTGGAGGAGCAGTGCGCTGGCTGGTGGAGCGAAAGATGCGCAGCAGCCAGCGCTCCATAGCCGAGGTGGAGTCGGGGCCGGGAGTCCTCTTTGCCAGCGGATTGATCGCAGGAGGCGCTATCGCCGGGGTGGCGATCGCCGGGGTGGCGGCGATGCTGGTGCGGCAGGCAGAGGCGGCACAGGTGCCGGCGGCGGATTACCTGGCCCACATGGTCGGCTTGCAGGGGGCGGTGGGTTCGGTCGCCACCAGCGACCTGGCGGCTCTGGCGGTGTTCTCGGTGCTGGCCGCCGTTCTCTACCGGGTGGCGAGAAGGTAGGGTGCCGCCCAACGCGCCGGTATCCCCGGCCATGAGCGCCCGGGTAATCCACGGCTCACTCATGCTCGGGGTGGTGCTCTTCTGGCTGGTGGCCGGATTTCTCGGCGGCGACATGGCTCAGCCGGTGTCCCAGCTTCCCGACCGGCGGGTGCTCTATATCGCGCTTTTCCTGGTGAGCGCCGTCCTGTTCGGCGCGGCGGTTTACACGGCAGGAGGGTTTACCCCCGCCCGGTCGGGCACCTCGCAGGACGACTGGTGGCGGGCCAATCTGGGACGCGCGGTGATTATCTGGGCGCTGATCGAGGCGCCGGCGCTGCTCGGGACGGTGGCCTACCTGCTCACCCGGGACTTCCGGGCGCTGATCGCGCCTTTCACCGGTCTGCTCTTCTTCGCCAACTACCGCCCCAGCAAGCTCGCCGAGCGCTGACCCCAGGCCCATGACCCCCGAGTCGCTCACCTTCCTCAAGGCCCTGCTGGATACCCCGGGTCCCTCGTCGTTCGAGGCCGCGCCGGCGCGGGCCTGGCGGGCCGAGGCCCAGGGGTTCGCCGACCTGGTTCGCAGCGACGTGAGTGGTAATTCCTACGCCACGCTCAACCCGGAGGGCCGGCCACGGGTCATGCTGGCGGGTCACATTGACGAGATCGGGGTGATGGTCACCCACATAGACGAGGATGGCTACCTCAGCTTCGACACCATCGGCGGCTGGGATCATCAGGTGTTCGTCGGTCAACGGGTGCGGCTGCTCGGCCGAAAGGGACCGGTCACCGGAGTGGTCGGCAAGAAGGCCATCCACCTCATGGAGAAGGACGATCGCGAGAAGGTGTCGAAAGTGGAGGATCTCTGGCTGGACATCGGGGCCAGCAGTCGGGCCACCGCCGAGCAGCAGCTTCGCATCGGGGATCCCGGGGTGCTGGCGGCAGGTGTGCTGGAGTTTCCCAACGGCCGCCTGGTAAGCCGCTCCATTGACAACCGGATCGGCGCCTATGTCGTGCTCGAGGCGGTACGCCTGCTCGCCCTCGAGGGTGAGCGGCCCCACGCCTCGGTCATCGCCGTTGCCACCACGCGGGAGGAGATCGCGGCCACCGGCGGAGGCGCCCGCTCGTCGGCGGCCACGCTGGAGCCCGACGTGGCGATCGTCATTGACGTCACTCATGCCACCGACTACCCCGGCATAGACAAGCGCAAGCACGGCGACTACCGGCTGGGCGGCGGCCCGGTTCTTTCCCGGGGAGCATCGGTGAGCGAGGTGGTCTTCGAGCTGCTGGCCGAGGCGGCGGAGGCGGAGGGGATCTCCTACGGCATCGAGGCGGCCTCGCGCGACACCCACACCGACGCCGAGGCCATCGTCAACGCCCACCGCGGCGTCGCGACGGCACTGGTGTCGGTGCCCAATCGCTACATGCACAGTCCCAACGAGATGGTCGCGCTGGAGGACCTCGACCGCACCGCGCAGCTGCTGGCGGCGTTTGTCAGGCGACTCACGCCCGATACCGATTTCGTGCCCCACTGAATTGGTAGTATTTTCCCCCGTATGTCATTGGTATCCGTTGTCGCTCTCCTCGGCGTCCTGCTGGTAGTCACTCCGGCCCACCTGCGCGCGCAGTTCGGCACCCAGCAGCAGCCGGTTCGAATTCCCGAGCCGCCACCCATCCAGCCCATTGATGACATCCGCTACCTGAGCGACGACCGGCTGGGCGGGCGGATGACGGGCTCGCCCGGCGCCGACACGGCGGCGGCCTACCTGGCGCGCCGCTTCGAGCAGGTGGGGCTGCAGCCGGCCGCGGGAGGATGGTTCCAGTCGTTCACGGTCGCGAAAGAGGCGCCCGTGGCCCAGCACGCCCACGTGGGCGGGCTCCAGGCCAAGAACGTGATCGGCATTCTGCCGGGCCGGGATCCGGTGCTGCGCAACGAGGCCGTTATCATCGGCGCCCATTACGACCATCTGGGCCTCGGAGGATTCGGGAGCCTCGATCCCGACAGCACCGGCGAGGTGCACAACGGGGCCGACGATAACGCCTCGGGAGCGGCCATGCTGATCCAGATCGCTCGCCGCATGGCGGGCACTCGGCCGGCCCGGACGCTGGTATTCATCGCGTTCAGCGGGGAGGAGCTGGGGCTGCTGGGGTCGTCTCACTACGTCAAGGCGCCGATCTATCCGCTCGCGGCTACCCTGGCGATGCTCAACCTGGACATGGTCGGACGGCTCCGGGACAAGCGACTCATCGTCTATGGCACCCGCACCGCCAAGGAATTCCCCGCCCTGCTCGACTCGCTCAACTGGTACGCCGGTTTCGACCTGAAGCGCCAGGGCGACGGCTACGGTCCGAGCGATCACTCGTCGTTCTACGCCGCGGGACGGCCGGTGCTGCACGTCTTCACCGACCTGCACGAGGACTACCATCGCACCACCGACGATTGGAACAAGATCAACCAGGACGGCTTCGAGCAGGTGTCCGACTTCACCACCGGGATCGTGACCGCGCTCGCCAACCGACCGACGAGGCTCACGCCGGTGGACCTGTCGGGGCCGCGCTCCGCCGGCGCCGGCCATCATACCGACTCCGCCGCCGCGGTGGTCACTCCAGGGTACGGCGCCTACCTGGGCACCATCCCCGACATGACCGACAGTCCCGGTGGCGTGCGGCTGCTGGGAGTGCGCACCGGCAGCCCGGCGGAAAAGGCCGGGCTCCGGGGCGACGACGTCATCACCAGGATCGGCCCCATGCAAGTGCCCGACCTGCAGGCCATGACCGACGCGCTCCGCAGCCACAAATCGGGTGACACGGTGGACATCGTCTTCAGGCGGGGGGATCGCGTGACCACCGTCCGGGCGACGCTCGGCACCAGGGGCGGCTGAGCCGATGCCCATCCTCGATGCCGGCCGGGTGATCGCCGCTCTGCGCGGCGCCTTTGCGCGTGAGGTGGGGCGCGAGGAGCTGTTGCGGCTCGCCGCCGAAAAGATCCGCGCGGCGGGCCCGCCCTATACCTCGGTCTATCTCTACATGCTCCATGGCGACGAGCTGCGGCTGGAGGCCTTTGCCGGCCGGCACACCGACCATACCAGGATCGCGGTCGGCCAGGGCGTGTGCGGCACCGCCGTGGCCACCGGTGAGGACCAGAACGTGGCCGACGTGCGCGCGGTCGAGAACTATATCGCGTGCAACAGTTGGACCCGCTCGGAGTTGGTGGTACTGATCCGGCGCGGTAAGACGTTTCTGGGCCAGATTGACGTAGACAGCGACGTGCCCGACCCGTTCTCGGCGGAAGAGGAGCGGGAGGTGAGAAGGGTGGCGGAAGCGCTCGGGGTTCTGCTCTGAGTTGCAAGTGCTTAGTGCTTAGTGGTGGCAAGTGGAAAGTGCGGAAGTCGGTTCCGATTCCACTCCCCCACTTGTCACTTGCCACCCACTTAGCACCAAGCACTAAGCTCTCAGCACTTTATTATCGTTGACGATCCCGATACGCAGCATAGACCTCTTCGTTCGCCGAGTGGGCGCCGGCCCCCCGCTGGTGGTGCTGCACGGCGGGCCTGGGGCCCACCACGACTATCTCCTGCCCGGCTTCGACTCGCTGGCGCGGGGCCGCGAGCTCATCTACTACGATCAACGAGGTGGAGGACGCTCGCCGGTGCCGCGGGAAACCCCGGTGGGCTGGCGCGAGCAGGTGGCCGACCTCGAGGCGCTGCGAGAGACCTGGGGACTCGAACAACTCAGCATCGCGGGGTACTCCTGGGGTGGGCTGCTGGCCCTGCTCTACGCGCTGGAGCACCGGCCGCGGGTGGGTCGCCTGGTCCTGGTCTCGCCCGCGCCGGCGTGGCGGGAAGCGCGCGAGGAGTTCGAGCGGGCGTTTTCCCGGCGCAATCTCGATCCGTCACTCCAGGAGGCGCGGCGCGAGTTGCGGGAGAGCGGCCTGCGCGAGCGCGACCCCACCGCTTACCAGCGACGGATGTTCGAGCTGTCGGTGGCGCCCTATTTCTTCGATCCCTCCCGCGCGAGAGAGCTCACTCCTTTCCGGGTCACCGGCCGTACCCAGCAGGAAATCTGGGCCAGCCTCGGCGATTACGATCTGCGTCCCCGACTGCCCACCCTCCGCGGCATACCCGCCATCGTCGTCCACGGCGAGGATGATCCCATCCCCCCTGAGGCGCCCCGCACCGCCGCCCAATTGATCGGCGCCCACCTTCATCCCCTCGCCCGCTGCGGTCACGTGCCCCACGTGGAGGCGCGAGAGGAGTTCGTGAGGGTGGTGGATGGATTCTTGGTTGGGTCTAGAGGTCGAAGTGGGGTCTAGAGGTCGAAGGTCGAAAGTCTTGGGTCCGGCAGCACCGACCCTCCGCTTTCCCGGACCTCCGACCTCCGACCTCCTTCCCCCCGCCCCACAATTACCTTTCCCCCATGCCCCGCCCCACCCCATTCGACCTGGTGTTCGAGCAGATTGCGGAGGAGCAGTTCCCCGGGATCCAGAGTGCCCTGGCTGAAAAGGGTTACCAGGCTACCGACCGCGATGCATTCCTCATGGTGCGGGAGGTGGTGATGTTGGTGCGGGAGCTGCGGCCCGAGCAGGGCCTGGGCGAAGGTGTGGATCAGCTCGTCGCCCTGATTCATCACGCCTACCTGATCTGGGAGGCGGGAATGCTGACGCTCTCCCTCGGGCATGAGCAGGCGGCCGAGCTGCTGGAGGCCTCCGCGCCGGCGACCGTGAAGACGGCGGAGCTTCCGCGGGCCTACTACGCGCAGCTTCCCGAGCGGCGGATCTGGGCTGAGGTGGTCGAGGGTGAGCCCGCCGAGCCGCTCGATGGATGCTTCGTGCACACGACCTTTGGCGGCGAGTTGCGGGTGCTGGGCGTATTCGGGCTTCATCCCGGCCGGTCGGGATTCAGCGTGGTGGAGGCGGTCGGATCTCGCCCCGGCCGCCTCGTCCGGCTCGATGGAACCCCGCTCTTCGCTCCTGCACTCTCCGGGGGAGCGGCCGCCCGGCTGAACTCGATCGTGGGAGGTGAGGAGTTGCTCGAGTTGGGATGGCGGACCCGGTTCGCCGCGGCCGCGGCTTCCCTCGAGGCGGTGCGATGGACGCCCTGAAGGATTTCATGGACAGGAAGGCTGTGGCCCAGGTGCTCGAGCAGATCGCCGCTTTTCTCGAGCTCAAGGGCGAGAATCCGTTCCGGATTCGGGCCTTTCACACTGCCGCGCGGGCGGTGGGAAGCTTCCCGGGCGACCTGCACCAGGCCCTCGAGGACGGCTCGCTGGCGGCCACCAAGGGGGTGGGACCCGCGACGCTCCAGATCGTGAGCGAGCTGGTGGCCACGGGGCGCGCCGGCATGCTGGAGGAGCTCCGCGAGCAGATTCCGCCGGGTTTGGTGGAGATGCTGGCCATCTCCGGCCTCGGCGTCGCCAAGATCCGCCAGATACATGACGTCCTCGGGCTCGATTCTCTGCCCGAGCTGGAGGCGGCGGCCTCGGATGGACGGCTCGCCAAGCTGCCCCGCTTCGGGCGGAAGACCTCGGAGAACATCCTCAAGGGCATCGCCTATCTCCGCCAGGCGAGCGCCTTCCGATTGTCCCACCACGCGGCGGAGGAAGCCGAAGGCCTCCGGGCCGCGCTGCAGCAACTTCCCGGCGTCAATCGCGCTCTCATCGCCGGCGAGGTGCGGCGCCGGGTGGAGATAGTCAGGGACCTGGTGATCGTTCTCATCGCCGACGTCGCCCCATCCGACCTGTTCAAACGCCTCAGTCAGTTGCCCGGCGTGCATGAGTTCGCAGGCCAGGACGAACGCCGGCTCACCTTGCGCTTTGCTGGCGGCGCGAGCGCGCAGATCGTGGTGACGACACCGGTGAACGCCGGGGCGGTGCTGGTACAGGCTACGGGGAGCGAGATCCACCTCCAGCAGCTGGCCCAGCACGCCGGCACCCGAGGCTATGCCCTCAACGGCGCCGCCCTCTGGCGCGGCAGTGAGTTCGTTCCCACCCCGGATGAAGATCGCTTCTACGGCGCGCTCGGGCTGAGCTTCATCCCACCGGAGCTGCGCGAGGGCACCGGCGAGATCGAAGCGGCGGCGGCGCAGCGGCTCCCCCGCCTGCTCGAACGCAGCGACATGAGGGGATTTCTCCACTGCCACACGACCTACTCCGACGGCTCCAACTCGGTGGAGCAGCTGGCGCTGGCCTGCCGGGATGCGGGATACGAGTACATCGGCATCACCGATCACAGCCAGGCCGCCGCCTACGCCGGCGGCCTGAGGCCCGATGACCTGCTGCGCCAGGCCGACGAGATAGACGAGGTGAACGGCCGGCTTCACGGCATCCGGGTTCTCAAAGGGGTCGAGGCCGACATCCTGGCCGACGGCACGATTGACTTCGAGGAGGCCATCCTCGAGCGGCTCGACTTCGTGATCGCCTCGGTGCACAGCCGCTTCAACATGGGCGCTCCCGAGATGACGGCGCGGATTCTCGCTGCGATGGACAATCCCCATCTGGCGATCATCGGCCATCCCACCGGAAGGCTGCTGCTCTCCCGCGACCCATACGGGCTCGACCTCGACGCCGTCATCGAGAAGGCGGCGGCTACCGGGGTCGCTCTGGAGATCAACGCCGATCCCCACCGGCTGGACCTCGATTGGCGCACGCTGCGGCGGGTGCGCGAGCGGGGTGTCGCGGTCTCGATCGGCGCCGACGCCCACAGTCTCTCCGGAATTCAGAACGTGGACTTCGGTATCGGCATGGCGCGCAAGGGATGGCTGGGCCCCGACGATATCCTCAACGCCCGCCCGGTAGGGCGGTTTCTGGAGCACGTCGCCCGCCGGCGGGAGGCATGAAGCGGAGCGGGCCGGCCGAGCGCCGCAAGCCGAGGCGCAGCTCCCTGCTGCCCGCCAAGGCGGCGGTCATCCTCGAGCGGCTGAAGCGCGCCTATCCCGACGCCAAGTGCGCGCTCGACTCTCGCGACGCTTTCGAACTGCTCTGCGCCACGATTCTTTCGGCTCAGTGCACCGACGCGCGAGTCAATCTGGTCACCCCGGCGATCTTCGCCCGCTACCCGACCCCGGCCGCCCTCGCGGAGGCCGACCAGACCGACGTCGAGGAGATCATCCGGTCCACCGGATTCTTCCGCAACAAGGCAAAGAGCCTGATCGGCATGGCCCGGGCGCTGGTGGCGGACCACGCCGGCGAGGTTCCCCGGACCATGGCGCAGCTTCGGGTCATGCCGGGGATCGGCCGCAAGACGGCCAACGTCGTTCTCGGCAACGCCTACGGCATCAACGAGGGGGTCACGGTGGATACCCACGTCGCCCGGGTGAGCCAGCGACTCGGACTTACCCGCGAGGAGGATCCGGTCAAGATCGAGCAGGACCTCATGCCCCTGTTTCCCCGCGATCAGTGGACCCTGTTGTCTCACCTGTTCATCTTTCACGGCCGCCGAACCTGCGTTGCGCGGCGACCGAGATGCGCCGAATGCGTACTCGCGGATCTCTGCCCATCCGCCATCGTCTGACCTGCCGTACATCGCTTACATTCTGCCTCCTGCTGCTGGCGGCATCGGGTTGTCTCGACTCGCGCGCGGCGGCGCAGTCGGCCTGGACGCTGGCCGCGCCGAAGGAGCTGCGCCGGACCGGCACCCTCCACGAAGGACTCGACGAGAGCTCGGGCGTCGCGGCGAGCCGGCGATATCCCGGGGTACTCTGGAGCTTCAACGATTCGGGCAACCCCGCATCGCTCTTTGCGACCGACACCTCGGGGCGCGATCGGGGCCGTTTCTCCGTCACTGCGGCGCAGAACGTAGATTGGGAGGCCCTGGCCCTCGGCCCCTGCGGGAAAGCCCAATGCCTCTACATCGCCGATACCGGTGACAACCGAGCCGAGCGGCCGGTGGTACAGCTCTACCGGATCGCCGAGCCGGATCCTGCCGGCGCCGCGGCTGTGCCCCAGAGCACCCGCCCCGCCCAAGTGCTGCGGGTCCGGTATCCCGGCGGTCCACGCGACGTAGAGGCTATCTTCGTGGCCGGACAGGGCGACACCTACCTGATCAGCAAAGGGGCTGAGGGAAAGGTGGAGCTCTTTCGGGTGGCGGCGGATCGGTGGACCTCCCGAATCGCTGATGCCGACTTGCTGGGTACTCTGCCGATTGAGGCCGGGAGCGCACTGGGTCAGCTGGTCACCGACGCCGCGCTGGCGCCCGACGGACGCCGGGTGGCGGTGCGGACTTACCGCGCCATCTTTTTCTTCTCTCGGGCCCCGGACGGGACCCTGCGCCCGGCACCGCCGGGGATCGCGTGCAACGTGCTGGGACTGGAGTCGCAGGGCGAGGGGGTGACCTGGCTCGACGATCGGACCCTCGCGCTCACCAGCGAGGCCGGCTTTCGGGACGCTGGCGCGGTCGGGGTGGCGCGGTGCGGGTGACTACATTCTTCGAGGAAATCCCATGCGTCCCTTCGTTCCCCTATTCGCGCTCGCCACCGCCATCGCGGGTACCCTGTCCGGCCAGCAGGCTCCGGCCGCCTCGAGCCCCGGCGCCCGGGTAGCCGCCGCGGTAGAGCCTTGGGTCCTGCAGGCTCACCTCGAGTTCCTGGCCGATGACGCACTGGAGGGTCGCGCTCCAGGGACCCGGGGAGGCGAGACGGCGGCCAAGTACATCGCGGCGCAGTTCCGGCGCCTCGGGCTCGAGCCGGCGGGTGACAGCGGCACCTACTTCCACCGGGTGCCGATCATCTCGCTCACTCCTCAGCCGACCCTTGCCGTGTCCGGAGCTGCAGCCACACCGCTGGAATGGAAGAAGGACTACGTGCTCTGGTCCATGCGCAACGACTCCGCCGTGAGCGTCCGGGGGAACGTCGTCTTCGTGGGATACGGCATCGTGGCACCCGAGAACGGCTGGAACGACTACCAGGGCCTCGACGTCAAGGGGAAGATCGTCGTCGCCCTGGTCAACGATCCTGGGATTCAGGACTCCACGCTCTTCCGTGGCAAGATCCTCACCTACTACGGGCGCTGGACCTACAAGATCGAGGAAGCCCGCCGGCAAGGCGCCGCCGGGATCCTCATGGTGCACACCACCGAGAGCGCCACCTATCCCTGGACTACCGTGCTGTCGGGATGGATTGGCCCGCAGGTTCGGCTGGAGACGCCGGCGAGCTCGCTCGTCGCGGCCGGCTGGCTGCACCAGGATGCGGCCACCCGGCTGTTCCAGCGGGGAGGCCAGGACCTCTCGGCGCTGAGCGCCGCCGCCGCAAAAAGAGGATTTCGGGCAGTGCCGCTCGACCTCGAGCTCCAGGCCCGGGTGCGGAGCAGCGTTCGGCGGTCGGACACCGACAATGTGCTGGGCCGCCTTCCGGGACGAGGGCCCCTGGCACGCGAGGTGGTGCTCATCGGTGGCCACTACGATCACTTCGGTATCGGCGCACCATCCGACGGAGACTCGATCTACAACGGCGCGGAAGACAACGCCTCGGGCACCGCGGCCGTGCTGGCCGCAGCCGAGGCATTCGCTCGGAGCGGAACCCGAACCGCGCGTTCGCTGGTATTCGTCGGTTTCGCGGCCGAGGAATCAGGGCTCATCGGCTCTCAGGCCCTGGCGGACAACCCTCCGATTCCCCTCCGGGATATTGCGGCGATTCTCAATCTGGACGTGATAAATCTGTACGGGCGAACTCGCGATGTCTCGGCACTGGGGCTGGAACAGTCCTCTCTCGGTCGGGCTTTCGCCCAGGCAGCCGCGGCGGAAAAGCTGCGGGTGAGCAGCAACGAAGAGGCGCTGCTGCAGGGTTCCTACTTCCGGTCGGACCACTTCCCGCTGGCCCGCGCCGGCATCCCAGGCACCTCGATCGAGAACGGGTCAGACTACATCGGGCAGCCTGCAGGCTATGGCAAGGCCAGAAACGAGGAATATGTGGCGGAGCGGTACCACCAGCCAGGCGATGAGGTGCTGCCGTGGTTTACCTATGATGGCGCTGTTCAACAGCTTCGCGTCACCGTACGTACAGCGGTGCTGGTAGCCAACGCTCCCCAGCAGCCCACCTGGAACCAGGACTCTGAGTTCCGGAAGGCCGGAGAGGCCCGCCGGCGGCGGCCGGTGACGGGGAGTCGGTAGGGGCGGCCTACCGCCCCATCGCGTTCCCGCCTATCTTGCCGCCGTTTCCGCCAGCCAACTCGCCCAGGAGCGCATCTGGAACTGCCCACCCAGCACCGGATTCCGCTTGCCTGGCTCCTCGAAAACGCCGGCGCTTCCATCCGGTACCGCACCCTCACCGAGCTGGCTCCGGTCGGGTATGCAGCGCAGGAGAGTATCGAGGCCGCCCGCCTGGCCATATTGGAGTCCAAGACGGCGCTGGCGGTGGTCAAAAAGCAAAAAGACAACGGCATCTGGGGCGGTAACCTGTTGGGCCTCGGGCCGGTGGCCGCTCAAGGCATCAGGGACGCCGGAACCATTCCTCAGTATCGCCGCCTGCTTCAACTGGAATGGCCTGGAGGCAGCCGGCCATTCAAGCTGGCCGACCGGGTACTCTTCCGCCTCCTCTCCAGGGACGAGGACCCGGCGCTCCACTTCGAGTTCCAGAAGTCGGTCAAATCGGACCCGGATGCCGAGGCCTGGGCGCGTGGAGTGATCCGCGAGGCTGCCTCCGCTGCTCTCGCCGAGGCGGGGTACGCCGACGATCCTCGACTCCGCGGTGCGGGGCACAAGATCGCCAACGCCATCTCGCAGTTCCTGCGGAGCCCCCTGGCCGAGAAGCCTTTCATCAAGGCCGGCAAGCAGATAGCGCTTCATCCGGAGGCGCATCCACCGAGCTGGTACTCGGTCGCAATGTTGGCGTCTATGCCCAACCTGCAACGGGAGCGAGCCGGTTTTACCGAGAGGTTGGGACACTATCTGGCCCAACCCGCCCCCAGGAAGTCGTTCGTCATCCAGGTCGGCAAGCGCACGGTCAAGCCCCAGCACCTGCTGCTGGGCGATCCGATAGAGGTGGATGCGAAGGGACTTCCCAAGGATCCTCCTCTCGCCCTGCTCTATATCGAGTTGTTGGCGCGTATGGGGGCGCTCTCCTGGGCGCCTGTGGCGGCAAAGGCTCTGGCCCGGATGCTTAAAGATTGCGATGAGCTGGGGGTGTGGCGGCCCAAGAACCTGCGCTCGCAGCCCAAGGCCCTCAACAAGATCAGCTATCACTACTACCCTCTCCACCTCGACGCGAAGACCACCGAGGGACGGGAGGTGGATATCACGTTCCGGCTGGCGCTTATCGCGAAGATCCTGGGGTGGACGGTGGACTACGGCTGAGCGCTGAGCCATGCCCCGCATTGATCTCACGCATTTCGGCTTCACCCCTACCGAGAGCCTGATGTACGAAGTGCTGCTCGATGGCGGACCCGGTACCGGGTATGCCATTGCGAGGTCGGCGGGGTTGGCGCGAGCCAACGCCTATAGTGCCCTCGAGGGGCTGGTGGCCAAGGGAGGCGCGCGCATGGATGGGGGCCGCCCTCGGCGGTATCGCCCGGAGTCGCCGGCGGCGCTGATCGCGCGAATCTCCAACGACCACGGCCAGGCGCTCGACCGCTTGAGCCAGGATCTCGCCGCCGCGGCCGTGCCCGCCAGCCCCACCATGGTCGAAATCGAATCCGGCCGGGCCGTGCTCCAGTTGATCACTCATGAGCTGACCCGGGCCGGCAGCTCGGTGGCTCTGCTGGCCCCACCCGATGCTTTCCCCATTCTCTCTCCGGCGCTTCGTCGGCCATATGCGGCAGGGGTGCCGCTCATCCTGTGCTCCACCGCCCCGGTTGACCTTGGTTTCGCCGCTGTGGAAGTCGTATCCTCCGAAGAACCCGCCTGGCCCGGAATGCCAATCATCGGCGTGGTAGACGGGCAGAGCGCCATCATGGCCGCCCGGCAGGGAAGCGAGGTAGGGGGACACTGGAGCACCGCGCCGTCGTTCGTAGCCGGAGCGCGCCTGGCGCTCGAGAGTTTCCGGGGCCGATGAGCGAGCCGCTCGACGACCCCTTGGCCGCTTTGCGGCGAGAATATCTGGCGGAGGTTCCCGCGCGGCTCGAGGAATTGCGTCGGGACATCGAGGACTTTCGCGGTGGTCAGGAAGAGGCCCTCGCCTCACTCAAGGTCCGCTTTCACCGCCTGGCCGGCTCGGGCGGATCGTACGGCTTTCCCGAGATCAGCGCCATTGCCCGGGAGATGGAGCAGTGGATCGCCACCCGGCCGGCGGCCGCCGAAGCCGGGCGGCTGGACGAGGCGGTCGCTCGCCTGGCCCGGGTGAGTCAGCAGCCTCAGACGCCGCATCTGGCCGCGCCGGCCGAGGGGCCAGGCCTGAAATGGCGTGCGCTCCTCATCGTCTCACCCGGACCCGAGAGGGAGCAGCTGATACCGGCCCTGCAGGCCGCCGGTTACGAGGTGACACTGGGCCACCGCCTGGACGATCCGGCCGCGCTACCCCCGGGCGAACAGCCGCATCTCGTTGTCATCAGCACCGGGCCCGGGGAGGGAGACCCTTCGGCGATCGCCTCCAGCTGGACCAACGGCCGAAGCACCCGCCCGCGCGCTGTGGTGCTGATCGAGACCTTGCGCGCCGTGGCCAAGCTGCGAGCCATCGCGGCCGGGGTTGACGCCGTGATCCTGGCCGAGCGGATGCTCGACGATCTCCCTCGCTACGCCCGCACCCTGGTGCGCATCGGACCCCCTCCCTCGCGAGTGCTGCTGGTGGACCCCGACGCCGAGCGTGCCGCGGAGGTTGCCGGCTGCCTGGAGGAGGCGAGTATCCGCGTCGTCCGCAGCCAGCTGGCCAAGTCGGTACCGGAGCTGCTCGACCGGGAAGCGCCCGACCTCCTGCTGCTCGGTACCGGGCTTCCCGACGCGGAAGGACCGGCGGTGGCCGCGATGGTCCGTCAGGACCCGCGCTTTAACCTGCTGCCCATCGTCTTTCTCGGGCCCGCGGTCGTACCCGACCAGATGGAGACGCTGCGCGCCGGCGCCGATGATTTCCTCGCCTTTCCGACCGCTCCCGAGCTGATCCTGCAGACGGTCATCAGCCGCGCCGAGCGGGGCCGCCGACTTCGTGAGGCGCTGCACCGGGACGATCTCACCGGCCTGCTCAATCACGCCACGCTGATGGCTCAGCTGGAGTACGCGGTGGAGCACAGCCGGCGGCATGGGGGTGACGTCGCGTTCGTGGTGTTCGATCTCGACCGATTCACTGAGGTGAACGAGCGGTTCGGCCAGGCTGTCGGAGATCAGGTCCTGCTCCACGTGGCCACCGTCTTTCGCTCCAACGTCCGGGCCAGCGATGTGATCGGGCGCTACGGGGGCGAGGAGTTCGGGATGATCCTGCGAGGTGGCGGATCCGAGGGCGCTTCGGTCCTGGCAGCCAAGCTCCGGCGGGTGCTCGGAGAGCAGGCGGCCACCACGGTCGAAGGTTTGATCATCCCGCTGCACGTGAGCGTCGGTTGGGCGGCTTTTCCCGGCGACGGGAACACCGCGGGAGAGCTGGTGCATGGGGCGGGGCGGGCTCTGAGGAAGGAGAAATCGGAGAAAATGTAGGAGGGGCGACGCGCGCGTCGCCCCTCCTGTCACCCTGAACGAAGTGAAGGGGGCCTGACCGGAATCATGCCCCCTTCGCTCTGCTCAGGGTGACAGGGACAGGTCTAATGCCGGAGAACGCCCGACAGCGGCATGACGTCCCGCGGGTTCTTCTCATCACCGAACAGCAGTCGGCCTTCGCGGAAACTGGCCCCGCGAAGGGTGAGGGCGAGCACCTCACCCAGCTCCTGAACCAGGAAGACCTCGATCCTGTCGCGGACCTCCTTGGGCAGGTCCTCGAGGTCGGGCTCGTTGTCCTTCGGCAGGATGATCTTAGCGATTCCCGCCCGCACTGCCCCGAGCACCTTCTCCTTCACGCCGCCGATCGGCAGCACCCGGCCACGAAGCGTGATCTCGCCGGTCATGGCGATGTCGTGCCGGACCGGACGTCCCGACAGGGTAGAGACTACCGACGACGCCATCGTGACGCCGGCCGAGGGACCATCCTTGGGAATCGCTCCGGCGGGAACGTGAATGTGGATGTCGCGGTCGAACATCTCGTCCCCGATCTGGAGACCGGCCGCGTGAGAGCGTGCGTAGGTCCACGCCGCACGAGCCGACTCCTTCATAACGTCACCCAACTGGCCGGTCAGCACCAGCTCGCCCTTGCCCCGCATGGTGGAGGCCTCGACGAACATGATGTCGCCGCCGGTCGGGGTGTAGAACATCCCCGTGGCCACCCCGATCTCATCGGCGCGAGCCATCTTCTCCGGGTGCACCTTGGGGCGGCCCAGGAGATCGTCAACCATTTCGCGGTCAACGGTTACCTGCTCCAGCTCCTTGGCGGCGAGCTTGCGGGCCACCTTCCGGGCCAGCCGACCGACCTCTCGCTCGAGCTGGCGAACCCCTGATTCCCGGGTGTAGCTGGTGATCACCTCCGACAGCGCCTCGTCGGTGAGGGTGAGCTGCGCCGGCGACACCCCGTTCTCCTGAAACTGCCTCGGGATGAGATACTTCCGGGCGATCTCGCGCTTTTCCCGCTCGGTGTACCCGGCAAAGTCCACCACTTCCATCCGGTCGAGCAGGGGGCCCGGGATGTTCTGAATGAAGTTGGCGGTCGCGATGAACAACACCTCGCTCAGGTCGAACGGCATCCCGAGGTAATGATCCACGAAGCTGTCGTTCTGTGCCGGATCGAGCACTTCGAGCAGAGCGCTTGCCGGATCGCCCTGGAACGAGACACCCAGCTTATCCACCTCGTCGAGCAGGAACACCGGATTCCGGGAGCCGGCCTGCTTCATCCCCTGGATGATGCGACCCGGCATCGCTCCCACGTAGGTACGCCGGTGGCCCCGGATATCGGCCTCGTCGCGCGCCCCGCCCAGCGAGATCCGGACGTACTTCCGGCCCATGGCCCGGGCAATCGACTTGGCCACCGAGGTCTTACCGACCCCCGGAGGGCCCACGAACAGGAGGATAGGTCCTTTGGCGGCCCGATCGTCCTCGTTGCCGCGCCCAGGAACGTTGGGTGCGGGCACGGTGGCTGTGGCCGCCGGAACATCGGTGGCCTCACCGGCAGCGACCTCCTCCGCCTTCTTCTCCGCCTTGACGTCGGCCTCGGCCTCGACCCGGCTCGCCGCGTCCAGCTGGGTGCGCAGTTGACGCACGGCCAGGAACTCGAGCACCCGATCCTTGACGTCGCCCAAGGCGTAGTGATCCTCGTCCAGGACCCGCTGGGCCTCAAAGAGGTCGAGGTGTTCCTTGCTGCGAACGTTCCACGGCAACTCGGCGACGTTCTCCAGGAACGTGCGGATCACCTGCGACTCCATGGACTCCCGGCCAGCGCGGCCCAGCCGGCTGAGCTCGCGGTCAACCTCCTTGCGGGCCTCCGCCGGCAGATCGAGCGCGGCAAGCTTGTCTTTCAGCTCCTGCAGGTCGTCCCGCTCGTCGTCCTCACCCAGCTCCCGCTGGATGGTCTTGAGCTGCTCGCGCAGGAACATCTCGCGCTGCCGCTCGCCCAGCTCCTCCTGGACCTGGGACTTGATGTCTTCCTGTGCGTCGAGCACTCCGATCTGCCGCTGGACGTGAACCAGCGCCCGCCGGAGCCGCTCCTCCACGCTCAGGGTCTCCAGCAGCATCTGGCGCTGGGCCGGAGAGATGTCAATGTAGCCCGCGATCAGGTCGGCGAACCGGCCGGCCTCGTTTACGCCCGCGAGCACCTGCTGGACCACCTCGTCCGGCAGTCCCGACTTCTGGCCCAGCTCAGCCGCGCGGACCCGCGCCTCGCGGTGCAGCGCCACATACGCCGGATCCTGCGGATTCAGCGGCTGCAGCTCTTCGGCCTCGCGCACGATAGACTGGAGGTACCCTTCTTTGTCGGTATAGTGTATGGCGATGCCGCGGCGTTCACCATGGAGCAACAACTGCATCCCCGACAGTCCCCGCTGCAACTGTCCGATGCGAGCGATGGTCCCAATGGTGTACAGCACCTCGGAGGTGACATTCTCGACGTTCTGACGCTGAGAGACCGCGAACACCAGCCGCTCAGGTGTGGCGAGCGCCGCCTCGATTGCGCGGAGCGTCGCCGGGCGCCCGGCCCCTATTGGTGCGGTGACGCCGGGAAACAGCACCACCTCACGCAGAGGAAGGACGGGCAAAGTCAATCGTTCAGCCATTTAGATACTACTCCTTACCAACCCCCATCGGGGGGGAAAATGACAGTTCAATGGAGGGATCGCGCCGCAAAGTTGCACCGACCGTGCCACGCGCGAGTTGCTCCTTACTGTGTCTTACAACAGCTTACGGGGCCCGCCAGTTCCCACGGGCCTGGTACGGCAAGGCATCCTGCCAGTCTGGCGCCACCGGTGCGCCGAGATCGTCAGCCCGGGTCCAGGGTGGCGGGAGGGAACTCGCCAGTACAGATTGTCTCCCATGTCTGGCAGCACCACTGTTGGCCCGCAGACCGAATCCCACTTCACTTCCGCGTTCTCGAGGCGGCACCGCTCATGAGCGACTCCGCGGACAGGCCGCTTCCTGTACGCCTGGCGGCTGCGCTGGGTGCCGC
>JACCQZ010000018.1 GCA_013813875.1 Gemmatimonadales bacterium | reverse complement strand
ATCACGATCCGGATGACCGGCTGCCCCAACGGCTGCGCCCGCCCCTACACCGCCGACATAGCCTTCGTCGGGCGCTCCCTCGATCTCTACAACATCTACGTCGGCGGCGGGCTGGCCGGGGACCGGCTGGTTGATCTCTACCGGGCCGACGTGCGCACCCCCGACCTGCTGGCCGCGGTGCGCCCGCTGCTCGCGCGCTGGGCCGCCGAGCGGTGGGCCGGCGAGGGGCTGGGTGACTTCTATCAGCGGCTGGTGGGGCGAATCGAGCCGCGTGCCGCGGTTACCGGCCGCGAGGAGCCGACCGCCGATCTGGTGCAGCTCCAGGTGAGCCCGTGAGCGGACGCGCGCTGGTGCTCGCCGCCCACGGCTCGCAGAGCGATCCAGCCGCCAACGCTCTGGTGCGGCGGCTGGCGCAGACCATCCGCGGGCGCCGGCTGTTCGACGAGGTGGCGGTCGCCTTTCATCAGGGCGAGCCCGGATTCGATACCGTGCTCGACGAGCTCGCCGCGGACGAGGTGACCGTCGTTCCGTTCATGACGAGCGCCGGATATTACAGCAACGTGGTGCTGCCGGAGGCGCTCGCCCGGAATCGCCGCTACCCCGAGGTACGGCTGCGGCAGGCGCCGCCGGTCGGCACCCATCCCGGCATGGCGTCGCTGTTCGCGCGCCGGGTCAGCGAATTGCTCCGCAGCCATGAGCTGACGCGCGAAGCCACCTCTCTCGTACTGGTCGGCCATGGCACTCCGCGCCATCCTGAGAGCCGTGGCTCGACGCTGGCCCTGGTCGAGACACTCCAGCAGCGCCGGCTGGCGGCCCAGGTCATTGCCGGCTTCATTGACGACACGCCTTCGCTCTCGCTGGTACTCGATCAGGTGACCGGGGAAGCTGTGGTGATCGTGCCCTTCCTCATCGGAGGGGGCACCCACGCCCTGAGCGATCTGCCGCGGCTGTCCGGCCTCCCCGCCGGCGAGCTGCCGGTTGCCGCTCGGGTAGGCGGCCGCTTCGTCCTGCTGGACGATGCCATCGGCTCCCAGCCCGGCATAGCCGAGCTGGTTGTGGACCTTGCCCGCCGCCACACTCCTCCACCGCCCAAGCGGGGACAGCGCGGGGGCCGGCCCGCGTCCATCAAAGCCACGTCAGCACCCGCCCCCGGCACGGTGCACCTGGTCGGCGCGGGCCCGGGAGATCCGGGCCTCATCACCAGCCGAGGACTTCAGCTGCTGCGGACGGCGGATGTCGTAGTACACGACCGTCTGCTCGGTCACGAGCTGCTCCACGAGGTCAAGCCCGGCGCCGAGCTGGTGGATGTCGGCAAGGGACCGGGACACGTGCCGCTGGCGCAGGAAGAGATCGGCGCCCTGTTGGTTGCGCGGGCAAGAGAGGGCCGCGTGGTGGTCCGGCTCAAGGGAGGCGATCCATTCGTGTTCGGGCGCGGCAGCGAGGAGGTGGCGGCGTGCCGGGCGGCCGGAGTTCGCTGCCTGGTCACGCCGGGAGTGTCCAGCGCGATCGCGGGACCGGCTGCCGCCGGCATTCCGCTCACCGCACGAGGCGTGGCCCGTTCCTTCGCGGTGGTCACCGGACACCAGGCGGGCCCCGGCGGAGCGCCCGACGATCTCGCTCCCCTGGTGGCAGTTGACACTCTGGTCGTGCTCATGGGCCGGGCGAGTCTGGACCGGCTCGCCCTTCAGCTCATCGCCGCCGGCCGCGATCCCGCCACTCCCGCGGCCTGCATCCAATCGGCCACGACGCCGGAGCAGCGGGTGACGCTCGCCACCCTCGCCACCATTGCGGCGGCGGCGGAACGGGATGGGTTGCAAGCGCCGGTGATCACGGTGATCGGTGCGGTAGCGGCCCTGGCGGGAAGTGAGCTGGCGGAGTGGGCCGCCGAGGCGCCTCGGGCCATAGGAAAGGGAGCCTGAGCCGGGTCACGTTCGGCGCGCCTTCCCACACTTTGCGGGTGAGTATTACGGCGTCACCGAGCCTGACCAATGGAACTCGCGATCTTCGCTTGACACCTGACACCACTTCCCATATTCACCACAGAGACACAGAGAAAACTGGTTGTTCTCCGTGCCCTCCGTGTCTCTGTGGTGAAAAGAGCCAGATTCAAGACCCCTTACGAGGCCCGGCAACGAAGACCCATAGGGACCTGACCGGCATCCACCACCTGACCGCCATCTCAGCCGCGATCCGGGACAACTACCGCTTCTACACCGGAACCCTCGGCATGCGCCTGGTAAAGCGCTCCGTCAACCAGGACGACGTGAGCGCATACCACCTCTTCTATTCGGGTGCGAAGGGGAGCCCGGGAAGCGATTTGACCTTCTTCGATTGGCCGATGCCGCGTGAATCCCGCGGGACCCGCGCCATCACCCGGAACCATCTCCGAGTCGCCGGCCTGCCGGCGCTCCAGTTCTGGGCCGGGCGCCTGAGCGAGCGCGGGATAGCCGCAGGCGAGCTTGGCGAGCTTGGCGAGCTTGGCGAGCTTGGCGAGCGCGATGGTCGGCTGACCCTCGATCTCGAGGGCCAGCGCCTGGCCCTGGTGGACGATGGAGGCGCGGGATCGCGCTGCCGCCCTTTCTCGAGTCGCGCCGAAAGGAGATCGAGGCCAATCTGACGCCGGTGGACTGAGCATCCACCGCTACAACCGCTCTGCTGGCGCCAGCGCGGGGATCGTTATACTCTCTTGGTTCCCCCATACACGATTGTACCGATCATCCCGAGCGCGCGGCCCATCGCGGGCCCCATGCTACCGCCCTGACATGAGGAAGCACGGTATGCGACGAAACCTGTCGGCCTCTCTCCGCGATCGCCTCTTGCTCGGTTGCTGCCTCCTCCCCGCTGTCCTCGCTCGCCCAGCCCTCGCGCAGGAGACCGGTACCGTCACCGGCACCGCCACTCGGGTGGATGGTGAAGCGTTGAGCAACGTGTCGGTCGCGGTCGAGGCCACCGGCCAGAGCACGGTGACCGGCGCCGACGGACGGTACACCCTGCGCCGGGTACCCGCCGGCCCGCAGACCATCGTCTTTCGCTGGCTGGGTTACCGCCCCGCGACGGTGCCGGTGACGGTCGAAGCCGGTGGAACGGTAACCGGCGACGCGGCCCTCGAGGCGGTGACGGTATCCCTGGGAGAGATCGTGGTGGAGGGTGCCTCGCGTGCCCCCGAGCGGATTGTCGAGGCGCCGGCGGCAATCTCGGTCGTGCCGCCGGAAGTGCTGCAGCGCGTCTCGAGCACGGGGCAGGCGCCGCTCGCGCTTCAGAGCGTTCCCGGCGTGGACGTGGTCCAGAGCGGCGTCAACGACTTTAACGTGAACGCCCGCGGCTTCAACTCGTCGCTCAACCGCCGGGTACTGGTGCTGCAGGACGGACGCGACCTGGCCATCGCCTTCCTTGGATCCCAGGAGTGGAACGGACTCACCCAACCGCTGGAGGACCTGGGCCGAGTCGAGATGGTCCGGGGCCCGGGATCCGCGCTCTACGGCGC
>JACCQZ010000014.1 GCA_013813875.1 Gemmatimonadales bacterium | reverse complement strand
GACTTCACCGAGGACGAGGTGGGGAATTTCCCCCAGCGGCTGGAGTTCAAAACCGGCGCGATGGAAGTGGTGGAGTTCGAGGGCGGCCAGCGGGCACTGAGGGCGTCGAGCCAGAGCGACTTCATCATTCCCCTGCCCGCCCCTGCCCGAAGTGCTCCCCGACAGGTATACCATTGAGCTCGATGTGATTGGCCGCGCCGGCCTGGGCGTGGGCGCCGAAACCATCAAGATCGCCGGCGGACGCAGCAGCGGCGACCACAAGTTCAGCGAAGTCGCTTGGGGGCACGGCGGGTTTTACCTGCTGGGTGGGCCGGTGCAGGTCAGCCTCGATACCAAGGATCGGGAGCGCTACCTGGGAAAGCCAGCCAGTTTTCGTATTCTGGGTGACGGGAAATACCTCAAGGCCTACGCAGACGAAAAGCGGCTGGCCAACATCCCCAACGCCGAGTTCCAGCGGGCTAAATCGCTCTTCGTTCGCCTGGAGGGCCGGGACGACGACAAGGATGCGGTCTACGTCACCCGGATCCGCGTAGCCGAGAGCCAGAAGACGATTTACGACGAGCTCAACGCCAAGGGGCGGTGGGCCACGCAGGGAATCCTCTTCGACATCGGCAAGGCCGACATCAAGCCCGAGTCTACCCCGACGCTCAAGCAGATCGCCACCGCGCTCAAGCAGCACCCCGAGCTCAAGGTGGAGATCCAGGGGCACACCGATAACGTCGGCAAGGCGGACGCCAACCTGAAGCTGAGCCAGGCCCGGGCGGACGCGGTGGCCAAAGCGCTCACTGGTGAGTACGGTGTCGGCACCACCCAGCTCACTGCCAAAGGCTATGGCGACAGCAAGCCCTCGACCGATAACAAGACGGCTGAAGGTCGCGCTAACAACCGGCGGGTGGAGCTGGTCAAGTCGTGAGCGTGACACGCCCGACCCCCCGCCTTACGGTACCAACCCCGCGCCCTTCAGTCTCGCCCCCACCAGCTCCAGTTCTTTCTTCCGCAGCTCGACCGCGCGCGGCCGCAGGCCGTCAATCACCTCTTTCGGGACATCCTGCTGCAGCCGCTGCAGCTCGTTCTCGGTCATCTGCCGCAACTCGGCGCGTTGGGCGGGCGCGAGCATGGTGGTGTCAATGCCTCCCAGCCCTGGTGTCAGCGCCTTTACCGCAGCCGACAGGTTGCTGCGGATGAACTTGTAGCGCTCCAAGTCTATCCCTGCCGCGCTGGCACCCGCGGCCATGGTGGACGTCTCCTGCACACCCATCATGGCGCTCATGGTGTCCTCGTTGGACCGGCCGACTTCATCGTGGCGGCCACCTCCTGCACCGCCTTCATCTCGCCGGCCATCCCCGTTTCCCAGTGCTCCACGTCGGCCGCGGTGATCGGCGCCGTGTTGGTGTTCTGGCTGGGAGCAGGAGCATCGGAAGAGCTGGGCGCGGGTGACTCGCTGGAGCCGGCGTCTTCCGCGACGGTTTCGGCGTCGGCGGGGGCCTCGTCGGCGTCTCCGCCGCCGCAGGACGAGGACAACAGGAGCCCGGCCAAAGCCAACGCCACGCGGGTGCGCAGGAAGAGGGGCATAGCTGACCTCGAGGAAGTGGACCGTCGGAAAGGCGGCTGTTACCGGCGAAACCGGGTCCACTATACCGGGGGCGGCCGGTGTCGTCCAGAGCCGGGAACTAGGTCACCAGGGTCGGCCGGCTCTCGGTGAGCCAGGCGTCAGGCCGCCCGCGAACGTCGGCCACGGTCCAGGCAACCAGGCGCCCGGGAGGGGAGCTCAGAGTAAGTCTTGGAACCGGTGAGAAGCCGAGGAAATAGAGAGTGGGACCGGCGTTCCGCGCGTGCTCGGCCACGAACGCCGCGACCGCCGATGGCCATCCGTCCCGGGGCTCGATGCGCCGGGCCGCCCCCGACCGGTGGATGTCCAGGGCGCTCAGGGTCGCCTCGCGGGAGAGTCCCAGCCGGCGATAGCGCTCGCGGAGATCGCGCTCATCCTCCCTGGGACTGGCGCCGCGGCTCCGCACCAGATCGCAGGAGCATGCCCCGACCAGCAGCCGCAGCACCGACTGCCCCGCCGGATGCAGCTCGCGCAGCACCGCGCGCTCGGCCGAGTCCACGGCATGGGCCGAGAGGCCGGCCGGGAGCATCGAGCGCACTTCGCTCAGGGTGAGGGGGGTGGCGAGGTGGAGGAAGTAACACATGAAGGGGAGGGGCAAGTGACAAGGGACAAGGGACAAGGGACAAGTAACCAGGGCGTACAAGGGAGGGAGTCGAGGATCCCACGTTCAGACTTGTCCCACTTGTCACTTGTCACTTGTCACATATCACTTGCCCTTGTCACTCATCCCGAATCAACACCAATATCGCCGCCAGTGGAACCACCAGGAACTTCTTCTCCTCGAAGGTGATCTCGACTGAGGCCTTGCGGAAGAAAATGGCGTGGTCGCCCACCTTGGCCTGCATGTCCCGGCTGCGGCTCTCGCGGGCGTCAATCTTCCACGGCTCCTCGTCGAGTGTGCTGAGGTCGGCGACCGGGGTGCCCGGGCCGGTGGCGACGATCAGGCCGGTCTGCACCTGCTGGGCGTCGAGCGCGGTGGCCGGCAGGTAGAGCCCGACACGGGTGCGATCCTCCCCGTCCTCCGGGCTGATGAGGACCCGGTCGCCGACCACGAGGAGCTGCTTCTTGGGGAACTCCATCAACGCTTGCCGTTGCTTCCGTTGGCCCCGGACTGGTGCACCGTCACCAGCTCCAGGATCCGGAGGCGCCGGGACGTCGTGGGCAGCCGAAGGCTGATTTCGTCGCCCACCCGGCCGTTGGAGAGCGCGCGGCCCAGGGGGGAAGCGAGGGAGATGTGGCCGGCGTCAATGTCCATCATTTCGGCCAGAACCACCACATAGGTGTCGGTGTCGTTGGTCTCCAGGTCGAGCACGGTAACCCGAGAGCCGAGTCCGACACGGTCGGTCGGAGCCTCCGTATTGGCGAGCTGGCTGAGCTGGTTGAGCCGCTGGTGGAGTTGGCCCAGACGCGCCTGGACGAACTGCTGGCGCTCGAGGGCCGCCTTGTATTCGGAGTTCTCCCGCAGGTCGCCCAGCTCGACAGCCTGTGCGATGGATTGGGGAAGGAGCACGTTGAGCT
>JACCQZ010000013.1 GCA_013813875.1 Gemmatimonadales bacterium | reverse complement strand
GGCAGCGACCGAGGGATCTTGTCGGCGGTCCCGGACACCACCGGAGTAGATCCCTCGTCGCTAGCGCTCCCTCGAGATGACACCCACGACCCACCCCCCTCAGACCAACCTTCGACGTTCGACTTTGGACTTTCGACGTTGTACTTTCTACTTTCCACCCTCCCCCGCACCCACCGCGCCACCGCGTCCTGCATCAGCCGCTGGCGGTGCCAGGCCAGCAGCACCGGGGCATCGGTCGGCAGCTCGTCCAGGAGCCGCGGATGGCCGAAGAGGACGATCAGGTCGGCGGCGGGGGCGTGGTTGGCGAGCGCTTCCAGTGAGGGCTGGCTGAATCCCGACCGCCCCTTCCAGGCGCGCGGCTCGGCGAACGCCAGCACTACGCGCGACCCGCCGCCATAGCGTCCTACCAACTCCGGCCCCAGTGCCCGCTCGGTCCAGTCGCCGGGGCTCGGGGCGTAGGGTCCGCCCACGTCGTCGTCTATGGTGATCAGGTCGAGCGGCCCGGTGAGCCGAGGCGCGCTCCCGCGGAGCATGCCGTCGCCCAGAAGCTTATCGGCGAGGGCGGCGGCGGAATCGAAGGGGCCGCGGGTGACGGGTGGCGTAGGCGCCGTCGCCAGCTCGAGCGCGCGCTGGTAGCGGCCCAGGGCCTGGGCCAGACGCTCGGAAGCGACCGCGCCGCTGGCGAGTGCCTGCTCCAGCGCCTCTTTGACGCGGCGCGGGTCGTTGGGATAGAGCAGAATATCCACTCCCGCCTGCACCGCCTCCACCGCGGCGTCCGACTCGCGCCGCCCCTCCAGCGCGCCATCCATGATGAGCGCGTCGGTCACCACCAGACCGTCGAAACCCATGCGGTCCCGCAAGTCGCCCAGGATGACCTTTGAAAGCGTCGCGGGGAGACCGCCGGGGTCGAGACGGGGATAGGCGACGTGCGCCGTCATCAGGCTGGCGACACCGCTCTCGATTGCCACCGCGAAGGGGATGAGATCGCTGGCGCGCAGGCGCTCGGCCTCGATGTCCACCACCGGCAGCGAGATGTGGGAGTCCGCCGTGGTGCGCCCGTGTCCCGGGAAATGTTTGGCGCAGGCCAGCGCCCCGGACGACTGGCAGCCTTCGATCCAGTGGCGGACGAAAGTGGCCACGCGGTTGGGATCGTCGCCGAAGGCCCGGGTCTGGACGATGGGATTCTCCGGCAACACGTCGAGATCGGCGACCGGCGCGAACACCCAGTTGATGCCCACCGCGCGCGCCTCCTGCGCGGTGACGGCGCCGGCCCACCGGGTCACCGCCGGATCCTCCAGCGAAGCGAGCGCGCCCGGCGGGGGAAACTCGGTGAGACCGGTCACCTGCTGCCCCGGTCCGCGCTCGAGGTCGGAGGCGATCAGCAGCGGCCGCTCGGCGCGGCGGAGGAGATCGGCGGTGAGACGCCGGACGGTCTCGGTGGTGCCGCCGAAGATGATGAAGCCGCCGACCCCGAGCACCAGCGCGTCGGCGATGGCGCCCGCCTCGTGGCCGAAGCCGGTCTCGGGCCGGTAGCGGAGGGCCGGCATGATCAGGCGTCCGGAATTCATGCTGGCGTCACCGTGCCGAGGACGCGGGGGCCTCTCGCCCCGGTGGCGGCCGCGACATTGCCGGGCTGGCCGTGCAGGGTGAGATAGCCGAGCAGAGCGAAGGCGACGGCTTCCTTGGCATCGCCCGGGAAGAAGAGGTCGTCGAATCGGCGCAACGCATGCGCGCCCGGCAGCGCCGCGAGGTGCCGCTCGAGCGAGGTCATCAGGCCCGGGTGATGACACCCTCCGCCCGACGCCACCACTTCGGTGCCGCCGGGAATCCAGCGGCCGACGGCGGCCGCTACCGAGCGCGCGGTGAGCTCCACCGCGGTGGCCACTCCGTTGGTTCCGGGAACCCGCTGGTGCAGAGCGCGAGCGTAGTGATCGCCGAAGCGCTCCCGCCCGGTGCTCTTGGGCGGCGGCGTGGCGAAGAAGGGATCGGCGAGCAGCTCGGCGACGACGGCTTCGTCGGGCACACCCTGCGCGGCCAGCCGGCCGTCGCGGTCGTAGGAGCGGCGGGGATCCACCAGCCGGGCCAGGCCGTCCACGACGGCGACGCCGGGTCCGGTGTCGAACGCCAGCACCCCGTCCTCGATGGCGCGCTGGGGGACGAAGGTGAGATTGGCCATGCCGCCCAGGTTGAGCAACACCCGGGGTCCCGCGGCGGCGGCGAAGAGCAGCACATCGGCCATCGGCACCAGTGGCGCCCCCTGCCCTCCCGCGGCCACATCGCGAGCGCGGAATCCGCTGACCACCCGCACCCCGAAGCGTTCGGCGAGCACCGCGGGCTCACCCAGTTGCCAGGAGACCAGGGGCGGCTCGTGCCAGATGGTCTGACCCGGAAAGGCGATCAGGCCGAGCTCGGAGGCGGGGACCCGGGCCTGCGCCAGGAGAGTCTGGACGGCGTCGGCGGCCCATTCGGCGATCCGCACGTGCAGCCGGGCGAGCATCGGGCCCTTCGCACTCCCGTTGGGCGATGGATCGAGCGCTGAGCGCAGCTCGGCGCGTTCCCCGTCGGTGTAGGGGCGGGTGACGAAGTCGAGCAGCGTGGCGTGGGTGGGCCCCTCGAGACGCACCAAGGCCGCGTCCACCCCGTCGAGCGAGGTGCCGGACATGAGTCCGACCGCGAGCGTGGGGCGCTCGGTCATACGGTGGCCACCGGCGGCGGGTCGCCCACGACCTCGCGCAGCCTTCCCGCGTGCTCGCCGAGCAGCCGCTCAGCCTCGGTTCGGGAGACGCCGCGGCGAGCCATCACGATCGCGGTCTTGACCTGGCCGTCCGCCGCCTCGATGACGCTTCGCGCCTCGCCGCGCGCGAGGCCGGTGGTTTCCATGACGATCCGCTGGCTGCGATCCACCAGCTTCTCGTTCCAGGCGCGGAGGTCCACCATCAGGTTCCCGTAAATCTTGCCCATCCGTATCATGGCGCCGGTGGTGATGGTGTTGAGCACCAGCTTGGTGGCGGTGCCCGCTTTCATCCGGGTGGAGCCGGTCACGATCTCGGGGCCGACCAGTACGGTGACGCACACGTCGCAGGTGTCCCGCAGCAGTTTGGGGGGCTGGGAGCAGCTCACCAGCGCGGTACGCGCGCCCGAGGTCTGCGCCCGGGAGAGCGCCGCTCCGACGAAGGGCGTAGTGCCGCTCGCCGCGATTCCGACCACCAGGTCGTGTGCGCCGACCCCGCGCGCGTCCATCTCGGCGATGCCGGCGTTCATGTCGTCCTCCGCTCCCTCGACCGATCGCACCAGCGCTGCGTAGCCACCGGCAATGATGCCGACGACCATTTCGGGCGGGGTGCCGAAGGTGGGCGGGCACTCCGCCGCGTCGAGCACGCCGAGCCGGCCGCTGGTGCCGGCGCCGACGTAGAGCAGCCGCCCACCGGCGCGAAAGGCGGCTTCGGTGAGCTCGATGACGCTCGCGATCTCAGAGCGCGCCAGCGCCACCGCCGCCGGCACGGTCGCGTCCTCGGCCCCGATGAGATCCACGATCTCGAGGGCGGAGGCGGTATCTATGGTGTGGCTACGGGGATTGCGCCGTTCGGTCAGGCGCGAGTCGAGATAGTCGTCAGCCACGCGAGCCGGAAATGAGAGTATTTAAGCGTCAGCCTCGGGCTAAATTAGGGCTTGTCGGTTGTTCGGGGCAACTGGGCTGGGTTGTCGCCCTGAGCGGAGCGCTCAGGGTGACAATCGGCACCAACGGTCAACCGTCGTCCAGCCTACATCTACCCACTCTCACCGCGAGGTTCGCGTGCAGATCCGCCGGTTGCTCTCGCTCGTGCTTGCGCTCGCTCTCGCATCGGGCTGTGCCCGGGGCGGCCCCGACGGTCCCGCGCCCGCGGTCGGCATCGCGCCGACGTGGCAGTACTCCGGGGAGGCCCGCGTCAGCGAGGGATCGAAGGCCATGGTGGTGTCGGGTCACCCGCTCGCCAGCGAAGTGGGCCGCGACATCCTCAAGCAGGGCGGGAATGCGGTGGATGCGGCGGTGGCGGTCGGGTTCGCCCTGGCGGTGGTGCACCCCGAGGCGGGCAACATCGGCGGCGGCGGGTTCATGATCATTCGCGATCGGGTGGGCCCGGTGCAGGCGCTCGACTACAGGGAAACAGCGCCGGGCCGAGCCACCCGCGACATGTATCTCGACGCGGCGGGGGAGCCGACCGAGCGGAGCGTCACCGGGCATCTGGCGGCGGGCGTGCCGGGCGCGGTGGCAGGGCTGACCGAGGCGCATCGCCGCCTTGGCCGGCTCACGCTCGACGCCGTCATCGCGCCGGCGATCGAGCTGGCACGCGATGGCTTCGAGGTAGATGACTATCGCAGCGAATCCATCGCCGAGGACAGCGCCCGGCTGGCGCTCTTTCCAGCCTCGCGGGCCAGCTTTCTCCCCGACGGCAAGCGTCCCGAGCCAGGATCCCGTCTTCGCCAACCTGATCTTGCCGCCACGCTCGAATCGGTCAGGCGCGCGGGTGCCGCCGGCTTTTACCGAGGACGGGTGGCCGATCTCATCGTGGCCGAAATGCAGCGCGGCGGAGGAATCATCAGCCACGCCGATCTCGCCGGCTACCGGGCGATCTGGCGGGCGCCGATCACCATCGCCTATCGGGGACACACCATCTACTCGATGCCGCCGGCTTCCTCGGGCGGCGTCACCATGGGACAGATCCTCAACATCATGGAAGGCTACGCGCCGGTTCCCCCGTTCGGGTCCCCCGCCCTGCTGCACCGCGAGGCGGAGGCGATGCGGCGCGCCTTCACCGACCGCAACACCTACCTGGGCGATCCCGCCTTCGTCCGCAATCCACTCGACCGGCTGCTCTCCAAGGAATACGCCGCGCGACTTCGAGCTGAAATCGCCGAGCGCGCGTCGCCCACACCGAAGTTCGACCCCACGGGAGAGAGCGGCGCCTCCACCACGCACTACTCGGTGGTGGACTCGGAGGGCAACGCCGTGAGCACTACCACGACGCTCAACAACAGCTACGGCAGCGCGGTGACCGTCACCGGCGCCGGGTTTCTTCTCAACGACGAGATGGACGACTTCGCCACCGCTCCGGGAAAGCCCAACCTGTATGGCCTGGTACAGGGCGAAGCGAACGCGATTGCCCCCGGCAAGCGGATGCTCTCGGCGATGACGCCGAGCATCGTGCTCGATCCCAGTGGCCAACTGCTGCTCGTGGTGGGGACGCCGGGCGGACCGCGGATCATCACCATGGTCTACCACGTGATCTCCAACGTCATTGACCATCGGATGGAGTTGGCCGATGCAGTGACCGCGCCGCGCATGCACCACCAGGCGCTGCCCGACAGCCTGCAGGTCGAGCTCGAGGGGTTCTCTCCCGCCACTCTCGACAGCCTGCGGGGGCGGGGCCACGGCATAGCGAGCCGCGGGTACTGGGGGGACGTCGAGGCGATCATGCGGACCGAAGACGGGTGGCAGGGAGTGAGCGACCCGCGGAGAGGTGGGGGAGGAGCGGGGTATTGAGAAGTCTGTCACCCTGAACGCAGTGAAGGGGCCATAGCCTAAAGCATGGCCCCTTCGCTGCGCTCAGGGTGACAAGGACGGCTGCTAGAATCAGCTCTTGGCGGTGAACGAGTCGTCCAGCCTCATGGTGACGGTGGTGCCCTGCGGCAGCACGACGTCCCGATCTTTGGTCTCCACCGCTCGCTGCGCGCCCACCGCGCCGCCGAGAATACCGCCGATGATGGCGCCTTTGCTGCTCCCACCGAGCACCCGGCCGACGACGGCACCCGCCGCCGTGCCGCCGGCCACCTTGGCCACGTCGCCCGCGTTGGTGCCGCGGCCCTCGAGCTTGGTCTGCACCCCTTCGATAGAGGCGTTGACCGGGTAGGAGAGACCGTTGATGGCCACCGCCGTGGGCTGAAGCGTCAGGGTGCCGGTGCTGTCGCTCTTGTTCTCCGACTCCTCGATCGCTGTTACCCGCAATGTTACCGTCGAGCCCGAGGGAATGACGACGCGGCCGGAGCGGTCCTTCACGTCGTTGGCCACCGTGGCCATCACTTCGTCCCCCACCTTGTTCTTGTGCGAGCGGATTTCGGCCTCGGTGGTCGCCGCGATGGTGGTGCCGGCGGCGAGCGTCCATGACGCCGGGGCCGGGGTGGCTGCCGGCGCCGGAGCCGGCTGGCTGGCCGGGCTCGGCGCCGGTGCCGCCGGACGTGCCGGGGCGGGAGCGGGCTGGGGC
>JACCQZ010000363.1 GCA_013813875.1 Gemmatimonadales bacterium | reverse complement strand
ATCGTCCCGGAAGACAAAGCCGAGGAGGTTCTCCAGGGAGCCCGAGGCCTGGAGGTCGCTGCTGCCGATGGAGCCCTTGAAGGACCGGAGCTCCGCCCGTTCCGGGGCCAGCCGGAGCGACGCCTCCCCGATGGCGAGGGGTTGCGGCAGGCCCTCGCCCTTGACCGTGAGGTTCCCGACGTCCACGCTGCCGCTGGCCGCGACCCTGTCGTACTGCTTGGCGTCTATGTACGACATGCGGGTGCGCACGGCCGCGTCCGCCGCGAGCGTGCCGGTCAGCTCGTCTATTCCCTCGAGCTTCATGGTGCGGCGGACGTCGGCGAGATTGAGCCGGCCGGCCACGCGGAGGTCGACGTCGGGATCGGACAGCGGCGTCCGCAGCACCATGGTCGCATCGATCGGGTCGCGCCCGACCCGGACGTGGAATCGCTCCAGCCGCACGACGGTGCTGTCGGCGTGGCCGCCGGGATTGGCGATGGCGAGATCCACGAAGATGTCCCGCGCCGGGAGCGGGAGGTCGGGATACTGGAAGGCGCCGTCCTTCACCTTGGCGTTCAGCGCGAAGGATGGAAAGGCGCTGTCGCCGTAGGTGCCCTTGACCTGGCCGGACACGGCGATCGTGCCCGAGGTCCGCACCGACTGAAATTCGCGGGCGTAGATGGCGGGCACCAGGGACAGGATGTGCCGGAAGTCGGTGCTGGGCGCCTTGAACGCCAGGTCGAGGGCGATGTTCTCGCCGGCCGCTCGGGCCGAGCCCGACACGCCGAGCCGCAGGTCGTTGAGCCGGAGCTCGGTGTCCCTGAGGGTAAAGGATTTCCGGGCCAGGTCCGACTCGATGTCGGCGGTGAGGTCGAGCTTTACCCGGTTGAGGTAGGGGATGCCGGCGAAGGTGAGGCTCACCGAGTCCGCGCCGGCTCGGGTCTGGAGGACGACCTGGTCCCGCTGAAAATCGCCTTGGAGGGACTGGTCAAAGCCGAGCAGTGAAGCCTTCAACCCCGCCTGGCGATTGTCGAAGGCCACGGCGGCATCGCGGATCTCGAAGCGCCGGAGGCTCACCGCCATCGCGCTCTCCGCCTCCGGCCGGCGCTCGGCCTCGGCCGTGTCCCGGGTGATGTCCCAGTTGGCGGTGCCGTCCTCCAACTTGATCAGGGAGAGCCGCGGCTGGTCGAGCTCGATGGAACGCACGACGATGGGCCCGCCTCCGCCCAGGACGTTCCCCAGCACGCTGGCCAGATCCAGGGCCACGCCGAAGCTACGGACCCGGGCGAGGGTGTCTCGCTCGAAACGGCCGACGCCGACCGCCGTGAGGTCGTCCAGCCGCAGGGTGAGGTTGGGGAAGTCGCGGAAGAAGGTGAGGCCGACGTCGCGCCAATCCACCCGGGCGTCGAGGGTCCGGTTCACCTCCACCTTGACCCGTTGCGCTATGCGGTCCTGGAAGAGGAGCGGGAGGACGATCAGCAGAGCGAGCGGGAAAACCACCAATGTCCCGGCCAGCGCCAGGATTCGCGTGCGTCGTTTCATGGATTACCTCTGCAACGCCGGGGAGCGGCTCGGGGGGAAGGTAGTCTGCCGCGCATAAACGCATCGCGAGGCGTCAGACTGATGACGCGCTCAGTCAGCTCATTTCCCATCGTGTACGATGCCGCAGGCTTGCGTTGTACCCGCCCCGGAGACCATCGTATGGGTATGGCCGCCCCGATCTACTACACCGCCGACATGGTCCGCGCTCTGCCGGACGACGGGAACCGATACGAGGTCGTGTACGGCGAGCTGGTCGTGACCCCGGCGCCGCGGCCGTGGCACGAGGTCATCCAAGTGCGCCTGATGCTGGCCCTCGAGACATATCTCGGCCGATACCCGGTCGGCCACGTGTTCGGATCGCGCGCCGACATTTCCTGGGGTCCCGACGTGCTGGTATCGCCCGACGTGTTCGTGGTGCCACTGGAGCAGGCCCGGACGCTGGACTGGTCTCGAATGCGCGACCTGATGCTGGTGGCGGAAATCCTCAGCCCGTCCAGCGCCCGCCACGACCGGTTCCTCAAGCGCCGCCGCTATCAGCAGGCCGCCGTCCCGCTCTACTGGATCGTGGACGGGGACGAGCTGTGGGTAGAGGTGTGGACTCCCACCGACACCTTGCCTCGCCTCGAGCGCGAGCGGCTGGTGTGGCATCCGCCGGCCGCCGAGGAGCCGTTCTCACTGCCGCTGGCGGAGCTCTTCCGGCCGATCTGATCGGCCGCGATCAGCGCGCCTCCGCCATCAGCCCGAGCTGCTGGGCGGCCATCGCCGTCCCCTCGACCCGTGACGCGATCTTCTGGAACGCGATGTCGCGCGCGACGTCGGGAGAGCCGTGCTTTGGCTTGACGTCGATGCTGAAGGGCGAGAACCCGCAGTCGTCGGTCGAGCCGAGCCGCTCCACCGGGATGTGCTTCGCCGCCAGCACCAGCTCGTCCCGCACCTGCTCCGGGGTCTCGACCTCGGGGTCGAGGGGATTGATGACCCCGATGAAGCAGACCTGGGGGACTCCGTTGGCGTCGGCCCGGCTGTGCTTCCCGATGAGCTGGTAGACCCGCTCCCGGTCTCGCTCGCTGGCGAGCTGGATCAGGAAATAGCCAGCGTTCATCTGGAACATGCTGGGCAGGAGGTCGGCGTAGTCCACGTCGGCGCTGTGGGTGGAGTCGCAGTCGCCGCCGGGACAGGTATGAATGCCGATGTTCACCCGCTCCGCGGCGGTGAACCGGTCGAGCACACGGTTGTTGAGCTCGATGAAGTGCTCCAGCATCTTGCGCCCGGTCCACGGATTCCGGGGATCGTTCCGGCAGGCCAGCCGCCCCTCGGTGAAGTCCACCGAGACCCGCTTGGCCCCGACCTCGAATGCCTTGCGGATGTCGCGCTCGCACTCGTCGCAGAGGTCGGCGAGAAACTGCTCCCGGGAATAGCCTTTCAGCTCGCCGTCCAGCGGATACAACAGCGACAGCATCGAGGGTGCGATCACCGCCTGCTTCATCGGCTTCCGGGCCATGCCGATCGACTTCTTCAGGTAGTCGGCGGCGTAGGTCTTATACCTGAAGGGCCCCCCGGTCAGCCGGGGAAGCTGCCGGTGGTGGCCGTCGGTGAAGATGGCAAAGTACTGCCCGTCGGCGGCGAGGTTGGCGGCGAGGCCGGTGCCCGCCAGGGTATCGGCCAGCGGATAAGTCGCGAAGCTGGACGCCCGCTGCTCGCCGTCGGAGACGATCGGCGCGCCGGTGGCTTCCATGCGCTCGATCGAGTCGCGGCAGGCCTTGTCCTGTTCGCGCTCGAGCTGGGCCTTGGTGATCTTGCCGGCGTCGTAGTCGGCGATGGCGGTCTGGAGGGCGGCGGGCCGGGGAAGCGAGCCGACGTTCTCAGTGGGGATGGACATGGCGGGCTCCGGTTCAGGTGGGCTGACCGCTGATCATAACACCTTCCCGGCGGAGCGGCTGCCGCGGCCGCCACCAGGGACTGTTCCCGGCTCCGGCGGATAGGCCCCGCTCCGGGTGCTGCGCGCCGGCCGGATGTCACCGGCGAGCTTATGGCCGGACCTTGCCAGGTCTGATGTATCTAGCTATTATAGCTACATGAAAAGGGCCTCCGTCTCCACCGCCAAGAACAACCTGAGCGCTCTGCTGCAGGCTGTCCGCGCCGGCCAGAGCGTGCTCATCACCGACCGCGGCGTTCCGGTTGCCCGGCTGGAGCCGGTCGGGCCCTCGACCCGGGGAGGCCGGGCGCTGGAGGCGCTGGTGAAAAGCGGCGTCGTCGGACCTGCCCGCAAGACGCTGTCGCTGGATGCCCTGAGGCGCCTGGATCGTCCGGCGCTCCCCGCCGGGGTCAGCTCGGCCGCCGCTGTGGTCGCCGAGCGCGAGGAAGGCTATTGAGGTACTGGGACACCTCGGCGCTCGTGACGCTCGTCGTGATCGAGCCGGCGACCGCCGCGATGGAAAACCTGCTCGCTGCCGACCCGGAGATCGTGACTTGGTGGGGGACCAGGGTGGAATGTGTTTCGGCGCTGGCGCGGCTCGAGCGCGAGGGTCAGCTCACACCCCGTGGGGCCGCCGAGGCGGGCCGAGTGTTCGCCGAGTTCCGGGACGCGTGGCGCGACGTGCTGCCGTCCGATATGGTCCGGGAAACTGCGGAGCGGATCGTCCGCACCCACCCGTTGCGGGCCGCCGACGCATTTCAGCTCGCGGCGGCGCTGGTAGCGAGCGAGCACCGACCCGCCAACCTGGCGTTCGTGTCGCTGGACAAGCGACTGTCCGAGGCGGCGCGGCGGGAGGGCTTCGTCCGTCCGCAGTGACCTCTACCTCTCAGCCGAGCAGCAGCCTCACCGTCCACACCGCGATGATCATGGCGGCGGCGTCCGCGAGAAGCCCCGCCGGCACCGCGTGGCGGGTCTTCCTGATGCCCACCGCCCCGAAGTACACCGCGATCACATAAAACGTAGTCTCACTGGACCCATACATGACGGCGGCCATCTTCACCAGGATCGAGTCCTCGCCGTACTGGTTGATCATGTCCACCACCAGCGCAGCGGAGCCCGACCCCGAGAGCGAGCGGATGATGGCCATCGGCAGCAGCTCGGCGGGGAAGCCGATCAGACCCAGCACCGGATCGAGCGCGCGGGTCAGGGCCTCCATGGCGCCGCTGGCCCGGAACATCGCGATAGCGAACAGGATCGCCACCAGGTATGGAATGATACGGACGGCGACCTGGAACCCCTCCTTTGCCCCCTCGACGAAGCTCTCGTAGACCGGCACCCGCTTGTAAAGCCCATAGAGCGGGAAGCCCACCAGGATGAGCGGGACGACGAAAAAGGAAAGGGTGCTGATGACGTTGCGCGCTGTATCCATGCGGCTCATGCCTCCGCAGCCGCGGGCGGCGGCGCGCGGCGGTTGGGATCGGACGCGCGATAGCCGGGGAGCCGGCCGAGCACCCTGGTGGCCACGATGGCGACGATGAGGCCCAGCACCGTGGTGGTGAGGATGGGGAAGATGAGGGTGTTGATCCCGGTGCCCATGAGCGCCAGGAGGAGCACCGGCGGCACCAGCTGGAGACTGGCCGTGTTGATGGCCAACAGCATGACCATCGAGTTGGTGGCGGTGTCCTCGGAGGGGTTGAGCTTCTGCAGCTCCTCCATGGCCTTGATGCCGAACGGCGTGGCCGCATTGCCCAACCCGAAGACGGTGGCGGTGAGGTTGAGGGCGATCATCCCCAGGGCGGGATGGTCGGCCGGCACTTCGGGAAAGAGCGGGCGGAGGATGGGCCGGACCAGCTTCACCAGGGCGTAGACGATCCCCGAATCCTCGGCGATCTTCAGCATGCCGAGGAAGAGGGCCAGCACCCCGATGAGACCGAACGCGAGCTCCGCCGCCGTCTTGGCGAAGTCCAACGCCGCGGACGCGATGGCGTTCAGCTTGACGAAGCGGACCGGCTCGAAGACCACCCCGGCGGTCGCCCCGGGTGGCGTGAAGCCCACCAGCCTGCCTTGCAGCTCCTCATCGCGCGACCGCGACACCTTGCCGATGGTGGCCAGAGGCTCGGGCAGCTTGGCGTCCGCCGCGAAGCGGAGCTGGGCTCCCTCCTGGGTCTGCAACAGGTAGCCGGCATAGCTCGGCGCGGGTCGCTCCTCCGTACGGTAGAGGCTGGCGTACTGCCCTGGCTCGATCCGGATCTCCACCGGGACGCGGCGGGCGGCCGGGTCGTAGCCCTCGGGGAAGGTCAGTGTCACCGGAAGCGGCTGGCCGTTCCGGTACCGGTCGCCGGCGATGTCGCGGGCGTCGAAGCCCAACGCGAAGACGAAGCTGGTGACGATCAGGCCTGCCCAGATGTAGTTCAGCATGTCCGGCCGGGTTGTGGTGGACGACTGCGGCTCGCGGCGTTCTGGCCCCGAGCAATGTCAGGACTTCAAGGTCACGGCCTCCAGGGCGAGCCCTGGTACCCGACTCAACTCCCGCGTATTCGAAGTCATGAGCGTGAGGGAATGCGTCAAGGCCGTCGCCGCGATCCACAGATCGTGTGCCCCGATCAGCCTTCCCGTCGCTGCCAGATCCGCCCAGATCCTTGCGTGGACCCGAGCGGTGGCGAGATCGAGTTCTAGAACCGGGAGTGCCGCCAGCACCGCGTTGACGAAGGCGGAGCGGGCGATTTGCCGCCGAGCGGTATCGGCACGGTGAACGCCGTGCAGCAACTCGGTGGCGGTGATGACGGAGAGATACGTCAGGTCCAGCCGTCCTGCCGTGACCGCGCCGAGCTCCAGTTGACGGCGCTCCGCCGCGATGACGATAGAGCTGTCGAGGAGGACGCCGGTCACCGACGCCAGGGATCGCGGATAGGCAGAGCGTCGAGCGCTGCCCGGCCGGCCTCGAGATCCGCCTCGAAAGCGCCGGCATCGCCGGGCTCGAGTTGAGGAAAGCCGGCAAAGAGCGCCGGCAGATCCGCGAGGGGCACACCGGTGGGTACCGGACGCAATTCGGCCACGGGCCGGTTTCCGCGAAGGAGCACGAACCGCTCCCTTCGAAACACGACGCGGTTGATGTAATCGGAGAAGTGCCGGGCCACCTCGGTGACCGTGCGGCGGAGTGGCATGGGTAAAATTATCAGATTATCTGATTGGGCGCAACCTCGGGCACCAAGGCGTTTGCCGCAACGCCTCACCGCCTCACCCGGTACGCCAGCTTCACGAAGAACCCGTCACTCACCCGCTCCAGCCGGGACCAGTTGAAATCCCCATCGGTCTCCAGCGAGCTGCCGTAGCCCAGGAACGCCACCGTCCCCGGCGTCGGCTCGAACGACGCCAGCAGATCCACCCGCAGGCCGTTGCTGCGCGCCGCCGGTTGCGCCACGCCGCCGATGAAGAGCGGCGCGCCCGATCCGGCAGCGAGCAGCGCCGCCCGGCGTTCCGAGCGATACTCCCCGATCGCGCGGAAGAAAAGCGCGCGGCTGGGCTGGTACTCCGCCTGGAGCCGAGGAATGAGCGACCGGGCGAACTCGCTGCCGTCGAGCCGGAACAGTTGAAACGCGGTGCCACTCGCCGCGATCCGTACGGTCGGCGCGGGTCGCAGCTCCACCCGGCCGGTGAGCAGGCGAACGCTTCCGCTCGCCCCCTCCTGAAAAATGGGGATCCTTCCCCGCTGATACGACAGCTCCGCGCCGAGCTGACGCCAGGTCGGAGTGATCACCTTGGCGGTCCAGTTGAGTCCCGAGAAGTCGTCGGGCGGCAGGTACGCCGGGCCCGCGGCGGCGGCGGCGGTGTAGCGGGCGAAGCTGGTATCCTGAAAGGTCACGAAGTCACGCTGCAGGTGGCCGTTCAGCTCCCACCCGCCGCGGAGCTGAAAGGTGGCATCGAAGCTCTCGAACCCCTCCAGTCCCTCCTTGAAGCCGAAATCGTCGTACAGCCAGGTGCGGTCCGGCCCGAAGAAGACGGTGAGGTTCTCCAGTAGCGTGCCGCGGGCGCCGTACAGGGTGAGGCGGTTGAACGCGTGCCCATTCACTACGTTGCTCCGGAGCCGATTGACGAACCCCGCCTGCGCGTCGAAGCCTTCGCCCAATCCCCGAAGCAGATAGTTGAATCCCCACGAGCGGCCGGTCCGGTCGTACTCGGCCTGCCAAATGGGGGCGCGTCGGGTCGCTACGCCGTCATCGGTCCACGAGCCGCCGTACTGGAACTGGGCGAAGTAAAGCCCCCGGACGTAGCGGAAGTCGCCGGCGAGCACCCGGTTGTGGGCGCCGCCCCTGTCGCGGTTGGTGAAGGTGACGCCGGCGATCGAGTTGCGGCCGACGTCCCGTCGCAGCCGGGTGATGTTGAACCAGGCGTCGCCGTCACCGGTCTCGTCCACCGCGGTGAGATGCGCGACGCCGAGCCGGCCGAACTTGCCGGTGAACTTGGCGCCGGCCTTGGGGCTCACGATCCGGCGGGTGTACACCAGGGTCTGCGGCGTGCCAAACAGCTCGATGCCCTCGAGGAAGAAGGGACGCTTCTCGGGAAAGAAGAGGGCGAAGCGCTCGTTCACCGTCACCTGCCCCTCGTCGCTCTCCACCTGGCTGAAGTCGGGATTGATGGTGGCGTCGAGCGCGTAGCTGGTGAAGCCCAGCCGCAGATTGAGTCCGGCATCGGGGTTC
>JACCQZ010000361.1 GCA_013813875.1 Gemmatimonadales bacterium | reverse complement strand
CAAGCGGGAGGCTGGGGTGCTCTTTCACCACGAAGACACGAAGGTCGAGAAGGACTCCTCAGCCGTGGAAGATGCGTCTTACACCGTGTCGGAGGAGAGTGACGTTGAAGTTGAGGAGAAGGCCTAGGGGGAGGGCGCTCAGCTTGAGGTAGGTGAGTAGTTGGGCGCGGTGGATGGGTGCGAGCGCTTCGACCGCCTTGACCTCCACGATGACCTTACCTTCGACGATCAGATCCAATCTTACCGCAACGTCGAGATCCACTCCCTTGTACGCCACCGGCAGCAGAACCTGGCGCTCGGAGGGAACGCCCCGAAGCCACAGCTCCCGGCAGAGCGCCCTCTCATATATCGACTCGAGAAGTCCCGGGCCCAACTGCCGATGAACCTCGATCGCAGCCCCGATGACGGCGTGTGACACCACCATCGCCTCTTCCTTCGTGCGCTTCGTGCCCTTGGTGCCTTCGTGGTGAATCATCACCCAAGGTTAGCCTGGTCCCGGACTGGGATCACTCCGTGTCCCCGCCGGCCGTATCAGGTTCACCCCGTCCGATACACCCCCCAAACCTCCCGCAGCGCATCGCTGATCTCACCCAGGGTAGCGCGGGAACGGACGGCGGCGAGGATGGGCGGCATCAGGGGCGAGACACCCAAGGCTGCCTCCCGTACCGCCGCGAGTGCGCGGGCAACAGCCTCTCCATCCCGCCGCCCCCGCACCTCCGCCAGCCGGGCGCGCTGTTCCGCTTCGAGCGAGGAGAAGTCGGGGGCCTCGAGGGCTGGTGGAGCGGAGTCGTCGGTGAATCGGTTCACCCCGACCACCACCCGTTCCCCCGCCTCCTGCGCCTTCTGAATTGCGTACGCGCTCCGGGCGATTGCCTCCTGGAAGAATCCGCGCTCGATCGCCTTGGCGGCGCCGCCGAGCGCGTCAACTTCTCCGATCAACACCTTGGCGCCGCGCTCGATCTCGTCGGTCAGCGACTCGACGTAGTAACTCCCCGCCAGCGGATCAATCGTGCCGGCCACTCCACTCTCGTAACCGATGATCTGCTGGGTTCGCAGCGCCAGGGTGGCCGATTCCTGGGTCGGCAGCGCGAGTGCCTCGTCGTAGCCGTTGGTGTGCAGCGATTGGGTGCCACCCAGTACCGCCGCCAATGCCTGGACCGTCACCCGCACCACGTTGTTGAGGGGCTGTTGGGCCTGCAGCGTCACCCCACCGGTTTGAGTGTGAAACCGGAGTCGGGCGGTGGCGTCGCCCGCGCCGTGGCGCTCGCGCACCTCGCGGGCCCAGAGCCGGCGGGCCGCCCGGAACTTGGCCGCCTCCTCGAAGAGGTCGTTGTGGCTGGCAAAGAAGAACGACAGCCGCGGCCCGAAGCTGTCCACCGCCAACCCCGCCGCCACCGCCACCCGCACGTACTCCAGCGCGTTGGCCAGGGTGAAGCCGACCTCCTGCACCGCGGTGGCGCCGGCCTCCCGCATGTGATAGCCGCTGATCGAGATCGGGTTGAAGCTCATCCCCTCGTCGGCCACGAAGCGGAAGATGTCCGCCGCCAGCCGGAGCGACGGCTGGGCGGGATAGATGTAGGTGCCCCGGGCGATATACTCCTTGAGCACATCGTTCTGCACCGTGCCGGTGAGCTGGGTGCGGGCGACTCCTTGCTCCTCTCCCACCACCACGTACATCGCCAGCAGGATGGCGGCGGTGGCGTTGATCGTCATCGAGGTGGAGACCTGGTCGAGCGGAATGCCCCGGAAGAGGTCGGCGAGGTCGTCCACCGTGTCTATGGCCACTCCTACTCGCCCCACCTCACCCCGGGCGAGCGGGTGATCGGAGTCGAATCCCATCTGCGTCGGCAGGTCGAACGCCGTCGAGAGCCCGCTCTGCCCGGCGGCGAGCAGTTGGCGGAAGCGCTGGTTGGTCTCCTGCGCGGTTCCGAAGCCGGCGTACTGGCGCATGGTCCAGAGCCGGCCGGTGTACATGTTGGGGTAGACGCCCCGGGTGAAGGGAAAATCGCCCGGCCGGCCCAGGTCGCGGGTCGGATCTCCGGCCCAGTCGCCGGGGCCGAACAACGTCTTCACAGGGCCGGCTGAACGGTGGCGCCGCTGCTCCGGGAAGTCACGCGGCGCATGGTATCGGCCACGAAGCCGACGTCTTCGCGAGAGCCGATCACCAGCGGCGTGCGCTGGTGCAACTGCGAGGGCATGATGTCCAGGATTCGGTTGATGCCATCGGTGGCGGACCCCTCCGCCTGCTCGGCGATGAACGCCATCGGGCTGGCCTCGTACAGAAGCCGCAGCTTGCCCTGCGGGTTTCGGCTGTCGGCCGGATAGAGAAAGATGCCGCCGGTGATCAGGTTCCGGTGGAAGTCGGCCACCAGCGACCCGATGTAGCGGCTGTTCTTGGGGCGCACCGCATCGGGGAGCTCGCCCTTGAGGCCGCGCACCGCGGTCTGCATCGGCGTGTCCCAGCGGGGAAAGTTGCTCTCGTTGACGCTGTAGTACTTGCCCACCCGGGGAGTGACGATCTTGGGGTGCGACAGCAGGAACTCGCCGATGGTGGGATCGAGGGTGAAGCCGTGCACCCCCTGCCCGGTGGTATACACCAGCATCGTGCTGGAGCCGTACATCACGTAGCCCGACGCCACCTGCTTGCAGCCCGGCTGCAGCACGTCGGTTACCGTGCCCCGCCCCTGCATGCTCACCCGCCGATAGATGCTGAAGATGGTCCCGACCGCGGAGTTGACGTCAATGTTGGAGGAGCCGTCCAGAGGATCGTAGAGCACCGCGTACTTGCCGACCGGGTACTCGGGCGGGACCGGGATCACGTCCTCATCCTCTTCCGATCCCATCACGCACACCCGGCCGGTATGGTTGAGGCAGTTCTTGATGGTTTCGTTGGCGAAGACGTCGAGCTTCTGCTGCTCCTCGCCCTGCACGTTCTGGGCGCCCGCGGCGCCGAGAATATTGACCAGCCCCGCCCGCCGGATCGCGGCCGCGATGATCTTGGTGGCCAGCGCGATGTCGTAGAGCAGGTTGGACAGCTCGCCCGTCGCCTCCGGGTAGCGGTGCTCCTGATCGAAGATGAATCGCTCGATGGTGGTCACGGACGTCAGCACGAGGCCCCCGAGGGAGTGAGAGATGGTAAACGCAGATATTTTTCTCGAGCTCGGGATGAAGTACTCCACAGCGATCAAGCTCCGCACGCGATGCCGTCCCCCTCACCGCACGTCGTACTCCACCGAGCCCCTCGCCCCGCGCACCATCATCCGCTGTCCATCGCTGGTCACGGTGACGGTGCCGTCGAGGTCGGTGCGGCGCACGTCCACACGGTGCCGCGTCAGCCGCCGAAGCGTCTCCGGTGCCGGATGTCCGTAATCGTTGCGCCCCACCGAGATCACCGCGGCCCGGGGCCGGAGCGCTTGGAGCCACTCGTCGCCGGTGCTGCCTCGGCTGCCGTGGTGTCCCACCTTGAGCAGGTCCACGGCGCCGAGCCGGCGGCGCATCGCCGCCTCCGCGGGAAATCCCGCGTCGCCGGCGAAGAGCGCCTGAAAGGCGCCGTATTCCACCAGCAGAACGACCGAATCTTCGTTTACGTCCTCGCCCCACTCGGTCCAAGTCGGATCGGGATGCAGCACCGTGAAGCTCACGCTGTCGATCGTAAACCGCTCACCGGCGCGTCCGGGGTGCCACGGGACGCTGGTGCCGGCGAGGTCCGCGAGAAAAGCGGCGTAGAGCGGATCTCCCACCAGGGCGCCGGGCTCGACCACAATGCCGGCGCGAAAGCGCCGCAGGACACTGGGCACGCCGCCCAGATGGTCCGCATGCGCGTGGGATATGATCACGGCGGCGAGACTCCGGGCGCCCTGTCTCATCAAGAACGGTACCACCACTCGCCGCCCCGCATCGTTCCGCTCGCCGGCCGGACCGGCGTCAATCAACACCCAGCGCCCGCCCGGAGTACGCAGCACCGCCCCATCGCCCTGGCCGACGTCGAGAAAATGTAACGCGAGTCGTCCCTCACCGTCAGCCGATCCGGGAAGACCGTCTCGCGCGAGCGTGAGCCAGAGCGAGGCGGCCACCGCCCACCCCATCCGCCGCCCCGCTTCCGCCAGGGTGTTCCGGGAACCCATTGCCCAGAGCGCCACGGCGAGCGCCGCCATCCAGGGCACGGCCGCACCGACGTCGCCCGGCTCCACCAGGACATGGCCCCATGGAATGGCGGCGCCGAGGCTGGCCGCGAGCTCGAGCAGGTGGAGCGCGAGACCCGCGCCGGCGGCCAAGGCGCGCGCCGGTTCGGACCACACCGGCTGCAGCAGCAGACTCGCCAGCACTCCGGGCACCGCCACCGCGGCGAGGGGAATGGCGGCGAAGTTGAGCGCGATCCCGGCAACGGCCACGGTGCCCAGCGCCATCGCCGTGATCGGCGCGGTGGCCAGCGTGGCCCCCAGCGAGGAGGCGAGCGTCCGCCACCAGAATCCGTCCCCCAGCGCCCGGTCGCTCCAGCGGCTGAAGGTGGACGCGCCCCAGAGCGCCGCCGCCGAGAGCCAGCCGCCGAGGTCGAGGATGGCCCAGGGATCCACCACGACGACACAGAGGCAGGTGGCCGCGAGCAGAGCGTTGGCCTGCACCAGCCGCTGGCGGACCTGACAGCGCGCCACCACCGCCGCCAGCGCGGCGGCCCGCGCCGCCGGCGCCGGCCAGCCCAGAAAACCCACGTACGCGGCGCTCACCGCCGCCGAGAGAACCAGAGCACGCGACCGGCCGATACCCAACAGGCGCGCGAGGAGAAATACCCAAGCGGTAATCAGTCCGACGTGGAAGCCTGAGATCGAGAGCAGATGCACCAGCCCCGAGCGGGCGAAACGGTCCTGCAGCTCCGGGTCAATTCCTCCCCGCCGGCCGAGGATCAGCGCGTCCACCATCGGCGCCCGCGCGCCGTAGAGCGACCGGCTCGCCTCGAATAATGAATTCCGCAGCCGGGCGCCCGGCGAGGGACGGCCGGAGGTGGCGCCTACCTTGGTGACAATGAGCGTACCGCCGGGCCGGCCGCCGAGCCCCACGCGTGGCAGCC
>JACCQZ010000358.1 GCA_013813875.1 Gemmatimonadales bacterium | reverse complement strand
AGATAGGGGGCGTCGGCGGAGGTCTGCAGCACGTTGCCGAAGACGACGTGCTCCACATCCTCTGGACCAACGCCGGACTGGCCGAGCGCGCCTCGGGCCGCGACCGCCGCCAGATCGGTGGCGCTCTGATCCTTGAGCGCGCCGCCAAAGGCGCCGAAGCCGGTGCGGACGCCGGAGAGAAACACGGCGCCGGATTCAGGGGAGGGAGGGCTCACGCCGAAGCACCCCGGCGGGCGGAGAAGAGGAAGGGCATGCTCCGAGAAATATGCCCTTCCCACGGACTCACTTCAAGGAAATGGGGCAGTCAGATCACCGTCCCGCTCCTCACCACCGCACCCTTCGGGATGATCACCAGCCCGTCGCGCAGGTAGAAGTTGGGCCCGTCGAACTTGGCAGGCTTGCCTTCCGGTGTGATCCGCACCCCGTCCCCGATACGGGCATTCTTGTCCACGATGGTCCGCTCGATCCAGGCACCCCGGCCGATCCCGATCGGGGGAGCCCCCTCGGGCTTGGCCCGGTCCGGGGTCTCGTAGTAGTCGGCACCCATGAGGAGCGAGTCCCGAATGGTGGCGCCGGCCTCGATCCGGCTGCGCACTCCCAGCAGTGAATGCTCGATGAAGGCGTCGTTGATGATGCAGCCGTCCGCGATCACCGAGCGCTCCACCCGGCTCTTGTTGATCTTGGTGGCCGGGAGATATCGGGCGTGGGTAAAGATCGGCGCCGTGGCGTCATAGAAATTGAACTTGGGTACCGGTTCGCAGAGATCGAGGTTGGCCTCGTAGAACGAGCGGATGGTCCCGATGTCTTCCCAGTACCCCTCATGGCGGTAGGCGTGCACCCGCCGGGTCTCGATCAGCCGAGGAATGATGTCCTTGCCGAAATCGTGCTCGGTGCCCTCCAGCGCCTGGGCCAGCACCTCGCGGTTAAAGACGTAGATGCCCATGGACGCCGGCAGAGCGTCGGGATATCCGGATAGCGCTGCCTGCACCGCCGGATCCTTCGGTTTCTCGACGAACCGGGTAATCCGTTCATCTCCTCCTACCTCCATGATGCCGAACGCATGCGCCTCCCGGGCCGGCATCGGCGTCGTCGCCACCGTCACCTCGGCGCCGCTGGCGACGTGCCGCTCGATCAAGGCCCAGAAGTCCATGCGATAGAGCTGGTCGCCGGAGAGGATGAGGACCAGGCGATGGGGATAGTCGTTCAGGTGAAGCAGATTCTGGCGCACCGCGTCGGCCGTCCCCTGATACCAGTCGGTCCGGTCGCTCCTCTGCTGCGCGGCCATGATTTCCACGAAGCCCGGCGAGAAATTGTCGAACCGATAGCTCTCCTGGATGTGGCGGTGGAGCGAGCTGCTCTGAAATTGGGTGAGGACGAAGATGCGGCGCAGATCGGAGTTGATGCAGTTGCTGATCGGGATGTCTACCAGACGGTATTTCCCGGCGAGTGGCACGGCGGGCTTCGCGCGATCCTTGGTCAGTGGAAAGAGGCGAGTGCCGGCGCCTCCCCCCATGATGACGGCCACAATGTCGGTGGGGCGAGGCGACGCGACGGCCCGAGGAGCCATCGAAGCTACCGCCAGAGGCAGGTTTGGCTCTTCCTCAAAGTCGGTGTCGGCCGCCGGTGGCGGTGCGAAAGCCAGCTCGGGACCCGGTCCGAGTGCTCGCGCCAGCGGCTCCGAGCGAAGGGTGATGCGGGCGTCTCCGTGACGCTGCAGGATGTCCAGGTCAGGGTTCGGGCTCCGCAGCTCCTCGGCGAAGCGCACCCGAAGCTCTTCGGGCTCGGTTCGGACCAGGCCTTCCTCCCCGGCAGAGAGGCGGAGAAGGACCAGCTCGTACTCCTCGCTGGTGTCGAGTTGGAGCGAGCGGCGGTTGGCCCGGTACGGCAAGATTGACTGGCGCACTTCGGCGAGCGGGAGGGGCCGGTGAAGTCGGGCCGGGTCGGTGGCGGCGAGATTGGAGACCAGGCGGCGGAAAAAACGCTCGAGGTCGGTCACGTGGCTCGGTTCAATCTTGCAACGGTAGTCCACTCGGCACCGTTGCGGGAGCGGGGGCCAGAGGCTCCGGGTCGGTCAGCGACTTCAGAAATTCCACGATCGCATCCACGTCGGCGGCCGAGAGGTCGAGCCGGCCGGACACCCGAGTATCGAGGGTGGCGAGGATGCGGTCAACGCCGGCGGCATCGCTCACGAGGCTGCCCCGCAACGCGGGATCGAGCTGCGACGCATCGTACGACCGGAGCGAGGCCGCGACGTCCAGGTAGTGGGCTACCGCGGCCCGCAGGGTGGTGAACGCCCCGTCGTGCATGTACGGACCGGTGAGCTCCACGTTGCGAAGCGGCGGGGTGCGGAACTGGTACCGCTCACCCGCCGCGCCGGTAATCGAACCCCGGCCGAAGTCTTCGGGCGCCTCAGTGCCCATGCCAGGTCCGAGCTGGGGCACCCCGACGTTGTGGAACTGCTGGTCGGTCAGGTGGGGCCCGGCGTGACAGCTGGAGCAGGCGGCCTTGCCGTAAAACAGGAGTCCGCCCTGCTTGGCCTCTTCGCTCAGCGCGCCGTCATCGCCCGCGAGATAGCGGTCGAACGGCGAGTTGGTCCGGGTGAAGGCGGCGATCTCGAAGGCGGCGATGGCGTTCGCGGCGTGCTGGAAACCGAGCTGCGAGGTCGGTACGCCGGGATAGGCGGCCTCGAACATCGCGATGTATTGCTGCACCGCCAGCACCCGATCCATGATCGCGTGCCAGATGGCCGGAAAGTCGTCGTCGGCCAGCGCCGCCAGCTCGTTCACGTTCCCGAAGCGGTCGAGGTCTCCCGGCTGGCCGCGCATCTCCACGGGCGTGGCGACCGGGATCATCGCCTGAGCGGCCAGCGGGTTGGCCACTCCGGGCGGCAGCGGTTCGCCGGCCGGAGTGTCGAAGCCGCCACCAGACCGCCGCGCTACCCGGCCGTCCCAGAAGAGAGCGGTGAACTCCGCAAAGCCGAGGTTGAAGACCGGTGGGGAGTTGCGGGAAACGAAGGGCCGGCCGGCACCGGGCGTTCGGCCCGCACCGCTCCCGGCGCCTCCGGTTCCGACGGCCAGGGAGAGGGCGTCGCCGCTACCCGAGGCCGGGTGATGGCAGGTGGCGCAGGAGACGTCGCGGTTCCCGCTGAGCAGCTTGTCGAACATGAGCACCTGGCCGAGCTGGACCAGGGCCGGGTCTTGGGCGGGGAGCGGCTCGAGCGGGCCTACCTCAGCCTCGGCCAGCGCTCGCCGAAGGTCTCGGTCCAGATCGGATGTATCCGAGCCGGTGCCGTCGCCGCAGGCGGAGGCAAGTATCAGGGACAGGCAGGCGAGCTGCCGGGCGAGTGACCTCGATGCCATTCGGGGTGGCAGACCTAGCGGACGACGATCTGGCCGGCCATCGGGCTACCGTGAACCGAGCAGTCATAGCTGTAGGTGCCCGGCTCGGCGAAGGTAGCACTGAATTCGCTCCCGGCGGCGCGCTGTGTGGGGCTGCTGTCGAAATTGGGGGTGTTGGTAGAGCGGATGCTGTGTTCTCCTTCGGAGACCCAGGTCCAGGTGACAGTGCCACCGGCGGCCAGGGTATCCACCGCCGGGTTCTGGGTGGCGTTGCGCTCACTCTCGAAGAAGTTGTTCTGCACGTCCACCGAGATCTCATTCGGCGGCGGCTGCTCGCTGGGGCCGTTGTCGCTGCCGCAGGCCGCGGCCATCGCCCCGATGAGGGCGAGGGCGAGAGCGCGGTGCAACATCTTTCCTTGCTTCATCTTGGGCGTCATAGCTCCCTCCCTGTCTCAGTAATATAGTCTCGCGACCCGTCACCCTGAGCAGAGCGAAAGGGGCATACCCTGAGGCAGGTTCCCCTTCACTTCGTTCAGGTGACAGCTGACAGCCGACAGCAAAATCAGCGCCCTTCCGCCAGCGGGACCCGCTCCCCGGCCGCCACCCGCTGCTCCAAGGCGGCAAAGGCCCCGTCGGCGTCGTATTCCGGGTACAGCCCCTTCTCCTGCTTCTCCGCCAGCCAGGCCCCAAACCCGGACTCGACAATGCCTTCGGAGGTCTGCTGGTTGCGCGCGGCAGCCACGGCCAGGTCGTTGGCGTACTCGTTCTTGGGATGGCCACGGTGGCCGCGCACCCAAGCCCACTGCACCTCGTGCAGCCGCGCCGACGCGGCGAGAGCCTGCCACAACTCCAGATTCTCGATCTCGCCCCCTTTTCGCCTCCATCCTCTGGCCGCCCAGCCGGGAGCCCACTCGCGCATTCCCTTCACCAGATACTCCGAGTCGGACACGATCAGCACCCGCGTCCCCGCTCCCTTGCGGGCCAGCAGCTGAAGGGCGGCGATGGCGCCGCTCAGCGCCATCCGGTTATTGGTGGTGGCGGGGGAATGAAGATAGAAATCGCGCCGCTGGAGCTCGCCCGCTCCGCTGCGGCTCTCGATCAAACCACCGGTGCCGCCCGGGTTCTGCCCCTGGCGGCCGTTGCCGAGGCAGCTCTCGTCGAGGTGTAGAACGGCGACAGGGTTCAATCAATCACCTGAAAGCTGTCTATGTCTTCGAGCCGAAAGGTGAGGTCTTCACCGGTCATGGGCAGCCGCCCGATCAGCGCCTCGTGGCGCCCGACCGAACTGACCCGCTGCGCGACGACCACGTACTCGCTTCCGCGCCGCGAGAGCGCCACCCGCAGTCCACGCCGGGCGGCGTTCTCCAACTGGTCCATGCGCTCGGCGGTCCACCGGAGGGGCGACATTGCAGAGAAGAGCCGGGAAGGTAGGAGCGTGTGGTCTAGAGCCGGCGCGCGACGCGGATATTGCCCACGGGGCCGGCGGTGAGCCGACCGATCACCGCGGCGGCCGGCGTCGCCGCGGCGCGCAGGGCGGCCAGCAGCGGCTCCACGCGTTCGTGGGGCACCGCCAGCAACAGCCCGCCGGAAGTCTGTGCATCCACGCAGAGGAGGCGATCTATGGGGGTGATGTCGTCAGCCCACTCCACCCGGTCCGCGGCCGCGAGATTCCGCTGGGTGCCGCCCGGCACGATGCCACGGGAGGCCAGATTCCATGCGTGGGGCAGGATCGGCAGCGCCTCATAGGAGATCTCGGCCGCTACCTTGCTGCCCTCCAGCATGTTGGTGAGATGGTTCAGCAGCCCGAAACCGGTGACGTCGGTCGCGGCGCTCACTCCTACCTCCAGCGCCGCTCGGGCGGCGCCCTCGTTGAGCGTGGTCATGGAGCGCACCGCGTCGGCCATGCCGGCCTCCAGTAGAGCGTCGCGTTTGAGCGCGGTCGAGAGGATACCGGTACCAAGCGGCTTGGTGAGTACCAGCGCGTCTCCGTTGCAGGCGCCCGCGTTGGTGAGCATCCGGTCGGGGTGTACCTCGCCCACCACGACCATCCCGAACAGTGGCACGGTGGAATCAATCGAGTGCCCACCGAGCACGAGGCACCGGGCCCGGGCCGCCACCTCCGCCGCGCCGCGCAGGACCTCTCCCAGCACCTCGAAGGGCACCGTGTCCCTGGGCCAGCCCACCAGGTTCAGCGCGAACAGCGGCGTTCCCCCCATGGCGTAGACGTCGCTGAGCGCGTTGGCCGCGGCGATGGCTCCCCAGTCGGCGGGGTTGTCCACGATCGGGGTGAAAAAATCCACCGTGGTCACCAGCGCCCGGTCCGAAGACAGACGAAACACCGCCGCGTCGTCTCGGGTGGCGGCGTCCACCAGCACTCTCGGGTCCCCCACGCCGGGCAGATGGCGCAACACTTCGGTCAGCTCCGCCGGACCAAGCTTGCAGGCGCAGCCGGCGCCATGCGAGAGCGAGGTCAGGCGGATCCTGGGCTTCTGATCGTTGGGCTGCCCAACCATGTGTTCGCCTCCCGGGTGCTTGAATGCGGTTCCGGAAAGTACATCTCCGTCTCGGCGAGCGACACGGGCTGCCGAGGTAGCCCGTCGCACTCACGGCGCCGCCCGGAGCAACGCCCGGAGCCCGATAAGCGCTCGCTCCTGCCGCGCGTTGCTGCCGAACGCTCCATCCTCTCGCTGGCGGGCCAGCAGCGGCGGTATCGCCCGCCGGATCGCGCCGAGCGCGCTGTCGCCCCCTACCGCATTCAGCGCATGGAGGACGTGGAAGAAGTCGGCGCTCGGCCACCCTCCATCCTCGGCCTGATGCGCTGCTATAAACTCGACCAGGTGATCCACGGCCTCCCGGTGCTCGGGGCCGGCGAGCGTCAGGGCATGGAACCCGGAGATCACCATGTCGGGGGCGAAGTAGCTGCTCCAATCGGTCCACTGCGCCGCCAAGGCACTGAGGCTCAGGAGATGCTGCCGCACCGGCTGGGTGACTTTGCCCGCCCGCAGCGCGGCACGCAGGGCGAAGCAACTGATCGCGAATCTGGCGGCGGGCTCGGCCCGGAAGACCTTTCCACTGGGAAGCGTTACCGGGGCCAGCCGCTGCTCGGGCGGGGCGGGCGCGAAGAAACCTCCCACGAAGTGCTCGCAGGTCCGATGAGCGTGGCGCACGCGCTCGCAGCCTTGGCCGAACGCGCCGGGTTTGCCCTGCAGGCCGAGCAACCAGGACATCACCCGCACCAGGGGAGGCGCCGACGCGGGCAGCCCCAGGTCCATCAATTCGTGGGCGCGCCAGATGGTCGGCAGCGCGGCGGCCCCCACGCTGCCGTCGGGGCGGATGGCGGCGGAGAGCTCGCCGGCGAGGCGGAGCGATAGCGCGGGGTCTCCCGGCGCGGACCTCCCGAGCGCCGCTCTGGCCAGAAGTCCCTGCCGGGTCTGCTGCGGGTCGAAGTAGAGCGTGAGACGCTCGATCGCCGCTTTGATCACGCCGATCCGAGGATCACGCGGCCCGATGCCATCGCGGGGTCACCATGAGGCGCGGATACTGTCGGGCGAGAGAAGCTGTCCCCGGCTCATGACGCGATCAATCGCGAGTGTGTTGCGGATGTTGTTCAGTGGATTCCGGGTGAGCACCACCAGGTCGGCCACCTTTCCCGGAGCGAGCAGCCCGAGCGAGTCTACCCCCAAGAGCAGCGCGCCGCTGCGGGTCGCCGCAACTAAGGCGTTCAGCGGCGAAATGCCGGCTCCGACCAGCAGCTCCAGCTCGCGGTGCTGGCTGTATCCCGGCACCAGAAGCTGATTGGAGGCGTCGGTGCCCGCGGCGATCCGGCCGCCGGCGGCATGGAACGTCCGCACGAAGAAATCCTGCATCGGGCGGGAGCGGCGGAAGGCGGCGAAGTCGGCGGCCGACCAGCCGGCGCGGGCGATCATGTCGGGCACGTTCCAGCGGCGCCTTTCCATTTCGGGCACCGCCTTGAGCCCGGCATCCGCCACGACCGTCGAGTCATCGAGCCGGCTGAAGGTCTCGTGCAGCACCAGCGTCGGGACCATGGTCACCTTGGTCCCCGCCAGCTCCCTCGCCACCCGCGTCAGGGCGGCGGAATCGAGCCCGGCCCAACTCTGCTCGAACGCGGTCCAACCGCCGAAGAAGGATCGGTAGTGCGCGGCAACGAGGGAGGAGGGGTCGGGCAAGGCGGCCTCAGGCACGCCGGTCAGGTGCTCGATCGAGCTCACGCCGGCCCGGGCGGCCGTAACCGCGTCGGTAAGGCCAAGGTGTGCGATCACCTTGAGGTTGAATGCCCGCGCTTCATCCAGGATCGCGCTCAGCATCACCCGGTCAACCCGGGTATAGATCTTGATGTAGTCGGCGCCGGCGTTGACCAGCCGGTCTACCGCCTTCCGGGCGTCCGACGCACGATTGGCCCCCAGCGCATCGGAATAGGTGGCGGGGAGGCCATCAATCATGGCTCCGGCGCTGTAGATCCTGGGACCAGGCACCGCTCCATCGTTCACCCGGCCGCGGAGCGCCAGGATCGAGTCGAGATCACCGTGAACGTCGCGGACCGTGGTGACGCCCCAGGCCAGGTAGCGAGGTAGGGCCCATTCGGCGACGTGGGCGTGGGCATCCACCAACCCCGGAATAATCCAACGGCCCCTGACGTCCACCTCGGTAGTCCGGGCCGGAAGCTCGAAGCCGGCCCGGGTCCCCACCGATTCGATCCTGCCCTCGCGCACCACGATGGCCGCGTCCACCAGCGCCGGACCGCCGGTTCCGTCTATCAGGGTGGCTCCCACCAGCGCCACACCGTTGGGCGGCGGCTGCCGGCACCCGACGAGAAGCCCGAGCCCGAGGGCCAGCGCCGCGGGAAAGCTGGAGATGCGCATGAGGGATGAGGGGAAAAAGATGCTGGAAGGTGAACGCGCACCGCGGTCCATGCAAGATCCTCGGAGGCGGGAGTATAATTTGACGATGACCGATATCCAGCTCGATGCACCTGCCGAGGCGCGCCTCAGCCGCCCCGTTGCCGCGCGCCAGCAGCCGATCTCGAGTTACGGGCTCATCGGCGACATGCGCACCGCCGCGTTGGTGGGGCTCGACGGCTCGATTGACTGGTGCTGTCTGCCCCGCTTCGACAGCGGCAGCGTCTTCGCCGCCATACTCGATCCCGACCGGGGTGGGAGCTGGTCTATCCGGCCGCAGGGTGAGTGGACCTCCACTCAGCGCTATCTCCCCCGCACCAATATCCTGGAGACTACGTTCAAGACGGCGGACGGCACCGTCGTCCTGACCGATTTCATGCCGGTCGGCGAGGACGGCCGGCCGCCGGGACCGCACCCCGAGATCCACCGCCAGCTCCGCTGCACCCGTGGCCGGGTCCGCATGCAGATGGTCTTCATGCCGCGGTTCGAGTACGGGGCCCGCACCACCCGCCTCGAGGTCCTGCGGGCGGGAATCTTCGCCACCGACCGAACCGACCAGGTCCTTACCCTCAGCAGCGCAAGACCCTTCGACTGGATCGTCGAGCTGTCCACCGCCACCACCCGGTTCGAGATCGAGAAGGGGGAGGCGCGATGGCTGGTGCTGCGGTACGACGACGACGACATCCATCCGGTGGACCGCTATGAGAGCGCGGAGAAGCTCGACATCACCGCCGCGTTCTGGCAGCGGTGGTCGTCGGGCGTGCGCTATCGGGGACCCTTTCGCGGCATCGTCAAACGGTCCGCCCTGGCCCTCAAACTCCTCACCCACGCCGAAACCGGGGCCATCATCGCCGCGCCGACGACGTCGCTGCCGGAGACCATCGGAGGCGGGCGCAACTGGGATTACCGCTTCGTCTGGCTTCGCGACGCCGCCTTTACCCTCTCCGCCCTCGACGTAGTGGGACATGGCGCCGAATCCGACGCCTTCATGCGGTTCCTGAAGAAGGTCTGCCGCCACGAGGGCGGGGGTCACCTGCAGATCATGTACGGCATTGACGGGAGACGCGACCTGGTGGAGCGCCAGCTCGACCACCTGTCCGGCTACCTCGGCTCGGGGCCGGTGCGGGTCGGCAACGGGGCGGTGGGACAGTTGCAGCTCGACGTATACGGCGAGGTGCTCGAGACCGCCGACATCTGGCGCCGCAAACACGAGATGACCGAGGGAACCTGGCGGGTGCTGCGCGGACTGGTGGAATGGGTCAGCCAGAACTGGCGGCTCCCCGACTCCAGTATCTGGGAGGTACGGGGCGAGGTCCGCCACTATGTCTTCAGCAAAGTGATGACCTGGGTGGCGCTCGACCGGGGCATTCGCATGGCCGAGGAGCTGAGTCTTCCGGGCGACACGATCGCCTGGCGCGCGGCGCGCGAAGAATTACACGCCGAGATCATGGAACGCGGCTGGAGCGAGGCGCACCAGTCGTTCGTGCAGGCCTACGATTACGACGCGCTCGATGCGGCGGCGCTCGCGATCCCCATGGTGCGCTTCCTGCCATGGAACCACCCGCGGGTGCACAGTACCGTGCGGGCGATCGCCCGGGAGCTCACCAGCTCCGATGGTGAGCTGGTGTACCGCTATCGGCATCCTGATGGGCTGGAGGGCGAAGAAGGGGCCTTCTCGATCTGCACCTTCTGGCTGGCACAGGCGCTGGGCATGATCGGAGAGCGCGAGCGTGCCGAGCGGGTGTTCCGCCGGATGCTGCGGCACGCCAACCACGTCGGGCTCTACTCCGAGGAGATTGACCCCGCTTCCGGTGAGTTCCTGGGCAACTTCCCGCAGGGCTTTACCCACATCGCGCTCATCAACTGCGCGGCCGCGCTGGCGACGCTGGAGAAGTAGCTCCCGGCGCGGCCACGCCGCGCCGGAGGAGCGGACTATTTCCGCGAACGCTTTGGTCGCTTGGTCGAGCGCTTGGCCGACTTCCGCGCCGGCCGCTTGGCCGACTTCTTGGCCGTGCCCCGGCCACTCTTTTTGGTGGCGGAGCCGCGGGCAGTCTTTTTTGTCGATCTCTTGGCGGCTTTGCCCGTTGTTTTCTTGGCGGACTTGCGCGAAGACTTCTTGGCGGCTTTCCGGGTGGGTCGCTTGGCGGCTTTCTTGGAGCTTTTCTTGGAGCTTTTCTTGCTCTTCCCCTTGGCCGCCTTTGCTGTGCGCCGCCTCGAGGCGGATTTGGCCGGTTTTCTGGTGCGCGAGGAAGCCCGGGACCCGGAGCGGGTGGGCGTCTCGTCGTCATAGTCCGAGTCGGCAGTGGAATCCGTCGAAGTCGGGGACTGCTCTCTCGGCAGCGGATCCATCCACCCGGACCCGGACCAGCCACTCTCCATAGAATGAAGCTCGGCCATCTTGGCTCCCTCCGAACGCGAAAGCGGCGCAACCCGCCGCGGGTGGTACGGCGCGTACGCGCCTGATCAGGAATGAGATGTAACTTGCACTGCTGCGGTGCTTCTGCAAGGCTCGGATTCCGCGCGGTGCGACCGACCCGGGGCCGCGCTATGATTAGCCATTCCATACTGACTTCCTATACCCGGCGCTGGAACTATGGGTCGTAGGTGGAAGGTCGAAGGTCTTAGGTCGAAGGTCCCGCAGCACCGAGCCTCTGCTCCGAGGACCCGAGACCACGACCCAAGA
>JACCQZ010000180.1 GCA_013813875.1 Gemmatimonadales bacterium | reverse complement strand
GAACCAGATCACTGGTCCAGCGGGTGAGGCCGAGCGCCAGCGCCACTCCACTCTCCCCCGACCCGTACACCGCGACGGGCTGGCCCCGCCACTCCCACCCGTCGCAATAGGGACAATGGTGGACGCTGGTGCCGTAGAGCTCGGTCAACCCTTCAAGACGGGGGAGCTCGTCCACCACACCGGTGGCCAGCAGCAGCGTCCTCCCCAGGAGCTGTGTCCCGTCGGAGCAGATGGCCCGGAAGCCGCCGGGTTCACGGTAGCCATCGGTAACTTCAATGTGACAGAATTCCACCGTGTCGTACCGGCGAAGCTCCTCGCGCGCAATGCGGTAAAAATCAGCGGGCGCCGCGCCGTCGCGCGTGAGGTACCCGTGCATGGCGCGGGAGCGCAAATTTCGCTGCTCGCCCACATCGCACACCACCACTCGGCGGAGGCACCGCCCAAGCATCAGGGCGGCGCTCAGTCCAGCAGGCCCGCCACCCACGATGACGCAGTCGTAGTTCACGCGGCCCGCTCGAGCCCTCCAGCCTACAACCTGCCGTCGGCGAAGCTGGTGCTGGCCACCTCGCCCGCCTCCATCACCTGCTTGAGCCGCCGGAGGTCTTCCGCAACCTGCTGCGACGGCTCCTCCCCGAATAGCTTGGCAACCGCGGCGCCGAGCGCACCTGCAGGGGGATCGTAGCGGAGCAGAACCCGCACCTCGGTGCCTTGGCCCGCGGGAGTGAAGTGTACCGACCCGGCGTTGTCCACCTCGGAGCCGGGCAGGGACCGCCAGGCGATGAGCTCATCTTCGATCTCGTTGTGAATCTCAGCCGTCCACTCGACCCGGCTGCCTGCCGGACCCTTGGCTACCCAGCGGGAACGTCCTTCGTCAATCACGGTAACCGACTCGAGATGGTCCATGAAGCGTGGGAGGTTCTCGAGGTTACGCCAGAACTGGAACAACTCCTCGCGGGGGCGGTTGATGGTCACGCTCTGCTCCACCCGGATCCCTTCGCCCCGGCCGACGCTGGCCACCGGGCTCACCCGGCCCTCGCCCCTTGCCGTGTCGCGCCCCAGCGCACGGTTGACGGCACAGCGGCCGCTTACCGCGCGGGAGAGCAGACTGCCGCCCAACGGGAGGAACAGCGCCCCGAGGCGGCCACGCCGCAGACCATAGGCGATCAGCGCCGCTCCCGCCACGCCGGAGAGTATGCGCTCGTTGCGGCCGACGTTCACGTCGGTCTCGCGCGATTCGGAACGGTGAAGATTTTCCCACCGCTCGGTTCTTCCAATGCCGTTGAACGTAGATGTCATGGCCTTGTCCTCTGCTACCTCGTGAGAAGATGCAGCGCCCGCCTACTCGGCGGGCGCAATCTGGTTGTACTTGCGCGCGGCCCGATCGCCGAGGCGGGTGAGCCACGACGGCGAAATCCTGGACTGGCACGCGCGCCCCGGCTTTCGGCCGCTCGACCGGCGGCCCGCGGGGAGCAGGCGGCCGGCGACGCCCAGAATACCGGCGGTGAGATTGGGAGCGACCGCATTCATGACCGATGCCAGCCGGGCGGTCAGCGGGAACAGCACCTCGGCATCGCCGCGCTTGCACGCGGCCACGATCCTCCGCGCGGCCTCTTCGGCGCTGACCGAGAGACCCGGCAGTGAATCACCGATGCTGAACCAGGCGTACTCGGCGCGGTGCCGGCCGCGGAAGATGGCGTTTCTGGGGCTCCCGGTGCGCATGAGGCCGGGAACCACGGACACGACTTTGATCCCGTCGCGCGCCACCTCCGCTCTGAGTCCCTGCGAAAAGCCGACCGCCGCGAACTTGCTTGCGCTGTAGGGAAGCAGGTGCGGAATCCCGAGCTTGCCGCCGATGGAAGTGATGTTCACGATCCGGCCGCTCCCGCGGGCACGCATGTCGGGAAGCACCTCCAGGGTCGGGTATAACATGCCCCAGAAGTTGGTGGCCATCGCCTCCTCGTAATCGGACACCGACATGGCCTCGGCGGGGCCTACCTCGATGACGCCCGCGTTATTGATCAGGACGTCCAGCGGGCCGAGGCGTTGCTGAACGGTTCGAACCAGGCGCCGGACCGAGTCCCGATCAGCCACATCGCAGGGAACCGCGACGACTTCCGCACCGATACGCGAGAGTGCCAGCCGAGCCCGCTCTAACGAGTTCGGGTCCCGCCCGCAGATGGCCACGCGGGCACCCTCGGCGGCGGCCTCCCGGGCCAGCAGTAATCCAAGGCCACGCGAGCCGCCGGTTATCAAGACGGCGCGGCCATCCAGCGAGTAACTCTCCCGCGCTCGCAGCCCACGAGTGGCGGCGAACGCGATGCCGAGACTGCCTCCAGCCAGGAGCGCCAACCGCCCGGGTGACATCCGTTCGTGATTGTCCACTGGGTTCCGTCGTCCTCGCAAGAGTGGCAGCAGCAAGCCGCATGGTTCGCTCTGCCGGCGCCTTGCTGCCGTGACGGGAGTCACAGGGTGACAAAAGCCACCTCACGCCGCGGGAGTTTCCGGATCTTCCTCCGATGCCGCGCGCACGTTGCGCTCGTGCTGTTCGTCGTCCAGGAGAGCGCTCATGCCGTCCCGGTTGCTTGGGTCGGCCACTTCGTCCTTGAGGCTGGCGTAGTGGGTTCCCATCCGCTCTTCGTCCCGCGGATTGTCGAAGTCCAGCTCGGTCGGCGTATCGCCCACCGGAACATCGCTCTCCAGCTCGAAGCGGCGCCGCTCGTCGTCGGTCATGGTCGCGAATTCACGACCCAGGTTCTTGGCCATGGATGTCACTCCTTACGGTGCTCTCGAGCAGCGACTTCAAGCGCCCGAGGTCCTCGTTCAGTTTGGCTCGTGGATCCGCCCCCAGCAGCTCGGCCACAGCCCGGCCGGCGCCTCCGATGGGCGGAAGATAACAGAAGCGTAGTTCGACCCGGGTGCCTTCGCCGTCAGGCCGAAATCGAACCACGCCGGCGTTCTCCAGCATTGAACCCGGCTCGCTGCGCCACGCCAGCATCTCGTTGGTCACCTGCTCGGTGAGCACGGCGGTCCACCTGATCGGCGCGCCGCCGGGCCCGGTCACCGTCCAGTGCGAGCGTCCGGCGCCCAGGTCTTCGATCTCCCGCACGTTGGACATGAAGAGAGGGAAATTGTCGTAGCTGCACCAGAAGCTGTACACCTGCTCCCGCGGGGCAGCGATGTGAATGGTTTTCTGGATGTCCACAGCTCGCCGTCGCTCGGCGGCGGGCTCGGCCCGCTGGCGGGCTCCGCGAGTCAGCAATCCCGCTCCGATGGTTCGTAACGCCACCGCGACCGGCCCGCGGCGCAGCAACCCGAAGAGCGTCAGCGCGCCGCCCACCAGGCCGAGCAGACCGGGAGAGAGCGAAGGCCGGGAGCTCTGGTGCGATCGCAGCGTTGCGGCCTCGAGTCCCGCAATATCTCCCTGGCGGGCGCCATACGGCCCCCGAAGACTGGGGCCTCCGGAAGCCTCGAGACCCCGGGGTGTTGCCAGCGCGCTCTCCATTCTGTGGCGGAGGCGCTGCCGCCGTTCGGGGCCGAGGAGGTACACTACTCCTGCCCCCAGCGCGATCCCGGTGAGCAATCGGCGCGATCCTGTACTGCTCGTCGCTGCTCCCATACCTGCGCTCCGCTGTGTGAGTGGAACGTGAAAGCTGACTATTCACCCGGTCATTTCTGTGACCTGCCTCACACATTTTCGGCGGTGTCCAACCCCGAAAAGAACCGGCCTCCCGTGAAGATTCATGGGTGCCGAATGTGGCTGGCCTGAAGCCCGCGTCAGAAATCGTAGCCTGACCCTAACTGCTGACGAAGGAATAGCTTCACGAGAGGGACTTCGCGACGACTGAACACCCCATCCATCTCCCACGCACGAGCGCTGCATGCACCACTATCCAATCGTCGCCTTTTCTCATCTCCGCTGGAACTTCGTCTATCAGCGCCCCCAGCACCTGCTCTCCCGGCTCGCGGCCCGGCACCCGGTCTTCTTCGTCGAGGAACCGGAATTTCTGGCCGGCTGCGAGCCTCATTGGGAGCGCAGCACGCCGGAGCGCAATGTTACGGTGTTCCGGCCCCGCACTCCGAGCCAGGCTCCCGGATTCCACCACGAGCAACTGGCGGCCATGCTGCCGCTGCTGCCGGAGCTGCGGGCCGAAGCCGGAGATGAGGAGTTGGTGGCGTGGCACTATACGCCCCTGGCCCTCCCACTCACCGAGCGGCTGGCACCTGCCGCGGTGGTGTACGACTGCATGGACGAGCTTTCCCTGTTTCAGGGGGCGCCACCCGAGTTGCTGGAGCGGGAGGCGGCGCTCATCGCGCGGGCGGACGTGATGTTCACCGGCGGGCCCAGTCTCTTCCGCGCCAAGCGCGACCGCCACAGCAACGTCCACTGCTTCCCCAGCAGCGTTGACGCGGCGCACTTTGGGCGGGCTCGGCCGGGGCGCGCCAATCGCCAGGCGGAGCCGATTGACCAGGCGGAGCTGAGCCGGCCTCGCCTCGGTTTCTACGGCGTCATAGACGAGCGATTCGACCTCGAGGTAGTGGAAGCCTTAGCCGACGCCCACCCCGAGTGGCAACTGGTGTTCGTAGGGCCGGTAGTCAAGATTGACAGCGCCGTTCTTCCCCGCCGGCCCAACATTCACTACCTGGGACAGCGCTCCTACGAGGAGCTCCCGGCCTATCTGGCCGGGTGGGACGTCTGTCTGTTGCCCTTTGCCCAGAACGACGCGACCCGGTTCATCAGCCCCACCAAGACGCTGGAATACATGGCGGCGGAACGGCCGATCGTAAGCACTCCCATCGCCGACGTCGCCCAACCCTACGGCGATCTGGTCTACCTCGGCGGCTCACCCGCCGAGTTCGTGGCGGCGTGCGAGGCGGCGCTGGGCGCGGACCAGGTCGAGCGCGCGCGTCACGTAGCCCGTATGCGCGCAATTCTCGCCGGCACCTCATGGGACGCGACCGCCGGCGCAATGGAGAAGCTCATGACGGAAGCGCTGCTGCGCCGCCGTCCGGACCTGCACGAAAGGACGTTTGCCTAGATGCCACCAAAGCATTCTGACCAGCAGCCCGCGGCCACGCCCGTCGTCGTCATCGGCGCCGGGCCCACCGGCCTCAGCGCGGCCTATCATCTCGGCCCCGATGCCATCCTCCTGGAGCAGGCGGATCGGGTCGGCGGCTGGTGTCGGTCCATAGAAGACAACGGGTTCACGTTCGACATGGCCGGACACATCATGTTCTCCAACGATCCGTACGTGCACCGTCTCTACGAGCTGTTGCTGGGAGACAACGTGCACTGGCAGGATCGGGAGGCGTGGATCTTCAGCAAAGAGGTGTACACCCGCTATCCCTTTCAGGGCGCCCTGTACGGCCTTCCTCCGGCGGTCATCAAAGAGTGTATCGTCGGCGCCATCGAATCCCGTTTCGGCAGCGTTCAACCGAAGGCGCCGGAGGCTGATACCGGCACCAGCGACGATTACACCGGTCCCGAGCGGCGGGGAATGTTCGAGCCGCTCATCAAGGCCAAGAGCACCAACGGCAACGGCCGCGCTCTGACGTACAAGGGCACCGAGCGCCGGCGCCCAGCGCCCCACAAGGGGCCGCCGCGCAACTTCGAGGAGTTCATCTACCAGGTCTGGGGCGCCGGCATCGCCAAGCACTTCGCCATCCCCTACAACCGGAAGCTGTGGGCGGTGCCGCTCGAGGAGATGGAGACTTCGTGGCTGGGCGGCAGAGTCCCGCTGCCCAACCTGGAGGAGATGATCGAGGGGGCGCTCTCCCCCGTACCCAAGCCGATGGGGCCCAACGCCCGCTTCGGGTACCCGCTGCGCGGGGGCTTCCAGGCCCTGATGGACGGCTTCCTGCCCTACCTGAGTGGCGAGCTGCGTCTGGATACCCGGGTTACCGCCGTCTCGCCTTCGCGCCGGACGGTCACGCTCGACGATGGAACCACCCTCAGCTATGAGATCCTGATCAGCACCATGCCCCTGCCCCGCCTGATCGAGCTCATGGGCCCCGAGGGTCCGGCCGAGGTGCGCCAGGCCGCCACCGAGCTCCGCCACGTGTCGGTCCGCTGCGTGAACCTCGGGGTGGGTCGGGAGCGCCTCACCGAAAAGCATTGGATCTATTACCCGGAGGACACCGTCTTCCACCGCATCTTCGTGCAGGGAAACGCCAGCCCGCACTGCAACGCTCCGGGCGGCTTCGGGCTCACCTGCGAAATCACTTACTCGGACGCCAAGCCGCTACCCTGCGACGGGCAAGAGCTGATAGACCGCTGCATCGCGGACTGCCACCGGGTGGGAATCTTCAGTCCCGGCGACGCCGTGTGGGCGGCCAACCAGGTGGACATGCCGGTGGCGTACGTGGTCTACGACCACAACCGCGCGCGCAATGTCTCACTCATCCGCGACTGGCTGCTGACCCAGGACGTGGTTCTGGCGGGACGCTACGCCGAGTGGGAGTACTACAACTCGGACCACGCCTTCGTCGCCGGCAAGAAGGCGGCCGAGCAGGTGAGAGAGCTTCACCAGGCGCAGTTCTTGGACTTCCCGCAGGCGGTATCGTTGTCGGGGCGCTGAAGAGCGCCGCGGTGCCGATCGAATTGCTGGGCCGCCGCCCCGAGGACTTCGTGTGGGCCACCGGGATCGAGAACACCTTCGTCCCCCAGACCCGCCCGGGGCACCGCGCGCTGGACGAATACCAGCTCATCGGGCACTACGAGCACTGGCGGGAGGATCTCGCGCTGGTGCGTGACCTCGGGCTCAAGGCGGTGCGTTGGGGCGTGCCCTGGTACCGAGTGGAGCCGTTTCAATCGGGCGACTACGATTGGCGCTGGACCGACCAGGTGATTCCCTACATGGTCGAGGAGCTGGGGGTCACCCCGATCATTGACCTGATGCACTACGGCTGCCCCTTCTGGCTGCGCCGGGAGTTCGCCAGCGCCGAGTATCCCACCGCCATCGCCTCCTTCGCGGAGGCGTTCGCCAGGCGCTACGCCGGCCTGGTGCGTTGGTACACGCCGCTCAACGAGCCGATCGTCACCGCGCTTTATTGCGGGCAGCGGGGGCTCTGGCCTCCATACCTTCGGAGCGAGACCGGATACGTCACCGTCCTGCTGCAGGTGGTCGAAGGAATCATCCGGACCGCTGCCGCGCTCCGTGCGGTAGACCCCGGTATCCGGCTGGTCCACGTGGACGCGAGCGGATTGAGCCGCACCGCCCGCGAAGACCTGCACGTGCTCGCCAAGGACGAACAGTCTCGCACATTCCTGCCGTTCGACCTGCTGACCGGCCGGGTCACGCCCGACCATCCCCTGTTTCCCTGGCTGGTGCGCAGCGGCGCCTCGCCCGACCAGCTGGCCGCCATGGCGCGCCAACCGGTGCCGTTCGACCTCATGGGGCTCAACTTCTACCCCCAGTGGTCCACCACGCAGCTCTACATTGACCGTCGAGGCCGGCTGGCATACCAGCCGGTGGATCAGGATGGAGCGGGCTTCATTGATCTGATCGCGGACTACTGGCAACGCTATCAGATCCCCATCATGGTCACCGAGACCAGCGCCCGCGGCGGCGAAGAGGTGCGCGCCCGCTGGCTGGAGGCATCGGTTACCGCCATCCGCACGCTCCGGTCGCGGGGCGTGCCGGTGCTGGGATACACCTGGTTTCCATTGTTCACCATGATTGATTGGCGCTATCGCTTCGGGCGCGGCCCGGTCGAGGAATACCGGCTGGAGCTCGGGCTCTACACCCTCGACGGCGCGGGGGGCTCGTCCCGCTGGCGGGCGACGCCGCTGGTGGAGCAGTTGCGCAGCTACGTGACCGATCCGGACGGAGCGGTAGGTAATCTGGGCGTGGGCGAGTCTCCGCCCCTGGCCCGCGTATGACCGGCGACTCCCGGCTCTTCCAATCGTTCTGGCTGGCGGGTTTCGAGTCCGCCTGCCACATCAACCGCAGCGGCCTGCGGCTGGACCTCATCTCCGCCACCCAGCACGACCGCCAGATAGAGGAGGACTACGTTCGCCTGCGAGAGGTGGGATTCCGCGGCGTGCGCGAGGGCATGCGCTGGCACCTCATTGATCGGGGGCGGAGGATGGATTTCTCCACCGTGGCACCGATGGCCGCGGCGGCGGAGCGGCAGGGGATGCAGGTGCTCTGGAACCTGTGCCACTATGGCTGGCCCGAAGACGTGGACCTCTTCTCCACGGCGTTCGTGGAGCGATTTGCCCGGTATTGCGGCGCGGCCGCCCGGTTTCTCTCGGACCGCAGCGACGAGATACCCTATTTCGTCCCCATCAACGAAATCTCGTTTTTTGCCTGGGCGGCGGGGGAGGTGGGCTACATCTATCCCCATTCGCGCGGTATCGGGTGGTCCATCAAAGAGCAGCTGGTGCGCGCGGCCATCGCCGGGATCGAGGCCATCTGGGAGGTGGATCCGCGAGCCCGCATCCTGCACGTGGACCCGCTCATCCACGTTATCCCCCCGCGGGGCCGGCCCGACCTGGCCCGGGCCGCCGCCGACCAGCGGGCCTCACAGTTCGACGCGTGGGACATGCTGGCCGGCGGATTGGCGCCGGGCCTGGGGGGGCATCCGAGGTATCTCGATATCGTGGGCGTGAACTACTATCACGCCAACCAGTGGGAGTATCCCGACCAGCGCCTGCGGTGGGAGGACCAGCCGCGCGATCCGCGTTGGCTGCCGCTGCGGAGCCTGCTGGCCGAGGTCTACCACCGCTACGACCGCCCGATGTTCATCTCGGAGACCAGCCATTTCGGCGCCGGCCGCGGCCGCTGGATTCGGGAGGTGGCTTCGGAAGTTCACCGGGCCCGTAAGGCCGGTGTGCCGGTGGAGGGGCTCTGCCTCTACCCCATCATAGACCGCCCCGACTGGGACGATCCGAACCATTGGCACAACAGCGGGCTGTGGGACCTCCAGCACCATCCGGGCGACCGGCTCGAGCGGGTGGTGTGCCAGGAGTACGCCGAGGATCTGCGGGAAGCGCAGGCACTGCTGGCCGGCGCCCCCTGACCGGTATCATGGCACCATCACCGGCGGAGCGCTCATACTCGAATGAGCCTCCACCGCCTCCGGCACGCTTGCCATGCGCTCGATCATGTCCCGCATCATGATCGTGGCAACCGGGTGGTTGCCTAGATGCTCGCGCAACCGGTAAGTGCAGATCATCAGCCGTCCTCGGTCAATGGGCCGCTCCGCCACCAGCGCCACGATGTGATGCACCCACCCCACGAAGAGTCCCGAGTGTACGTTGCCGGCGTAATCCCGCGGCGTCAGCCCTACGATCACGGTTTCGGGGGTGAGGTCGGCAAAGGCGAAGTCCACCGTTCCCCCGGTCGGGATCCCGCGAAAGAGCTTGTCCTGCCGCAGCCAGCTCATGCTGCTGGCCCAGTCTCCCTGCCAGCTTCGTCCGTGCCGCTGGGCAATGCTGATCGAGCCCAGGTGGGCCTGCTGGGAGTCGGGTGTTTCGGCCAGCCAGAGTACCCGGCCTCCGTTCTGCACGTACCAGCGCAGATCATCGGTCATCCGCTCGACGACTACCACGTCGGCGGAGAGCTCGTCGCTGAGCTCATAGCCCATGGCCGCCAGCCGCGCGGCCAGCCGAGGAAGCCCCGGTACCGCCAGCCGGATCGGCCGGGCGTCGGACTCGAACCGGGGGAAAAAGTAGAGCTCGTGGTGATTGCGGGTTACCGTCTCGCCCGAGCTGGACAGCAGCCGCAGCTCCAGACGGACCCGGACCGCCTCGGTGAGGCGCGGCACCTCGAACACAACGGTGCCGAGATTGGTGAGCTGGGCGCGCTCGGGTCCCACTCCCTCCAGCGTGCCTTTCACCTCGGGCCAGAGATCGAGGTGCCACTCCAGCCGGCATCCCCGCAGGTCGCTCGAGGAGAAGTGAGAGATGGCGAGGCGTACCTCGCATCGTTCGCCCTCCCAGAAGGCGATCCGCTCCCAGTCGGTGGGCACGATCGCGTCGGCGCTGTTCACCTGCCCGATCACGTCGTGATAGGACTTGGGATTGCGGCACATGTCGAGCAGGCCGTTGCTCTCCCAGTGGACGTCGGTGAACTCGGTGATCACATAGCCCACGATGGTGGGATGCCGCCGCATCTGCTCGATCTGGTATTTGAGGGCGGTGAACTGCATGCGCTGGCTGGCGGCCGA
>JACCQZ010000353.1 GCA_013813875.1 Gemmatimonadales bacterium | reverse complement strand
TCCGCTGACGCATACCAAAGTCCCCGGCTTGATTGTGGCCGTCCATGCGCGCTGGGCGCGGAGCCGGCAGAGCGCCGGCGATCACCGGTCAATGCTTGGGGTGGAATCGTGAGATGGGTGAACTTTATACATTGATTCGGGCTTTGAATCAAGTGAACTCACTGGCGCGTCCCTACCACGCTCCCGGCGATGGATCTTATGGCAAGCGAACTGGATCCCAAAACCACCCTGGTCCGCGCCGCCGACCCGTCGTCGCGCTCCGGCCGGCGAACCAGCACGTCGGCGCTGCCGCCCGACCTGCTGGCGGCGGCAGCCGGACGCCTGCGGGTCTCGGCCCTGATGTATGCGGCGGCGTATTTCCTGTCGGCATTCCTGCCGGCGCTGCTCTTCGCGGAAGGCCGGGCGGTGCTCTTCTCCTCGCCCGAGTACTGGCTGCCCGGCACGCTCTCCCTCGCGGGCGCGCTGGCGGTGGCGTGGCTGGTCTCTCGCCCCGAGCTCTCCGATCCGGTAAAGCTGCGTGCCGGCCTCAGCTTCGAGGTCCTGGGCAGCTTCGGGATCGCCGCGGCGCAGTATCACGACATCGCCGCCCCGATATCCCAGGGACTGATGGGAGCCGGGGGCTTCGGGCTTTCCTGGGTCGCGGTGTGGGTCCTGCTCTTCAACGTCATGGTCCCCACTCCGCCGCGGACGGCGGTAGCGGTGGCAGCCGTCTCGGTGACGGCGGTGCCCCTGACGTACGCCGCGGGTGTAGCGCTCGGGAGGAACGTGCCGCTGGATCCCGCCTCGTTCTTCTTCAGTCTCGTTTCCCCGTACGTGGTCGTGGTTCTGCTGGCCTACTTCGGCGCCCGTATCGTATACGGGCTGGGGACCGCCGTCCGCCGCGCGCGGGAGCTGGGCAGCTACCGCCTGGTGGAGCGTCTGGGCAGGGGTGGGATGGGGGAGGTGTGGCGGGCGCGGCACCGGATGCTGGCCCGCCCCGCGGCCATCAAGCTCATCCGCCCCGAAGTGCTCGGGTGGCGGGACGACGAGAGCCGTCAGCTGCTGCTGCGACGCTTCGAGCGCGAGGCTCAGGCGACGGCCTCGATGCGCTCCGAGCACACCATGGAGCTCTACGACTTCGGCGTCGCTGACGACGGGACCTTCTACTACGTGATGGAGCTGCTGGACGGGTTCGATCTGGACGAGCTGGTGGAGCGCTTCGGCCCGCTGCCGGCCGAGCGCGTCGTGCATCTGCTGCTGCAGATCTGCGCCTCCCTGGGCGAAGCCCACGAGGCCGGACTCATTCACCGGGACGTGAAGCCCGCCAATCTGTACCTCTGCCGCTACGGACGCGAGGTGGATTTCATCAAGGTGCTCGATTTCGGTCTGGTGAAGCACGGCCGCATGCCCGAGGAGAGCGCGGACAAGCTCACCGGCGCAGACGTGAGCGCCGGCGGCACCCCCGCCTTCATGTCGCCCGAGCAGGCCCTCGGCGAAGAGCGCGGGGACGGCCGTAGCGACCTCTACTCCATGGGCTGCGTGGCATACTGGCTCCTCACCGGGACGCTGGTGTTCAAGGGGGCCACGCCGATGGAAACGATGGTGATGCACATCAGCCGTCAACCCGAACCGCCCTCCGCCCGCACGACGCTTCCCATTCCCGGCGACCTCGAGGCGCTGGTGCTCGCCTGCCTGGCCAAGGATCCAGATGCCCGGCCGCAAACGGCGGACGAGCTCGCCGCCCGACTCGCGTCGGTTCCGCTGGCGGGGGAGTGGACGACCTCACTGGCGCGGGAATGGTGGGACAGGCACCGGCCGGCGGTGGACCGCGAGCGAGTCGTCGAGCAGGACGTCGGCGCTACTTGAGCCAGTTGACGTAGAACGTGATGATCAGCGCATTGACGAAATCAATGAAGAACGCCCCCACCAGCGGAACCACCAGAAAGGCTCGCGGCGCGGGGCCGAACCGTGCCACCATCGCCCGCATGTTGGCCACGGCGTTGGCCGTGGTTCCCAGCACGAAGCCGATGAATCCGCTCGCCATGACGGCCGAGTCGTAATCGCGTCCCATCAGGCGGAAAGAAAGCGTCACCGCGAAGAGCACGGCCGCGGCCACCTGCGCCATGAGAATCACGAACAACGGCAGCGCCAGGCCGGCCAGCTCCCACAACTTCAGGTTCATCAAGGCGACCACCAGAAAGATGTTGAGCGCCAGGTTGCCGACGAACTCCATGGCACGCTGGTCTATCTTGAGCCAGCCGGTAACATCATTCAGATTCCGCAGCACCGACGCCACGATCATTGCCCCGATGTAAGCCGGCAGGGTAAGTCCCAGAGACTGCAGTTGCGAGCTCACGATACTCCCGAGCCCCATGGCCAGCGCGAGCACGACGAGGTTCCGGATCAACGCGGTGTCTTCCCGCTCCACTTCCACCACCAGCGTTTCCGCCGCCGTATCGAGCTCGGCCCCAAGCTCCGCGCTCGATCCGCCGGCGGAGGCCAGCCCGAAGCGCCGCGTCAGATACGTGCCCGCCGGACCCCCGACCAGTCCCCCGCAGACGATGCCCACCGTGGCGGAGGTGAGCGCGAGCGGCCCGGCGCCGGTGAGGCCGGCCTCTTCGAAGAGGGGAGCGAAGGCCAAGCCGGTGGCCGGCCCACCCACCAGGGTGACCGATCCGGCCATTACACCCAGCAGAGGGTTCTCGCCGAAGCCGAGCGCGATCGCCATGCCGAGAAAGTTCTGCACCAGGCAGAACGCGGAGGCAAACGCCAGAAACACGAAGACCTGAATCCCGCCGGCCCGAAGCAGCGCCAGGCTCGCCCCCATTCCGATCGAGGTGAAGAAGGCGACGCTCAGGAGCGGCTGCGCGGCCAGGTCCAGCTGGAGGGTCAGCGCCCGGTCATGCAGCAGGAAGACCAGAGTGGTGAAGATGAGGCCGCCGATGACGGCGGCCGGAATGTTCAGTCGGTCGAGCCAGGCGACTCTCTTGCGGAGCTGAATTCCGGCGAAGTACACCAGGGTCGCGAGCGTGAGGGTCTGCAGCAGGTCGAGTTTGAGGACTATCATCGGCTCTACGCCTTCCGGCCGCCGCGGAGGGCGCGCACTTCGGAACGGAGATCGGCGATGTCGGCGCGGAGCGCCTCGATGGCCGCCTGGCCGGCGATTTCCCCCTCATTATGCTCCGCGTCGCGGCCGATGAAGAACGACGCGAGCGAAGCCGTCACGTACCCGAAGACGGTAAAGGCGTAGAGCGCGAGGAGCAGACAGAGCATGCGGCCCTCGGTCGTGGCTGGCCAGTACTCCGAGCCCATCGTCGTCATGATCATCGCCGTCCACCAGAGCGCGGCCGGATAAGAGAGCTCCTGCTCGAACGTGTGCATTCCCGCGGCTCCGGCGACAGTGACCAGGATGGTCAGCGCGACGACATAGCCGAGCCCGCGGCGACCCATGCTGCGCCCGAGGGCGCGCATGCCGCGGTTGACTGAGCCCACCACCCTCACCAGCCGGATTCCGCGGGCCGCGCGCGACACCCGAAGCACTCTGATCGCCCGAGCCGCGCGAAAGACTCTCAGCGCCGGTACCAGAAGCGACAGGGCGCTGAGCCAGTTCTGCCCGAGGTACCGTTTCTTGTTCGGAGCCAAGGCCAGACGCAACACGAAGTCGAGGATGAAGATGATCCAGATGGCCGTCCCTAGAGCCTCGAGGAGCGGGGAGAGCCCCCGAGTGAACTCGAGCACGAGCAGGCCGAGCCAGACGAAGCCGAGCACCCGCATCGGCACCTCGAGCCAGTCCTCGAGCTGCGTCAGGACTGCCAGCCGCTCGCCCTCTTCGGGCGCCGTCACCGTCCCTTCGCCTCGGACATCTCTCCCACCCTCTCCACCACCCGGCGCCGTTGTCCCGGCGTGAGCATGTCCCGGTCCACCACCTTCCGCACGATCCGGGCGACGAAGGAGTAGCCCCGCGGTTCCGCGACCAGCCAGTGGTGCCACTCCAGCTCGTCGAGGGCGCGGGCGACCTCATCGGCGTCCATCGAGAGTGCTCGCTCCAGCCAGGCCGGCGGCACCAGGTCGCCCAGGGTCGCGGTGGCCGCAAGCACCCGCTGCGCCGGCGGGGTGAGCCGGCGGAACCCGATGCGGATCGCCGCCACTACGGCATCGGGGAGGTTGCCGGGAAGGCTCTGGTCGAGGGTACGAAGTGGTTCCGGCCATTCCCCGGAAATGGTCCCCAGGTCGAGGCCGAGCGCGACCGCCCTGAGCAGCTCCACCGCGAGCAGCGGCAATCCGGCGGAGTCGGTGGCTACCCGGCGCACGACCCGGTCAATCGCCACCGGGTCGTACCCCGGCAGCATCTGCTCGGCGAGGCCGCGAAGCGAGGCGCGACCGAGCGCGCGGAGCCGTATGGTCTCTCCCTGCAGGTCGCGGCCGATTCTGGCGCGGAGCTCATCTATCTCGGGTCGCGGCGGGTACGGCGCGGTCGCCAGCACCAGGGTCAGCGGCGCGGCGGCGAGGTCGCGCAGGATAAGCGCGAGCGTGTGGGCCGAGTCGGGGTCGAGCCATTGGGTGTCGTCCACCGCCAGCGCGACCGGCTGTTCGTCCGCCGCCGCCCGGAGCGTCTCCGCCAGAGCCCGCCCCCAGGGAGCGGGCGCGACATCTCCAGCCCCCCGAAAACGCTCGGCCCATTCGGGGAGCGCTCCGGCGAAGGCCGCAAGCGCCGCGGGAGGAGCAGCACCCACACCGGGCGCTGTGAGCAGCCCGCCCCGCGCGATCGCCAGCACGCCGCTCCATGGCTCGGCGCAGTCGGCATGCACGGTCCGGGCAGAGACCACCGAAATTCCATCGAGCCGCAGACGCGCCAGCAGCTCGCTCAAGAGCCTCGTCTTGCCCACCCCCGAATCGCCCTCGAGCGTGAGTAGCACCGCGCGTTTTCCCTGAGCCGATTGGGCCGCCGCCTCGAGCAGCCGTCCGAGCTCGTCTCCCCGTCCCACCAGGGGCGGCCGGACGACGGGCTCACCATCGGCGAAGCCGGCCTGGATGTCGGGGCGAGGGCCGCGCTCCCGGCGGATCCGCTCCACCAGTGCCCGGGTTTCTTCACCGGGTTCCGCCCCCACCTCTGCCGTGAGCCGTGAACGGAAGCGCTTGAAGAGCTCCAGTGCCCCCGCGCGATCTCCCGACAGCGACATGCAGCGAAGGGCGGAGCGCAGTGCCGGCTCGGATGTCGCCTCGAGGGTGAGCGCACGTCCCGCCAGCGCCGAAGCCTCCTGGGCCCGTCCCACCCGAGCCATCGCCTCCGCGTAGTGCACCAGCACCTCGACCGCACGCCGGCGCCACAGCTCGCGTTCCGCCGCCAGCCAGTTCTCGAACTCCGATGCCCCCGGCACCGCGAAGCCCTCGAGGAATTCCCCGGCTATCAGCTCGGCCGCGCCCACCCAGTTCCGGGCCGCGGCCAGCTCCTCCAGCCGATCGAGATCGAGCTCCACCGCCCCGGGAGCCAGTCGAACCTGGCCGACGGTCACTTCCACCGAGTTGGCGCCGGCGTGCCGGCGGATGACCCGCAGCGCCTCGCTCAGCGAGTGCCGAGCCGCGGGCTCGGTGCTGTCTCCCCACAGCAGACCGATGAGGTGCTCCCGGCTCCGCACTCGGCGCGGGGAGCGTGCAAGATATAGCAGCAGGGCGAGATGCTTGCGCCAGAGCAGCTCCGGCGGCGCTGGCCCCCCATCCACGCTGACCTCGACCGGTCCCAAAGTGCGACAGAGAATCATGCCCACCCCCGGAGACGGCCCGAAGTCACCCCGCTATCGTGATGTGCCGGCTGGCTGATCACCGTAGGCCTCAGGTAAGATGAGTGAAGGTTTGGGGCCAGGCGCGAGTTGTCAATGCGCGCTCGGCTTGACAGCCGCTTGATCGAGGGCTAGTAGAGAGCCTCAACGACGGGATTCGTGGTCCGGTCTCCATCATGACGAGAATGACCATCAGCCTCTCTGGCCCAAGATCGAGGTTCGCGCCCCATCTGGCGGCGCTGTCAGCCCTGCTCGCTCTCCAGAGCTGCGGTGGCGGCGGCGACCTCAGCTGCGGCGGCCCCTTTTGCGTCGTCCCCCCCGGGGCGGAACAGGCGACGAGGCTGGAGCCCGTCGCGGGCGACAGCCAGACCGGCGCTCCCGGGCGCGAGCTGCTCATACCGATCGAGGTCCTCGTCACCGATGACGATGGCCGGCTGATTCCGGATGTCGAAGTGAGCTTTGCGGTGGGTCAGCCGGGCGGCGCACTTTCGGATACCACCATCCGCTCCGACTACCAAGGTCTCGCCAAGGTAAGGTGGACCCTTGGCGCAGTGCCAGGAGCCCAAACCATCGAGGCCATAGCGACTGGCGGCTCGGGCGTGCCCCTGAGCGGGTCCCCGCTCACCTTTTCGGCCCAAGCCGTCGCGCCGCCGCCGGCCCGGCTGGTTCTCCGCCAGCCGCCTTCCGGTCGAGTGCGGAACGGGATGCTCTTTCCCAGCCAGCCGGTGGTGGAGGTACTCGACGCGGAGGATGAGCCGGTCGCGCAGGTGGAGGTGACGGCGGGAATAGCCGTCGGCGGCGGAGCGCTGAGCGGTACTGCCACCGTCCCCACCGACGCAGCCGGGCGGGCGAGCTTCGCCGATCTGGCGATCGAGGGAGCGGCGGGGCCGCGGACGCTGCGCTTCAGCGTGGCCGACCCCGCGCTCGAGATCGTCTCTGGAACCGTCGAGGTGGGGGCGGGCAGCTCGTTCCGCCTGGTGGCAAGCGAGCCATTGGTCTATGAGGGCACCGTCAACTCACCGGTGAGTCCGGCTCCGTCGGTGACCGTCTTCGACGCCGCGGGCAATCCGGTGCCGGGCGCGGCGATCACCTTTACCGCGGACCAGGACGGGTCGGTCTCACCCACCACCGCCATCACCAACGAGCTCGGCGTGGCCCAGGCGGGGTGGACGCTTGGCAGGTCAGCCAACCTCCAGTATTCGTTGTCCGCACAGATCCAGTCCGGGGGAGATCCGGTCGTCTTCTCCGCCATCGCGAGCGCGGGAGCGGCAGGAAGACTGGCCGTCAGGACACAGCCGCCCACTACGGCACGAAGTGGAGACGCGTTCGGCCGGCAGCCAGTCATCCAGGTGGTGGACCAGTTGGGTAATCCGGCGTCCCAGCCCGGGGTGCGGATCACGGCAACCCTCTCCTCCGGCCCAGCCGGTACCCTCGCCAACGCATCGGCCACGACCAACGCCTCGGGTCTGGCCACGTTCAGCGGCCTCGCGCTGACCGGCCTGGTGGGAGAGTACAGGGTGTCGTTCAGCGCGCCGAGCCTGGAGGGCGTGGGCTCCGAGCGGATCTTGCTCGCCGCCGGCGCGCCGGCGCGGCTGTCGCTGGTGCGACAACTCGCGCCGGCGGCTCGAAGCAGGGTGCCGCTCTCCACTCAGCCGGAGATTCAGGTAGAGGATGCGAGCGGCAATCCGATCAGAGAAGCCGGTATCCCGGTGGCGGCTGCGGTGGCCAGCGGAGGAGGCAGCCTGGGTGGCGGCACCACCGTTGCCACCGACGCCAGTGGCCGGGCCGGCTTCACCGACCTGGCGATCATCGGCGCCCCCGGTTCCCGGACTCTACGCTTTACCGGGGCTGGTTCCTCCAGCGGGGCGGTGTCGAGCGAGATCACTCTGCCGGGCGTGGCCACCATCTCCGTGCTCACCGCCCCTCCGCCGTCGGTGGTGGTGGGCACCCGGTTGGACAACCCGGTCTCCTGGTCTCTCAAGGATGCTGCGAGCCAGCCGGTGGCCGATGCTCCCGTCACGGTCTCAGTCTCACCGGGTGGCGCGGTCGAGCCGTCCACCGGTGTCAGCGACGTTGACGGTATCGTTCAACTGCAATCCTGGGATGTGGCACCGCTCGCCAGCACTCAGTCCGTGGCCCTCGAGGCGGCGGATGCCGGAGGCTCTCGCGTCGAGATCGAGGCGGTTCCCGATGTGGCGTTCCAACTGCTGAAGATCTCCGGGGACAACCAGTCGGCGGAGGTGAACTCCGATCTCCCCGCGCCGCTGGTCGTCCGGGTGGTGGACCAGTTCCAAAACGGAGTGAGCGGAGCCACCGTCCAGTGGCGCACGTGTGACGGCGTGGGAGATTACGATCCGGTGACCGACGTGGGCGGGTACGCCAGCGCGTTCCAGGCGACCGGGGCCGAGCCCGGAACCTTCTGCATCATGGCGTCGAGTGGGGAATTGCTCGACTCACCCATACAATTCTCCTTCACCGCCACCGCGGCCACCGACGGGTCGGTGCCTCCGCCACTGAACGGTCAACTCCAGGGGGCAACGCCGGCCCCCGCGCTCGGGAGAACGCACACCCGCCGGTAGGCCGTCTTCCACTCGCCGATTGGAGTTGCCATGCACGGCCTTCGCCCGCTCCTGCTGCTGATTGCCGCGGGGGCGTCGTCCCCCAGCCTCGAGGCCCAATCGGCGCAGCCGATCTCCTTTCAGGTGTCGGGGCTCTTCAACGGGGTATTCGGCGGCGCTTTCACGGGCCTGCAGGACGGCCTGGGTACGGAGGCACAGATTCGCTACACCCCCTCCGCCCTCTCGATCGGGGCGGGATTCCAGTACACCAGCCACAACCTCGAAGGCCGGCTGGACGACGCACGGCTCTACGGCGGATTCATCGAGCCACGCTACCGGATACACGCGGGCAGCAATTCGGTGGCACCCTATCTCTCAGCCCGTTTCTCCCTGCTGGAGGTCGGGTTTTCCGACAGAAACCTGGCGCTCTCCTCCAGCTTCATCCAGGTGAATGGGGGAGGGGGGCTGCTCTTCCGGCTGGGGTCGCGGGTCAACCTCGATCTGGGAGCGACGTACGGGTACAACCGGCTGGGAGAGGGCGAGCTGACCAACGATTCGAGCGACACCGAGATTCCGGTGGAATCGAGCTCCGGCTCGAACATCGTGCTTCGCCTCGGCTTCGCGGTCGGGTTGGGCGGATAACCGCAGCGAGTACCTCAGCGGTCAGAGCTTGGGCGATCCGACAATCCGGCAGCTCGACATCTCCCACCCGCTGCCTTTCCTGGTGAACTCGGCCCGAAATACCGGCTGACTGCTGAGCCGGCCGCCGAAAGCATCTTTCCAGGCCAGATCGAAACTGAAATCCATCGCCGACGCCTCGGCGCCGATCTGGTGCGTACCATCCACTCGCGGTCCCACCCGCGCGTCCCATTCGCCGGTGCGTAGAATGCGAGACAGCTTCCTCAGCTTGTCCTGATCCGACGCCGTTGCCGGCTGGTACATCTCCGCGACGCGAGTCACGTCCTTCGACTGTAGCGCACTGTAGCAGCGATTCACTCCGATGCGCATCCGACCCTCGAGCCAGCGGCGTTCCGCGCTCTCGTCCTCCCTCGCGGTCCGCCCCGGCTGCTCGGCTCGGCCGCCACTCCGGCCCCCCGCACGCTCGTCTATCGGCTGCGCCTGCGGCCTGCGTGGCTCTCCCACTACCAGCGGCCGAGCGGGCTCGGTTACGGCGGCGGCCGCGGGAGTTGGGAGAATGGTCAGCTGGGACATCGCCGATTCCTTTCCGCTCCGGGCGAGAATGAGCGCGGTGCCGGCCGACCGCGCGCGCACCTGGCCGCTCAGCGGGTCAACCGTCGCCACTCGAGGATCGCTCGAGCTCCAGCTCACTTTCGTCCCGACCAGCGTGTCTCCTCCCCGACCGATGGCGAAGGACCTCAGAGTCGCGGTGTCTCCCACTCGAAGTGGGCCGCGGGGAGAGAGCGAGAGCGAGACCGGCGCCGCCAGCTCGGCGGTCGAGTGCCGCACTACGATGGCGGCGCTGTCGCGCTTGTCGCCGGAGGTGGCCATCAGCTGGGCCCGCCCCGGCTTCATGGCGCGCACCCATCCCGTGGCCGAGTCTACTCGCGCGACCGTCGAATCGGTGGACGACCAGAGGACCCGGGCATTCGGCAGCGTGCGCGAGGCTAGGTCGCGGACCAGAGCTCCCAGCTTGATGGAGCCGCCGGCGCGCAGTGACCCGGTGGGTCGCTGGGTGATGACCACCGAGGCGGGTGTACCGCTGTCAATCGCCACCGCCGATTCGAGAGGCTCGCTGCGCTCCGGCATGGCTGGCGGCGCGGGGGACGAATCTTCAGCCGGCAGGGTCCCGGCCAGGGCGAGGGCCTTCATCTCTTCGGGTCTTCCCGCCAGCCACAGCGCGCCCACCAACAAGACTCCCAGGCCCATTACCAGTAGTCCCGTCCGGGCCGACCGCAGCAGCCGGCGCCGGTAGGCGGAACGGTGCACGGCCGCCAGAGTCGCTTGCGGCCGCATGGGCAGCGGTCGGGGGGCCGCCTTGGCGACACCTATGCCGACCGAGGCGGCAATACCCTCGCAGGTGGCAGTGACCTCGGCGGAGCCCGGGTGCAAGGTCGCCACCCAGCCCTCCGCCGTGATCACAGCGACGGCAACGTCATCGGTGGTCCACAGCACCTTTCGGTCAACGAGAGGGGCGCCGGAGCGGTCAACCGGCGTTGCGGTGAGGATGAACGACTCGCCGGCCACCAGGTACGTCGGCGGGTCGGAGATATGGACGGCCGCGACCTGAGCTGGCAGCACCGTCAGGGTAATGCCGCGGCGGGCCTCGTCCAGCAAGGCGGTGATCCGGGTGGAGCCCGGGGCCCGGCAAGCCATCACGCCATCCTCGCTCACCGTCGCTATCCCGGGGTCGGAGGACTCCCAGAGCGCCGGCCGGGAAACCGGCCGCCCCCGCTTGTCCCGCGGGATGGCTTCGAGGCGGATCTCATCGCCCACATGAATGGCCCGGTCGAGTGGCGAGAGCACGATCTCGTCTACTATCGGAGCTGTGATGTCCACCCGGATGAGGGTCTGGACCCCCTTGCAGGAGGCGGTGAGCAGCGCGGACCCGGGTGCGCCCGCGGTGGCCAGAGCCCGGGCGCTGTCAACCCGGAGTACCTCGGGCATGTCGCTGCTCCACTCCACCGCTCGCGGCGGCAGCCGGGTGCCGTGCTGGCCCCGAACCATCGCCACGAGGACAAAGACGTCGCCCACCTCGAGGCCGAGCGGTGGCGGCAGGATCGAGATGCCGCCCACCACCATCCCGGGCGTCTCCAGAGGGCCCGCCGACACTCTCCGGTGGGCATCGCCGGCCGCGCCCGCCTCATCTTCCGCCGATGTGGCCCTGCCCGCGCCGGCCAGGAGGCTGAGCTCGGCCCGCAGGGGATCGTCTTCCGCCAGCGGACTCGCGCCGAGGGCAGCCTTGGCCTGGGCCATGTTGGGCCATCGTTCGGCCGGGTCCTTCGCCAGCATGCGAAGGATGGCCGCCTCGAGCTCGGGCGGACAATCCACGCCCCGCATGGCCATCGGCTGCGGCGACTGCTCGAGGTGGGCCTGCATGACGGTCAGGGTCGAGCCCGCAAAGGGCGGCACCCCGGTGATCATCTCGTAGGCGACGGCCCCGAGCGCATACTGGTCCGAGGCCCCGGACACCTCGGAGCCGCTGCACTGCTCCGGGCTCATGTACGCCGGGGTGCCGATGAGAGCGCCGGTATGGGTCTGACTGGGCGACTCGGCCGCCTTGGCGATGCCGAAATCGGTGACGACGGCGTTACCGTCCTCATCAATGAGGATGTTGGCGGGCTTGACGTCCCGATGCACCACTCGCGACCGATGGGCATAGGTGAGGGCCGAGGCAACCTGGCAGAGGATCGAGCGCACGATCGGAAGGGGCAGCTTCCCGGCCTGCTGGATCACCTGCTCCAGTGACCGGCCATGGATATATCGCATGACGAAGAAGTGCAGACCCTCCGCCTGACGTACCGAATGTACCGCGACGATGTTGGGGTGATTGAGGTGGGCGATGGTGATCGCTTCGCGCTTGAAGCGCTCGATCATCCCGTCGTCCATCAGCAGGCCGGGGGACATGATCTTGATGGCGACCTGCCGGTCGAGCGATAGCTCGTGCGCCAGGAAGACGGCCGCCATGCCCCCCCGCCCGAGCTCGCGTCCGAGCTCGAACTCGCCGAGGGTCGCCCGCCTCAGCCGCTCGACTACCTCGGCCCAGGCTGAATACGGCTCGCGCGGGGAAGAGTCGGTGGTATGGTGGGAGACGGAAGGAGTGGCGGCAGTGCCGCATGCCGGGCAGGACTGGACGCCCTCAGGAAGGGGCTGCCCGCAGCTCAGGCACGAGAGTATCCCGGCCCCGCACTGTGCACAGAAGCGATCTCCAGGCTCGAGCTCGCCTCCGCAGTGGAGACAGGTCGGAAGGGTAGCCATGTACCGTTGCCAGAGGGCCTGATCAGGTATCCAATATTGAGGGTGGAGGCGCCCGAACGCAATCTCGGCGTGGCGACAGTGGCCCCATACCGCCCCGCTTGACACCTGCTTGACGTGGTCCTGCAACCGTTGACGTTGCCCGATTGGCCACTCGCGTCAGGAGTCAGTCATGTCAACGCCGCCGCGCCGACCACTTTTCGACAGCACCCTGGAAGCCCTGCTTCTCCGCGCCTGCGACCAGAGAACCAGGCCGCCTGATCTGGTGCTGTTGCCCAAAGTTCACGCCGGCGAGATGACGCGGTAGCGGGCCTTGACCAGTTGGAACACGCCGTAGGCGGCCAGGCCGAGGGCGACCGCACCAAGCAGAAAGGGAGCATAGGGCTGGCGCTCCAGCGCCTCCAGGGCTTCGCCGAGCCCGCCCGCCTCCCTGGGGTCGTGCTCCAGGGCGGCATGGGCCAGAAATACTCCCATGATCCCGAACACAATGCCCCGAGCCACCATCCCCGCGCGGGCGGTACGCAGGAGCAGGCGTCGCTCGTCGCCGCCGAGCCCGCCGAATGCCAGACGCTTGGCCACGTGCTCGCCTCGGAGGCCCTGGACCACCTGTACCACGCCGTAGCCCGCCACCCCCGCCGCTGCCAGGCCGACGAGCCACTGGCCCAGCGGAGCGCCCATGAGCCGCGCCGTCCAGTTCTCCGCGCCTTCCCCTCCTCCCCCGCCATTGCCCAGCGCGAGCTGCGCCGTCTGCAAAGCCAGGGCTCCGTGCACGACGGCGCTGCCGGCGTAACCCGCCCGCACGAACAGTCTCTTCCCGCCGTGGCGGCCGTGACTCTCGGGATCGGCGATCGCCGATACCGCACGCCAGAGCGCATAGCCCACCAGGCCGACCGCCACAAGCCCCAGCAGCCAGCGCCCCAGAGGCTGGCGGAGGAGTAGCCGGAGGGCGCCTGGAGTACCCGCGGTGTTGCCGCCGGTGCCGGTCGCCGCCTGGAACGCCAGCAGCCCGATCAGGAGGTACACCACACCTTTGGCCGTGTATCCGGCGCGGGCAAGGCGCTCTATCCAGGCATTGGCGTCGGAGTTCAGGCTCATGGTCGGGGCTACTGCCTTCCAGGTCAGGGGGCGGGGGAGTAGTGCTTGAGCACCGTGATCGGGGTGCCGACCGCGGGGCGGCCCAGACGCTCCCATGCGCTTCCGCCCCGCAGGAACAATTCCATCCACCGCACCCGCCGTCCGCTCGGGTCGTTCCAGCCGCTGCTGCCGGGTGCAAAGGCCAGCTCGCCCGGTTCGACCGCGAAGCTTCCGTCACTCGAATGGGCTTCCGCCTCGATCTCGCCCACCCACACCCGCGCCAGCGAGCCCGAGGCCTCACCCTTGCGGTCGTCCGGGATCGTCGTCTTGATGTTGCCGTACCCGTCCACGTACGCGACGCAGTTGGGCGGGATGTCCGGCACCGCCGACCGATCCACCTCGCCGGCCAGCGCCTCCGGGCGGCCGAGCGCGATGGCCGCGGCGGCCTGGGGGAAAAGGTCGCGGGAGCGGAACTGCGATCCCTCCGCCGCCACCGAGGCCCAGCGCAGCTCCAGCGCCGCGTCGCGGATGAAAGAGAAGGCATGGCCGGCGTTCACCCCGATGACCCGCACGCCGGTGGGCAGACGGGCGTAGGCCAGCCGCTCGCCTTCGTTGCCCGACCGAGCCCGTTCGTCGTCCTCCCGCGGGGCGACATTATGGTAGACGATGGCGCCGGCCGGCGCCTCGTTGAGCCCCAACTGGGCAATGCAGAATCCGGCCGCGATGGTGGCAAAGGGAGGCACCGGAAGGAGTACCGGCTCGGCGTCGGGAAGGTGAAGCGAGATTCGCTGCACCACCTCGGCAAAGGCGAGGTCGCCCGCGCCGTAATCGGCGATGATGTGAACCAGCATGGGATCTCCGCTGCATGTGACCTGACCGCCCGCAGTTCAGCCCGTCTGTCCCTGGGGGACCACCAGTTGCAGCGCGTCCCTGGCCAGCCGATAACGCAGCGGCACATGGGCGACCTTGATCTCTCCATCCAGCGCGATTTCGGTCACCGTGCGCCGCAGCTCGAGGGTAAACCCGTCCACCAGCACGTGGTCGAGACCGAGTTCCCGGCTCTCGACGGGCAGCTCGCGATCCAGCCGGGCATATGCGCGGGAGAAGCGCCGTCCCTCCCACCGCCCCCGAGGGATGACCACATGGAGCGCGCGTGCGCCGTCCGGCACCGGCTGGCCCAGTCCGGGAAGCGCCAGCGTGCGCTCGCCAACGCCCACGAAGAGCAGCGGCGCGGCGTAGGTCCGCCCGGTGCCGGAGAGCTCCAAGCTTACCCGCTGGTGGCGCAACGTGGCCAGAATGCGGATGCCGGCGAGGAGGCTGGCCAGCCAATAACCGCAGACGCGCTCGAGGCGGTCGCGGGTTCGCACGTAGCGCACGTAGGCGCCGACCGAGCTGGTGTTGAGGAACAACTCGTCGTTGACATAGCCCACGTCCACGCAGCGTACCACACCCTCCCGGGCCAGCGCCAGGGCCTCGCCGGCATCGGCCGGGATGCCATGGTACTGCGCGAAGTGGTTGAGGGTGCCGGCCGGAAGCACGGCGAGCGCCACCGGCGTGCCCACCAGGGAAGCCGCTGCCCGGGAAAGCGTGCCGTCACCACCCGCGACCAGCACTCGGGAAGCTCCCGCCGCCGCGGCGACTCTCAGCGCCGCCGGCAGCTCGGCCGGCTCGGTGAGATGGACCGTGAACTCGCTATCACCCCGCAGGGCTTCCGCCGCCGCTCCCGCGCTGCCGCCGCCGGGGTTCACAAATGCCGGAATCGCCATGGCCCGTAAGCTGCCGTCCTCGCCGGGGTAGCCGCAAGCTTCGGCAGCTCACTGCGCACAGCGTCACCCCAGCAGCACACTAAGCCAACGGTGCTTCCTGTCCGCTCTGCCGGCGCCAGATCGCCTGCAACGTGGCCAGCGTGTCGGCTTCGGACGCCGCTTTGTCGGGGCGGTAACCTTTGACCCGGGCAAAGCGGAGCGCGAGACCGCCGGGGTACTGAGGACTCGCCTGAAGGTCGTTGAACGCCACCTCCACCACCAGCTCGGGTCGCACGTACACGGTGTGGCCGTCGCGGGAGACCTCCAGCTCCTGCAGCTTCGACGTCTGCCAGGCGAGCATCTCGTCGGTCATTCCCTTGAAAGTTTTTCCCAGCATCACGTAGCCGCCGCCCACCGAATCCCGCGCGCCGAGGTGGAGGTTGCTGAGCCAGCCTCTGCGGCGGCCATGCCCCCATTCGGCCGCGAGCACCACGAGGTCCAGCGTCCGGACCGATTTCACTTTGAGCCAGCGTCGGCCCCGGCGCCCCGCCTCATAGGGAGCGTCGAGTGCTTTGGCCATGATCCCCTCGTGCCCGCGGCCGAGCGAGGCGGCGAGAAAGTCGCGCCCCTCGGCCGCCGACCCGGTGACCAGGCGCGGCACCAGCAGCGGTAACGGCACGCTCGCAACCAACTCAGCGGACCGCTCCCGGAGCGGCTGGTCCAGCAGAGAGGCGCCTTCCAGATACAGCAGGTCGAAAATGAAGGATGTGAGCGGCACCGCCTCACGCGCCCGCGCAACTTCGAGCCGGCGGCCGAAGCGGCTCATCGTGGTCTGAAAGGGATGGGGCGTGCCGTCCGGGCGGAGCGCGATCGCCTCGCCTTCGAGAATCAGCTCGCGCGCGGGCAGGGCTCGGCACGCTTCCACCAGCTCCGGCACAGCGGCGGTGACTTCGTTCAGGCGCCGGGAGAAGACTCTCACCTCGTCGGCGCCCTTGTGAATCTGGATGCGGGCCCCGTCAAGCTTGAGCTCGAGGGCTGCTTCGCCCAGCTCGGCTAACGCCTCGTCCACACCCTCAGCCGTTCCGGCGAGCATGGGAAGCACCGGCCGGAAAAGTTGGACTGAAAACCCGGAGAGTCCTGCGGCACCTTCCATCAACGCCGCCTTGGCCACCCGGGGCAGGTCGCCCGCCATCATGACCGCGCGGCGCATGTCGGCGGAGGGAACCGCGGCTGCACGCGCCACCGCCTCCAGCACCAGGGCCTCGAGCGCACCCTGCCGCAGCTCGCCCACTATAAGGCCAAAGAGAAATTGCTGCTCCTGCCGGGTAAGGCGAGAGAGCAGCTCGCGGAGCAGCCGTTGCTTGGCATCGGCCGAGCCCTTCCCGGTGCTTCGGGCTATGCGCTCGAAGACCGCGTCCACCTCGACGAGATCGGCGGACGGGAGCTCCGCGGCAGCGCCGGGCATGGCGCTCTGGATCGAGGCGTAACCCAAGCCCAGCTTATCCTGACGGACCAGCCCGGAGAGATAGCTGACGGCAATCTCGATCTCTTCCTGAGGCACCTTGGCGAGCAGCGCGGCAAGGAGGCCGATCTTGTCGCGGCGGCCACCGGACTCGGCGACCCGGCGAGAGGTCTCGACGACGGAAGCGAGCTTCAGAGCAGCCTCAGCATGACCATCACCACCTCGGTCGGTGTCGCCACGAAGACTACGTCGGGGTTGCGCTCGGCTTCGGCGACCACCTGGGCCGGCGCGGGGCGGCCAGCACCGCGCTCAGGGCCGGTGCATAAACCATCATCGTGGCCGGCCGGCGGGCCAGGCGACAGTGCTTGGGGATCATCGCGGAATATTAAGCGGTCGCGTTCGTCAGGGCCCGGCAAACACCATCGGGATCGGAGCATCGCGGCTTGAGGCATGAAGTTGTAATGGGTTGGAAAAGATAGGCTCACTCCGTTTCAGTCGGCTGGCGCCCAGGCGGGGCTGAGCCTTGGTCTAAGCAACCCGGTTCAGTCCAGCAGGAGCCGCCTCACCTTCGGGTGGGGCCGGGTTCGTTTTTGGCCGCTTGCCGCCCGAATCGCTGCTGCGCCCGAGCCACAGTGCCCCAGCTCGAGCCCGATCTCTCTTTCGCGCTGCATTGCGGAAGTGTGTCCCCGCCAGTCTCTTGCAAAAAACGCTTTGCCGGGCCCGGCGCCTGCGTATCCCCTCCGCGAGAGTGCGGCTCACCCGCCACTCTGCCATACCACCTCCATACGATGCCCCCGGGAGATCTCGGTGCCGTACCTCTCGCGCCTCACCTTTCTCTCCGCCGCATGCGTCAGCGGGGCGCTGCTCGGCTGCGCCATCCCGACCCATTCCACTCGGCTCGCGGCGGGCCCCGAGCCGGTGAATGTGCAGGTGCGGCCTGGCATGCCGCGCACGGGGCAGGGGGCGGAGCTCTTGATCGAAAGCCCCGGCGCGGACAGCATCGTGCTCGAGTCCGCCAACGGACTCGACCGCTATTGGAACGACGGTCCCCGGCTTCGGGTCTCGCTCACCGACGACTTTGGCGATTCCACCCACACCCTCCGACACGCCGAGCGCCGCGATGGGCAGCTGCTGGACGTGCTCAAGCGGCCCGCCCGGATCTGGAGCTGCCGCCAAGGCTACTGCCGAGAGTTTCACCACGAGATCCCGCTCAAGCTGTCGGAGCGGAACCAGAACTCGGTTTCCCTCACGGCCGGGTGGAGCACTGTGTTCGCCCGCCGCTCCATCACCGGTGGAGACCGGGTCGTGTTGTTCAAGGAGGCACTCAACAGCGGCATCTGGACCGTCCAGGGCGAATGGGCCGGCCGGAACTGGAGCGCGCGGGCGCAGGGCTTTCATTCCCAGGACGAGCAGGGGGGGGCGCTCGATCTGTCACGGGTGGTCAAGCACAGTGGAGACATGAAGTACGGTCTCTCGATGCATGCCGGCGTGTCACGGCAGGAGTGGCTCCCCGACCTGAGCGGCCCCATCCCGACCGGTCGCGCCGTGTACCATGTGGGCATCGGCCCCAGCCTCATGCTTCAGGGAATCACGGCCAGCTCCCAGTTCGGCGTGTCCACTGATGGCAGGGAGACGCTTCAGACCGTGAGCACACGCATTTCAGCCAACGGGAACCTTACCGCCGTGCGACAGCCGATCATCCTGACCGCCGAAAAGGTCTTTGCTTTCGGCAGCGGCCCGATCGTCGCCCGGCGGCGGGACGCGCTGGAGAGTCTCAGCGCCGCCGTCCACGTGCTGGATGATTTCGCGGTGAGAGTCGGCGCCACCAGTCGCCGGAGCGCCTGGCCCGACGAGCACCCGGCCGACGATCTGCAAGGGTCGGAGACGCTGGTCACCCTGGGCGGCCAGTACTCCCTCACCTGGTGATCGGCAGAGTCCTCGGGCGGACGGTGACCAGATGCCGCTTGCCGTCGTCCACCAGCGGAATGACTGAGCCGTCCAGCGCCTTTCCGTCAATTGTCAGCTCGACTGCGCCGCGGGGAGCGCCGGCTTCGTTCTCGACGACGATGACATAGAGGCTTCCGCCGTGGCGGTACTCGATGGTGTACTCGCGCCACCCCGCCGGCGCCCGCGGTTCCACCACCAGCTCGGCACCTCGCTTGCGCAAGCCCAGGATCCCCTCCAGACCAACACGGTACATCCAACTGGCCGAGCCGGTATACCAGGTCCACCCGCCGCGGCCGAGCTGACCTTCCGCAGTGTACACGTCGGCGGCGACGACGTAGGGCTCGACCTTGTAGATCTCGACTTCCTCCTGCGTGCGGGTGTGGGTGAGCGGGTTGATCATCTGGTAGAGCTCGTACGTGCGGTCGCCATTGCCCATCAGTGCCGTGGCGAGCACCGCCCAGAGGGCGGCGTGGGTGTACTGCGCGCCGTTTTCCCGGACGCCGGGCAGGTATCCCTTGATGTAGCCGGGATCCTTGAGCGTTTCGTCGAACGGCGGTGTGAGAAGCATGAGGAGGCGCGCGTCGTTGCGCACCAGATGCTCTTCCAGCGAGCGCATTGCCTGGGCTTGCCGCCGCGGATCGCCGGCGCCGGAAATGACGCTCCAGCTCTGGGCGATGGAATCTATGCGGCACTCGTCGCTCCCCAACGAGCCCAGCGGGGTGCCGTCGTCGAAATAGGCGCGCCGGTACCAGGCGCCATCCCAGCCGTGGGCTTCGACGGCGGCCGCATAGTCGTCGGCCTGCCGCCGGAAGTCCGCCGCTACCGTCGCGTCACCCCGCGCATCGGCGTGCTCGGCAAAGGCACGCAGGGTCGTGATCAGGAACCAGGCCAACCAGACGCTCTCGCCCCGGCCCTCGACGCCGACGCGGTTCATCCCGTCGTTCCAGTCGCCGATGCCGATCAGCGGCAGGCCGTGGGATCCTCTGGTACACGCCCGCCGCAGCGCCCGCAGGCAGTGCTCGTACACGCTTCCGTGCTCGTCCGTCACCCGCGGCAGATCGTACACCTCGTGCTCGTCGGGGCCGAGCGGGCGCATCGTGAGGAAGGGGACATACTCCTCGAGGACGGGAAGGTCGCCGGTAGTCCGGAGGTAGTGGTCCACCACGTAGGGCAGCCAGGCCAGATCGTCCGAGAAGCGGGTCCGGACGCCGCGGCCGCTGTGCGGATGCCACCAGTGCTGCACGTCGCCCTCGACGAACTGCCGGGCGGCGGCGCGCAGGATATGCTCGCGCGCCAGCCCCGGCTCGGCGTAGACAAAGGCCATGACGTCCTGGAGCTGGTCGCGAAAGCCGTACGCTCCGCTGCTCTGGTAGAGCGCCGAGCGGGCCCACATGCGGCAGGCGAGCGCCTGGTAGAGTGTCCACCGGTTGAGCATCGCGTCGAAGGTCGGCTCCGGAGTCTTGACCGTAACCATCGAGAGCCGCTGAGCCCAGCTCTGCACCGCTCGCTCCACCGCGTTCCGAGCGCGCCGCACCGGGCGATGGTCGGCCAGCATCCGCCGAGCTTCCGCACCATCACTGCCGGCGCCGAGCAGGATGGCCACCTCGCGAGTTTCCCCCGGCGCCAGGTCGAGCGCGCACTGCAGCGCGGCGCAGGGATCGATGCCGGCACCGGTGCTGCCCGCGAGCGCGCCGCGCCGCAATGCCGCGGGCTCGGCCGTGGTGCCATTCCGCCCCAGAAAGTCGAGGCGGCTGGCGGTGTAACTCGTCACCGGCTCGCTGATCGCGTGAAACGCCATCCGGTGGGTGAATTGGGGATCGAAGGAGTTCTGCGCCAGGATCGCTCCATGCTCGCGGTCGAACGTCGTGCGCACCTGGTGCTGGGTATGCTCGCGGAGGACTCCGAGAGTCCATTCCACGTACGTGGTCAGGGTGAGCCGGCGGCGGCGGGCATCCCGGTTGGTCACCCGCAAAATCGAGAGCTTGACCGGTGCGTCCTCCGCCATTCCCAGCGTGAGGTGGGTGGCGATTCCGCCGCGCTCGTGCTCGAAGGTCGAGCTGCCCGCCCCGTGCCGGATGGTGTAGCTGCCGTCCTGCGCCACCGGTCCGGGCGTGGCGCACCACAGCTCGCCGGTGTCGCCGTCCTGGAGATACAGCGCTTCGCTCGCCGGGTCGCTCACCGGGTCGTTGTGCCAAGGAGTGAGCCGATAGAAATAGCTGTTCTCCGCCCAGGTGAACCCGCCGCCGCGCTCGGTGACCAGAAAGCCACCGTGCCGGTTGGCGATCACATTCGACCACGGCGCCGGCGGCAGCCGGTCCCCGGTCACCCGGATCTCGTAATCTCCCTCGGCGGTGAGTCGGCCGAAGCCATTGTCCAGCCGCGACGGAGCTGCCTCGCCGCCACCCGCCGGCCGCCTCGCGCCGGAGAGGGTGCCGGCCCCGGAGCCCGCCGTGAGCAGAGTGGGGAGGTGCGCGCCGATGCGCCGGACCACCCTGGCGACCCGGGAATCACTGCGCTCGGGTGAGCGCGACAGGGCCGGTGTCTCATCGTCCCCCTCTTCCGACGACTGCTCCGGCACCAGGGCGGAGGCCAGAACCTTGCCGAGCGGCCGGCCGTCGCAGGACACGTGCACCCGGGCGGTGGCGCGCAGCATGAGCAGGTCGTCGGCGCCCAACAGATCGCGCCGGCGAATGAAGACGCCGCCCGGCCGGTCGAGGGAAGTCGGATCGCCGACCGCGTACGCGGCCGCGGTGATCCGGTCGCTCAGCTCCTGGAGATAGGTGGGTGGGTGCGCGTTGAGGATCAGGAGATCCACCATCATGCCGCGCCGGCGCCAGTAGCGGTGCGCGGCCAGCAGCTGGCGCAGGGTGGGCAGTCCGTCGGCGGATTCGATGATGGCGAGGACGATGGGCCAATCCCCCGAGACGCCATTGGCCCACAGGAGCGGCTGAGAGCCGCGGTTCCGCCGCAGGTCGCTCTGCGGGGCGCGGAGCGCCGGGCTGCCGTAGAACAGGTGGCCGGCCAGCTCCTGGAACACCGCGGCGTCTCCCGGGGTCAGCTTGAGCTCGCGCAGATCCACCTGACTCGACGTCCAGGCGAGGTCGAGCGCCCGTTGCGCGGCGTAAGGATCGTCGTAACGGTCGGCCAGCTCGAACGCGCGCTCGCGGCTGGTGGCCACCAGGGTGGTGAATGCGACGGACGCGGATTGCCCCGGCTCCAGCTCGACCCGCGTTCGAAGCGCGAAGATCGGGTCGAGCACCGGGCCGGTGGCGCCCGAAAGCGCGCCACCCGGCTCCAGCGCCGCCGGGTTGCGCGTCGAACGTCCCCGTCCGATGAAACGAGCCCGGTCGCTCTCGTAACTCACCGGCCCGACGCGCTCCCTGCCGGCGCTCATGACGTGTACGCACCAGAGCGGCTGCTCTTTCGCCGAGCGCGGGCGGCGGGTGGCGGTGAGCGCGCCACACCACTCGTGCCACTCGGTCTCGACGAAGAGGTTGGCAAAGGCCGGGTGAGCCCGGTCGGCCTCCGGCGGAGCCAGCACGATCTCGCCGTAGCTGGTGAGCTCGATCTGCCGGACTTCGCCGCTGTTGTTGGTCACGGTGACGCGCCGCACCTCGGCCGAGTCTTCCGGAACCACGGCGATTTCGGTGCGAGTCTCGATGTCGCCGTCGGCGCGGTGAAAGGTGACCCGGTCGGTTGCCAGAAAGGCATGATACC
>JACCQZ010000341.1 GCA_013813875.1 Gemmatimonadales bacterium | reverse complement strand
CAAAGCGGCCCGGCTCGACCACAAACGCCGCCGCTCCGCCACCAAGCGCGATCGCCGACCGCCGGCCGGGCCGGACGACTAGCAGCTTTGGTGCTTCGGTAGGCCATCTCTTCCGAGCGCGGTCGCCGACAAATCCAGGTCGGGCGTACCGGCGTTAGTGGCATAGAGCTCCACGGAGCACTCGCCCACTCACCGCCTCTCGGAGGATTTTATGCGCTCGATGCACCACTTACCCGCCATTCCTGCCGCACTCCTTGTCGGATTTCTCTCCGTCGCTTCCCTGCATGCCCAGGATGGCGCCATGAAGAAGGACAAGGGAGCCATGCAGGATCACGCGTCCATGACCATGGACGAGCCAATGGCTCAGGGAAAGCTGAGCAGCGTCGGCGATCACAAGGCCTCCGGAACCGTGCATATTCTGAACGCGGAAGGAAAGCGTCAGGTGCATTTCACCTCTGACTTCTCCATCGAGAAGGGTCCCGACGTCTACGTCCTCCTGACCAATGGGCCCAAGCCGGTCCATGGCCGCTCGGTGACGGTTGCCAAGCTGAGCCGGTTCGCCGGCGAACAGAGCTTCGAGATTCCGGCCAACACCGACCTCGCCAACTACTCTCATGTCGTGCTGTGGTGCAGGAAGTACAGCGTGTCAATGGGGCAGGCGGAGCTCCAGGCGGGCGAAATGATGGGTGACGAGCGTGCCATGATGGAAAAAGATGAAGGCTCGATGATGGACGAGAAGAAAGCCGGGAAGTGAGTCGTCGCGGAGTGACTTCTCTGCGGATTCAAGTGCGAAGATTGCGGAACATCCTTCCGCTGGCGCTGCTCCTGCTGGCGGCGTGCGACAGGAGTTCGTCAGGCAGCCCCGCTTCGGGCGGCCCCCCTTCCCGGGGAAACATCAGCTCAACCGGAATCGGGGCTGCCGGTGGCAACGGACACCATGGAGCTCCAGGCAGTAGCCATGTTATCAGCGATGCGCACCCACCTCGACTCCACCAGGTCCGGTGCGGCGATGACTGAGGCTTCCCTGTCCCAGCACCAACTGCGAGTCCGCGACTTCATGCGATCCGCCGAGACCGATATGAAGCGCCTGGGCATGCACAGCGATCCGGCCTACGAGGCGCCTGCCGATTCCGTATTGCGCGGGCTGGAGGGCCTGGCCAAAGCTGGAGGGTCGGACCTGGAGCGGCTTACCGCCGCCCATGTCGATCGGGTCCAGCGCCTGGCCTCGGTATACGAGCGGATGGTCCGGGGTCGCTAGCTAGGGAGCTATGATCACAAGCTTCGGAAAGTAGCTCCGATATCGAGCAGCATCGCGGGTCAGAAGCGTCAGTCCTGCAACCGCCGCGTGAGCTCCGATATAGAAGTCCGGCAGCGGCGAACGTCGCATCCCTCCTTGACGACGGTAAGAGCGGAAGCACTTGCCCGAGAGAAATCCCCCCTCCCACGGCAGTGCATCCCGGCGAAACATTGCCGGCGGTAAGGCGTCATCCAGCTCCTCGATGCGCTGGAACCGAATGGATACCTCTGCATAGATGATTGGGTTGATGACGATCGGGAGGCGCTCGGCTGCCTGCGCCAGGGCTTGCGAGGACCACTCGAACCAGACCGGATCTTCGGTAAGCACGTCGAGAATAATATTGCTGTCCACCAGCGCGCCGGTCACTTCACTCGGCCCGGGTCAGGGCCAGAATCTCGTCGGTGGTAAGCGGGACCGTGCCACGACCTTTCAGGTGCTCGACCAGGCGCTGCCCGCGGCGGAGGCGCCGGCGAGCCTTCTTCAGAATCACCTTGTCGCCCTCGACGACGAACTCCACTTCAGTCTCCGGAAGCAGGCCGAAGCGCTCGCGGATGTTCACCGGAATGGTGACCTGGCCCTTGGTAGTAATGCGCACAAGACTCCTCCGGAGAAGTATTACTCGGTAAAGTAATACTATCGGCCTGCTGGGAAGCCGTCAAGTTGCGCCCCGCTGCCCACTTCGGCAAATTTCCCTTTCAGTCGCTCCACTCACCCCCGACCTCTGGTTACGCCGCGGCGCTCCTCCGATCCAGCGTGCGGTACTGAATCGCCTCGCTCACGTGCAAGGTCTCTAGTTCCGCCGCCCCATCGAGATCCGCGATCGTTCGCGCGATCTTGAGCACCCGGTGATACGCCCGCGCCGAGAGACCCAGGCGGTTGACCGCGTCGCGGAGCAGGCTCTCGACCGCCTCGCTGAGGCGGCACTGGCGGCGGAGGTCGCGGGCGGTCATGTGGGCGTTGGCGTAGATGCCGGGCTGGCCGCGGAAGCGCTCCCGTTGCAGGGCTCTTGCCCGCTCGACCCGTGCCCGGATGGCGGCGCTTGACTCCTCAGCCTGTGCGCCCACGAGATCCCGGTACGCCACCGCGGGCACCTCGAGGTGAATGTCTATCCGGTCCAGCAGCGGTCCCGACACCTTCGAGCGATAGCGCTCGACATCGAGCGGCCCGCAGCGGCACTCCCGCACCGAATCGCCGGCGTAGCCGCAGGGACAGGGATTCATCGCCGCCGCCAGCATGACCCGGGCGGGATAGCTGAGACTGACGGCGGCGCGACTCAGGGTGACCACGCCATCCTCCAACGGCTGCCGAAGTACTTCCAGGACGTTGCGCCGAAACTCGGGCAGCTCGTCCAGAAAAAGCACGCCGCCGTGGGCCAGACTCACTTCTCCGGGCCGGGGATTGGATCCTCCGCCGATGAGCCCAGCGTCGCTGATGGTGTGGTGCGGCGCCCGAAACGGTCGAGCCACGCAGAGCGATTGGCCCGGGGAGAGCGTCCCAGCGACACTGTGAATTTTGGTGGTCTCCAGGGCCTCTTCCAGGCTCATGGACGGCAGAATGGTGGGCAGCCGGCGCGCGAGCATGGTTTTCCCCGCGCCGGGAGGCCCGATCAGGAGAATGTTGTGCGCCCCCGCCGCCGCCACCTCCAGCGCGCGCTTGGCCGCGGCCTGGCTCCGGACATCGGCGAAATCAACCGTATCGGCCCCGCGCTCGGCCATCAGCTCGCCGAGATCTACCCGGGAGACCTCGATGGCGTGCCGGCCGGCCAGGTATTCACAGACTTCGGTCAGTGAGTGGGCGCCCCGGACCGAGAGTCCCTCGACCACGGCGGCTTCGGGCAGATTGGCGTGAGGGAGCAGCAGCCCGGTACACCCGGCCGAGCGGGCGGCCAGGGCCATGGAGAGGGCACCTCGAACCGGCCGCAGATCGCCCTCGAGTCCCACCTCGCCCAGGACCAGGGTGCCGCTCAACCCCTCTCCCGGAAGCTGGCCGCTGGCCACCAGCAGTCCCAGGGCGATTGGAAGATCGAAAGCGGAACCATCCTTGCGTATATCTGCCGGTGCTAGATTGACGGTGATGCGCCGCAGCGGGAAGGCAAACCCCGCGTTTGAGAGCGCCGCACTCACCCGCTCGCGGCCTTCTTTCACCGCCCCGTGCGGCAGACCGACCGTCGAAAAGGACGGCATACCGCTGCTGATGTCCACTTCTACGTCCACTGGATATGCGTCAATTCCGAGCACGGCGGCGGAGCGAATGCGGGCGAGCATGCGGCGGCACCGGGGTGAAAGACCGAATCAACGTGGCAGCGCCGGTCCCGGCCGTCGGTACCACACCCGCGCAGGGTGGTACCCGGGCCCGCGGGTAAGGTCAGACTGGGAGTGAATTGATGCGCGAGCTTCTCCGGTACGCCATTCTGCTGTTTCCCCTTGGCGCCTGCGCCCTGCCCAAGGTGGGCGGAGCGCCACTCGCTCCCATGGATCGAGCCTGGGTGGTTCCTACCCTGCAGCTCTACCAGGAATGGTGGTCCAGAACGGAAGCATGCTCCGGCCGCACCGGCGACATGTCGGCGGTGACCTTCTATGCCGTGGATTCCCCTTCCGGCGCCATCTCCCTCGGCCGGGACGTGGCGCACGGCTGGTGGCTCCGCGAGGGCAACCGGATTTATCTGCCCGCCAATGCACTGGGTGAGGAATGGCTGGTCCGGCATGAGATGCTGCACGCCCTGCTGCAGAGCGGAAGCCATCCCAACGACGTTTTCGTCCGCGCCTGCCATCTGGCCTCGGCTGCCGTCTGGCGGGACTCCACAGTCACCGAGGATTCCGGCAAACCGCACGGGCGATAAAGAAGTCAAAAGTCGAAGGTCGAAGGTCCTGCAGCACCGAGCCTCCGCTCCCGTGGACCTTCGACCTTAGACCTTCGACCCAGGACCTCCCACCCCCGTCACGGCCCTCAACTTGCTCAAATTCCCTCGCGACACCGACACAGCCGCAGCTTCGTTTCCCGTGAAGATGCATCCGGCAGACCTTCTCGCAATCTGCGGGAGCCAGGGGCAGACATGAAATCTATTCCAAGAGCGCGCTGGATCGCGCTGACAATGGTCCTGGCCGTCACCTTCGTGAGTGGTGGATGGCTGCTTCGGCCCACGCCGGCCGCAGGCGGCAGCATCTACCAACAGGCGAGGCTGTTCGAGAATGTCGTGGCGACGATCCACGGGCACTACATTGACTCGCTGGGTGAGGGAAGTCTTTACCAGCGGGCCGCTGGCGCTCTGGTGGCCTCGCTTCGAGATCCGTACGCCGAGCTGCTCCTGAACGAGAGCTACCGCGAGTACCAGCGGCAGATGACCGGCACCGAGCTCAACGTGGGACTCGATTCCGAGCCGACCGAGTCAGGGCTGGAGTACCGAGCGAAGGGTGACGGAGTAGGGCCGGGAGACGAGGTGCTGAGCATCAACGGGCGAAGCACCAAGGGCTGGAGCACGGGACGGGTCGAGGCGGCGCTGCGCGAAGGTGTCGGCCCCACCGTCACCGTCGTGGTTCGGCCGCGTGGGTCCAGCGAGCCCGTTGTTCGGCGACTGGTCCGCACTCCGGTTCACGTCCCCGCCGCCTCGCGGGGCGTACTGCTCGACGGCCGGGTCGGCTACGTGGCGCTTCACCGGATGAGCGACGGGGCGGCCGAAGAGCTCCGCGGCGTG
>JACCQZ010000292.1 GCA_013813875.1 Gemmatimonadales bacterium | reverse complement strand
GCCCGGGACTCACCCGGGCGCCGGCCCGGACGTAGGACTCCGCGCCCGCCTCCGGCGCCTTGTAGAAGGTGCCGACCATGGGGGACTTGATGTCCTTGAGCGCGGGAGCCGGCGCTCGCGGCGACTCCCGCTGCTCCGGCTCGGCGGCGCGCGGGGCGAGCATCGGGACCGGCGGCGGTGGCGGTGGCGGTGGCGCAGCCGCCGCGGTGCGGGTGATCACGACGCCGGTGCCGAACCACCCCTTCACCTCGATGGACCCGATCTCCGGCGAATCCCGGAGCAGCTGGGCCAGCCCCTGCACGTCCTGAAGCTCGATGGACCTGATCCCCGGCACGTGCTGGATCAGCTCGGCAAGCTGCTGCATTTCCTGAGGTGTCATACGCGGGTGAGGTACTTGTCTTCGCGGCGATCAACCCGGATCACTTGGCCCTCCTCGACGAACAGCGGAACCTGCACGGTGACACCCGTCTCCAGAGTGGCCGGCTTGGTCGCGCCGGTGGCGGTATCGCCGCGGACGCCAGGATCGGTCCGGGTGACGGTAAGCTCGACGAAGAGAGGGAGCTCGACGAGGATGACGGTGTCGTTGTGCACCAGTCCCTCGCACTCCATCCCCTCTTTCAGGTATTTGAGCTGATCGGGCCCGATCACTTCGTCGGTCAGCATGATGTCGTCGAAGGTCTGCTGATCCATAAAGTGATAGAAGTGTCCGTCGCCGTAGGAGAACTGGATCGGGCGGCGCTGGAGCCGCACGTCCATCACCCGCTCGCCGGCGTTGTAGGTCCGGTCTATGACCGCGCCGGAGCGGATGTTCTTGAGCTTGGTCCGTACGAACGCACCGCCTTTACCGGGCTTCACGTGCTGGAAGTACACCATCTGGAACAGTTGACCGTCAATCTCCAGCACGAGACCATTCCGGAAGTCAGCGGTAGTGGCCATGAAGTTGTCGTCGAGGTCGAAGGTCTTGGTGGAAAGTCGAAGGTCTTGGGTCGAAGGTCACCGGGCAGGGCGGAAGGTTGGTGACTCAGGACCTTCGACCTTCGACCTTAGACCAGTTCAACAAGCTCCGTCCGCCCGTCCGACAGCCGCTCGGGTCCGTCGGGACTGAGATACACATCGTCTTCCAGCCGGACCCCGCCCCAGCCCGGAAGATAGACTCCCGGCTCGACGGTGACCACCGCGTGGGCCGGCAGCACGGCCTCGGCGGTAGGCGCCAGGCGAGGCGCTTCGTGAACCTCCAGGCCCAGCCCGTGGCCCAGGGAATGTCCGAACGCCTCCCCGAAGCCGCGGGCGGCGATAACCTCGCGCGCCAGCGCGTCTCCCTCGCGGCCGGTCATGCCGGCGCGCAGGTTTTCCAGTGCCCGCCGCTGGGCGGTCTGGACCAGCTCGTGCATGGCGCGCTGCCGCTGGTCCGCCCGGCCGCCGACCACCGCCATCCGGGTGAGGTCGGCGCAGTATCCGTCCACCTGCGAGCCGAAGTCGAGCAGCAGCCACTCACCCCGGCCGATGGTCCGCGTGCTGGTGCGCGCGTGGGGCAGCGCCGACCGCGGGCCCGAGGCCACGATGGTGGGAAAGGGATGCCACTCGCTGCCCCGGCGCCGCAGCGCCGACTCCAGGGCCGCGCCCACTTCGAGCTCCGTCTGACCCGCGCGCACCGTGGGCAACACCTCGGCGAGCGCCTCCTGGGCCAGCGCCGCCGCTTCACGTATAGCCGCCACCTCCTCCGGCACCTTCACCGCTCGGAGCCGCTCGACCAACTCCGAGCGGGGCACCACCCGACTCCGGGTAAGCCCGGCCACCCGCTCCGCGTCTCGTACCGTGAGCGAGTGGGACTCAATCCCGAGGCCGGCGAGAGGCGTGGCTCCGAGCACTCGCCCGAGCCGGTCCCACACGCTCTTCTGATCCACTTCGACTTCCGCGGCCTGGCCCGCCTCGGCCGGTGCCTGTACCGCATAGCGAAAATCGGTGATCAGGATGGTGGCGTCGGTCCGCACCAGCAGCAGGGCCGCCGAGCCGGTGAAGCCGGTCAGGTAGCGGATGTTGGGAAGGTGAGTGACCAGGAGGCCATCCAATCCTTCCCGCTCCAGCGCTGCCCGCAGGGCAACCTGTCGCTCATTTCTGCGGTCAGACGGCACGCAGCCGGCCCGCCAGCGCCTGCAGGGCCAGCAGGTAGCTCTGGGCCCCGAATCCGGTAACCATTCCGAGCGCCAGGTCGGCGATCATGGAGTGCCGACGTTCCGGCTCCCGGGCGAAGATGTTCGACAGATGCAGCTCGACAAAGGGCACCCGCACCGCGAGCAGCGCGTCCCGCAGCGCCAGGCTCGAGTGGGTGAGCGCCGCGGCGTTGATGAGCGCGCCATCCGCCCGTCCGGGAAGCGCTTGAACGGCGTCCACCAGCGCGCCTTCATGGTTGCTCTGAAACCACTCGATTTCGGCGCCGTGCGCGCGAGCCGCTTCGCGGACCATTCCCTCGATCTCAGCCAGTGTGGTCCGGCCATAGACCTCCGGTTCCCGCTGCCCCAGGAGGTTCAGGTTGGGGCCGTTGAGCACCGCGATCCGCATTCAGCGTTTCAAATTCTGCAACCAGGCGTGGAACTGGTCGAGGTCGTCGTTCTTGCCGTCCGGGGTGCGTGAGGTCCGCGGGGAGTTGTTGGAGCCCGGCGGGGTGAAGAACTCATCGAAAGAGACGCCGCTCCCCTCGGCCGCGCCGGCGGCGGGCACGGCCGGGTGCATCGGTGCGGGCTCCTCACCGAAGACAGAGCTGAGCGAGAGCGCATCGGCCGCGGGGCGGGTGGGGGCGCCGCCGGTTTCCGGGGCGGAGGGAACGGGAGGAGGGGAGGATGTCTGGGCCACGGGCCCGGCGTCCGAGGGCGACGGCGCCGGGCGGGTGGCGAGGAGGTCTTGGAAGAACGCGCGAACGGATTGGCCGCCGGTGTCCCGGGCCAGATACGATCGCCGGGCGGGAGCCGGCTCCGCGTCAGCCGCCTCCAGCTCGGTGATTTTCTGCCGCAACCGGGAGTCGCCGGAGCTGCGACTCTCCAGCTCGCGATAGACCCGCAGCGCCTCGCTGGTGTGGCCCTGCGTCAACAGCACCTCCGCCATGGTCTCGGTGACCACCGTCTCGGGCTCGGGGAGGGACGCCGCTGCCGGCTTGGGTGCGGGCAGGTCTTGGGGGAAAGAGATCGGCTCGGCCGGGGGCGCCGAGAGCTCCTGAGCGGCGTCGGGCATCTGGAACTCGGATCCGCCGGAGCTCCGCAGAATGATGTCCTCACTGGTCTCGATCTGAAAATCGTCCGCGTCGGCGGGCACGGTTTCCCGTTCGCGGCCGGTCAGTCCCTCGACGGGCTCTACCAACTCGCCCAACTCGTCGAGCCTCACCGGCTCTTCGATCTCGAGCCCGGCCGGCGGCCGGTCTTCGGCCTGGGGGGTGGACTCGTACTCGCACTGCTCCAGCACCAGGGGGGCGACGTCCGGGCTCTCCTCCGCCACGGAGTCGGAGGGGGACTCGGCCCAAGTCTCCTCGACCGGGGCCGAGACCAGCGGTTCGAGCTGCTCTCGCGCCGTCTCGATCCGCTGGAGTTGGCTTCGCGCGTCATCGTTGCTGCGGTCTACGGAGAGCAACTGCTGCAACCAGCGCTCGGTCTCATCGAAGCGCTGCAACCGCTCGGTGATGTCGGCCAGTGCCTTGAGAGCGATGACGTTCTCCCCGTCGAGTTCGAGAACGTGGGTGAACGCCGCTTCGGCCGAGGGCAAATCCGCCAGATCCACGTGACACCGGCCCAGCACTATGCTGCCGGGGATATAGTCCGGATGGATCTCCAGCCCGGGCCGCAACAGCTCCAGCGCGCGGGGCGCGTCGCCGGCTTTACGGTGGACCTCCGCCAGCGGCGCGAAGGTGAGCCCCTGAGGGTTCTCGGCGTACCTGCGCTCGAGTTTCTCGATCTCGCTGAGTGGCATCCCGATCCCGGGGTCGAGGTGTGCGGCCGTTGTGGGGTAGAACGTCGAAGTCGCTGCGGGAAGTCAGGTGACAGTAGCGCGCCACCGGCGGCCTGTCAACTGCTAACCGGTGCCGTGCCTTGAGGTTCAGTGTTGCCGCGCTTAGAATTAACCGCTCGTGCCACCCCCCCACAGGTTTGGAGCATCGAATCCGCTTATGATGCAGGCATTTCGGAAC
>JACCQZ010000291.1 GCA_013813875.1 Gemmatimonadales bacterium | reverse complement strand
TCCCGGGACTGCGCCGGGCGATCGCGCCGAAGACCCAGGGCCAGCGCGACTACCTGCAGGCGATCAGCACGCACGACATCGTCGTCGGGATCGGCCCGGCGGGCACCGGCAAGACCTACCTCGCGGTAGCCAAGGCGGTCGAGGCGGGAGAATCGCTCGGCTTTCTGCCCGGCGACATCCAGGCCAAGGTAGATCCCTACCTGCGCCCGCTCTACGACGCGCTGGAAGACATGATGCCGCACGACCGGGTGCAGCGCGCGCTGGAGAGTCGCACCATCGAGATTGCGCCGCTGGCCTACATGCGGGGCCGCACCCTGGCCGACGCCTTCATCATCCTCGATGAGGCGCAGAACGCCACCGGGGCTCAGATGAAGATGTTTCTCACCCGCCTCGGCGTGAACAGCCAGACGGTGGTGACCGGCGACAAGACCCAGATTGATCTGCCCCGGCGGGAGGACTCGGGCCTGGTGCAGGTGGAGCGGGTGCTTCCCGGCATCGAGGGCATCGCGTTCTGCTACCTGCACGAGACCGACGTCGTGCGCCACCGCCTGGTACGGGAGATCATCCGGGCCTATGCGGAGGATCAGAACGGCTGATGCGAGGCCGGGAGGTGCCCTGGGTCTCGGACGGGCAGTCCGGATCGTCGGCCGGCCAGCGGATCCGATTCCACGCGCAGCGCTGGGGCCCCCTCCTGGTCACCGCGCTGGTGACCTATGTGGTCTTCCCTCCGCCGCTGGGAATGGTGGCCCCGGTGCCGGCGGCCGGCCGGGTGGCCGATCGGACCGTGATCGCTCCCTTCCCCTTCCTGGTTCGCAAGTCCACCGATGAGATGGCCCGCGAGGGGGAGTCGCGCGCGCTCACCGCCCAGCCGGTCTATCGCTTCAGTGCCACCGCCTACGACTCCGCCCTGGTCGCCATCCGGGGGTTCTTTGCCGACCTCGGCCGCGCCGACGCGCAGGGGCCCGACCTGATGCGGCTCCTGGCCGAGACCCGGGTGCACCTCGGTCCGGAAGAGACGCTCTACCTCAGTGACGAGGCCCGCCGGCACGCGCTGCAGGAAGTCGTCACCCACTTCCTGGCCGAGGCCCTCTCCCGAGGTGTGGCCGACGCGGGGGTCCTCCGCGGCGAGGCCAGCCGGCAGGTCACCCTGCGCCGGGGCGAAGAGGAGCGAATCGTCCCCCGCGATTCGATCCTTACTTTCGCCGACCTGATGGAGCAGGCCGAGGCCACCGGGACCATCATTCCGAGCGCGGTGGGCCAGCGGGCGATGCGGCGCCTGGTCGGCGCTTTCTATCACCCGACCATCGTACCCGATGTGCCGCTCACCACGGCGCGAAGGGAACAGCTTCGCGCGAGCGTGGATCCGGTCAAATACTCGGTGCGGGCGGGAGAGCCGATCGTGAGGGCGGGAGCCACCATCACCGAAGAGGCGCGCGGCAAGCTGGCCGGGTTGCAGGAGGAGCTGCACCTCCGCGGCACCGACGACCTCTGGATTCGCGGCGCGCTCGGCGCGCTGCTCTACAGCGTGATCATCCTCGGCGCGTTCTGGCTGCTGATGATGTTCTACCGCAGGGAGACGTACGGCCAGCTCCGGGAGATGCTCTTCTTCGGCGCTCTCTTTTCCCTGGTGGTGCTGATGGCGGCGGCGCTGACGGAGATCTTCCCCGGCCGGCCGGAGCTGGTGCCGATTCCCTTCGCCGCCATCCTGGTCACCCTGCTCTACAACGGCCGCATCGGGGTGTTCGCCGCGCTGACGCTGGCGGTTCTGCTCGACGGCCAGTGGGCTCTCCGGGACGATTTCGTGCTCTTCTTCGGTCTGGTCGGCGGAGTGGCGGGCGCGGTGGGGATCAGGGTGGTGCGCCGCCGAAGGCATCTGTATCTCACCATCGGCGTCATGGCGGCGGCGGGCGTGCTGGCTTCGATCACCATCGGGCTGATGCAGGGCTGGTCCTCCTTCGCCATCATCGGCAGCGCCCTGCTCGGAGTGCTGATGGCGCCGGCCAGCGCCTCGCTGGCGATGATCGTGATGCCGCTGGCCGAGTCGGGCACCCGGATCACCACCGACCTCACCCTGCTGGAGATCTCCGACCTGGGGCGGCCGCTGCTGCGCCGCCTGGCACTGGAGGCACCGGGCACCTGGGCCCACAGCCTGGCGATGGCCAATCTCTGCGAGTCAGCCTGCAATATCATCGAGGCCAATGGACTGCTGGCGCGGGTGGGCTGCTACTATCATGACATCGGCAAGCTGGCCAGTCCCGGCTTCTTCGTGGAAAACCAGGGTGGAGGACCCAACCCGCACGACGACCTCAGCCCCATCGAATCGGCCCGCATCATCCGCACCCATGTGGCGGACGGGGTCGCCCTGGCCGAGGCCGCCGCGCTCCCTCCGATCGTGCGGGCCTTCATCCCGGAGCACCACGGAACCAGCGAGATCACCTACTTTCTCAGCAAGGCACGGCTGCGCGGTCTCGATGCCCGGGTAAACCCGGCCGACTTCCGCTATCCCGGGCCGCGGCCCCAGTCGGCGGAGACGGCGGTGGCGATGCTGGCCGACTCGGCGGAGGCATCCATCCGAGTCCTCGACACACCCACGCCGGAGCGGGTGCGCGACGCCATCGAGATGCTGGTGCAGCACAAGCTGGCCTCGGGGCAGCTCGACGATGCTCCACTCACTCTCCGCGATCTCGACCGCATCAAGCGGGAGTTCGCCCGAGTCATGTCCGGCACCTATCACAAGCGGATCGGCTATCCCCGTGGCAGCGGCGGCCTCACGCCCGAGTTCCAAGCGGTCGAGCACCAGTGAGGTCGCGGTGAGCGGCCGGCGGCTGCCGCTGCCACCCGGCGTCGTTCGCCGGGTGGTAAAGGCGGTGCTCGAAGGCGAGCGGCGGCAGGCCTTGGTCTCGATCACCTTTCTCGGCCGGACCGCCATGCGCCGGCTCAACGCCGAACACAAGGGGCAGGACGGTCCCACCGACGTGCTCACCTTCGCGTTGCATGAGCCGGGGGGACGCGCGGTGGGCGACGTCTACATCTGTTCCTGGGTGGCCGAACGCGAGGCGGCAAGCCGCGGGATATCGCTGAGGGAGGAGCTGATCCGGCTGGTGGTGCACGGTACCCTGCACGCGATCGGCCGGGACCACCCGGACGGCGCGAGCCGCACCCGCTCCGCCATGTGGCGCCGGCAGGAGCGATACGTGGAGGCGCTGGCGTGATCGCCATGCTGCAGCTCTTCATCGCGCCGCTGGTGGCCGCGGCGCTGACGCTATGGGCCGCCTGGCTCGCGTTGGCCGCGGAATCGGACGCCGACCTTCCCCGCGCCCTGGGTGGGGAGCTGCCGAGCGACGTGGGAGTGAGAACGCTCTCGCGCGACCTCCACGTGGCCCACCTCGCGCTCCTGGTACTGGCCGGCGCCGCGGCAGGGGCGGCGGTCGCCTGGTGGGCGCGGTCCCCGGCGGGCGGGCTCCTCCGGCTTTTCCTCGCCATCGGCCTGGTCTGGGTGGTCGGGGATCTGCTGCCCCGGCTGCTGGCGGCGGTGGCCCCGGAGCTCACCGTCCCTGCCAGACGCGCGGCAGCCGCCACCCTGGCGCCGTTTCGTCCGCTGCTGCGGCTGGCCGGCTGGGCCGATGCTCGGGCCCAGCGGCGCGTTCCCTCGGACCGCCGTCGCCACGCGGGACCGGCCGAGCGCGATATGTTGCTCGGCGTGTTCTCCCTGGCCGATACCACCGTGGCCGAGGTGATGACGCCGCGGATTGACGTCGTTGCCGTGGATTCCTCGGCCGGCGTGGAGGAGGTCATCACCACCCTGGGCAGCTCGGAGCACGCCCGGCTTCTCGTTTTCGATGGTCATCCCGACGCGGTGGCCGGGGTGATTTACGCCAAGGACATCCTCGCCGTGAGCACGGAGGACGCGAGGCCATGGCACGCGCTCATCCGTCCCGCCGCCTTCGTGCCCGAGGGAAAGACGCTGGACCGCCAGCTCCGTGACTTTCAGCGGGGGCCCAGCCATCTGGCCGTGGTGGTGGATGAGTTCGGGGGCACCGCGGGGCTGGTCACCCTGGAGGACATACTGGAGCAGATCGTAGGCGAGATCCAGGATGAATACGACACCGATGAGGTGGAGCCGATTCAGGTGGTGGGGCAGGACGTGCTGCGGGTCGAAGGCGGTGTCTCGCTCTCCGAGCTGGAGGTGGCGCTGAGTCATAATTTCGACCGAGAAGACGTGAGCACGGTGGGTGGGCTGGTGCTGGCCGAATTCGGCCGGGTGCCGCGTGCCGGTGAAGCGCTCGACGTGCAGGGCTACCGGCTGGTGGTGGAGCAGGTGGTGCGCCGCCGGGTCAAGCGGATCGCGGTGCAGCGAATCCCGGTGGAGGCGCAGGTCGGGGCGCCGGAGCGAACCGTCCCATGATCTGGCTCGTCGTCCTGGTGGGACTTGCGGTGGCCGCCTTCGGCTCGACCGCCGGCGCCGCGCTCATCACGGTGAGTCGGGCTGAGCTGACGAGGGCGGTGGCCCGGAGGCTTCGGGGAGCGGTGCCTTCGCTGGCGTGGCTGGCCGAGGTGGACCGCCACCTCACCGCGGCGTCGGCCACGACCTCCATCGGCGTGCTGCTGGTGGGGGCGGCGCTGCCCGGAATGCTGGCCGGCTCGGGTACCCCGCGGCTGGCCGTCATCCTCGCGCTCTTCTGCGTGCCGTTGGTGCTCTTCGCCGCCTACCTGCTCCCGCGCTGGCTCACCCAGCCGCGGGCGGAGAGCGTCGCCGACCGGGTAATGCCGCTGCTGCGCGCCTGGTCCCGCGTGCTGGGGCTGGTACTGCCGGCGCGCACCGCCACCCGGCCCACCGATCTCCGATCTATCTGGCGCGAGGGCGCCGCGGTGGGCCTTCGCGCCGATGACGAGTTGGCGATGGTGGGCGGAGTGATGGCCTTCACCGTGCGGCCGGTGCGGGAGGTGATGACGCCGCGCACCGACATCGTCGCCATCGGAGAGAACGCCGCGTTGGAGGACATCCGCCTGGTCTTCGCCCAGAGCGGGTACAGCCGCGTTCCGGTGTTCCGAGGCACACTCGACGAGATCGTCGGCATGCTGCACGCCTTCGACCTCTTCAAGCTCCGTCCCGGCGATGCCCTGCCGGTGCGCCCGGTGGCGGTGACGCCGGCGAGCCGGAGCTGCGGCGATCTGCTGCTGGACATGCAGCGGGAGCGGCGCCACCTGGCCGTGGTGCTGGACGAGTTCGGCGGAACGCTCGGGATCGCCACGCTGGAGGATCTCCTGGAGGAGCTCGTCGGCGAGATCTTCGACGAGCACGACGAGGAGGTCAGGACGCCGCCGGCGGGCGGACCCCAGATCTTCGAGGTGGATGGCAACGTCCCGCCCGAGGCCATCGAGGAGCGCTTCGGGGTGACCCTGCCCGACGGCCGTTCCACCACCGTGGCCGGACTGCTGGCGGAGTGGGCGGGCCGCATTCCCACCGCCGGGGAGAGATTCGTGGTGCGCGGTCTCGAGTTCGATGTCATCCAGGCCTCTCCCACCCGCATCGAACGGCTGCTGGTACGCTCCGGCGCCGCCGCGCCGGTTCCCCTGCTCCCGGGCGCGCCATGAGCGAAGCTCTCGACCACGTCGAGCGGATGGTGGAGCTGGTGCGAAGCGGGGAGATCTCCACCTTCGTTCGCCGGGCGCACGACTACGAGCCGGCTGACCTGGCCGACGTGCTCTCGGCGCTGGATGACGACGAGCGGGTGACGGTGGTGCAGGCGCTGCCGCCCGAGCTCTCCAGCCAGGCGCTGGCCGAGATGCCGGAGGAGGCGCACGCAGAGGACACTCTGGCGGCGCTCGATCCGGGGCGGGCGGCGGAGATCGTCGAGGAGCTGGAGGACGACGACGCGGCCGACATCCTCGGCGAGCTCGATCCTGTCAAGCAGGAGCGGATCCTCGCCGCGATCGAGCACCGGGCGGAAGTAGATACCCTGCTCCGCTATGACGAAGAGACCGCCGGCGGGCGCATGACCACCCACCTGGTCAGCGTGCGCGACACCGCCACCGCTGCCGAAGCGCTCGACGAGATCCGGCGCCAGGCGGAGCAGGTGGAGGAGTTCTACCAGGTGTTCGTGGTGGACGGAAACCGGCGGCTGATCGGCATCCTGCCCTTCAAGGATCTGGTGGTCAGCCGGCCCGAACGGCAGATCCGCGAGTTCATGGCCGACGCCGACATCTCGGTCCCACCCGACCTGGACCAGGAGGAGGTGGCGCGGCTCATGGCGCGCTACAACCTGCCGAGCGTCGCCGTGGTGGATGAGGCCGGACGACTGCTGGGCCGGGTCACCTTCGACGACGTCATTGACGTGGTCGAGGCCGAGACCACCGAGGACATGCTCAAGTTCGGCGGCGTCTCCCCGGACGAGGAGCTGGGGGGAGCGTGGACCGAGGCGGTGCGCAGCCGGCTGCCGTGGCTCTACGTCAACCTGATCACCGCGTTCATGGCGGGCGGGGTGGTCTTTCTGTTCAAGGAGTCAATTCAGCGAACGGTGGCGCTGGCGGTTTACATGCCGATCATCGCGGGCATGGGCGGCAATGCCGGCACCCAGGCTCTGGCGGTCACGGTGCGGCGCATCGCGCTGGGACAGATCCCCCGCGATCTGTTTTTCTCGGTCGTCCGCAAAGAGGTGCTCGTGGGCATGACCAACGGTCTGGCTATCGGGGTCGTGGTCGGGGCGGCGGCGGCACTGATGGGGGAGGGAGCCAGGCTGGGACTGGTCGTGTTCCTCGCGATGACCGGCAATCTGCTGGTGGCCGGGTTCGCCGGCGGATTCATCCCGGTGCTGCTGGACCGAATGGGCGTGGATCCGGCAATCGCCTCTTCGATCTTCGTGACGGCGTTCACCGACGTCTGCGGGTTCCTGCTGCTGCTGGGCCTGGCGGGATGGTTGCTGCTCTGACGCTCCGCACCGTGGCGTCCTGAGGTGCGCGCGCTTCTCGTCTTCGGCCGGCTCTTTCCCTTTCTGGTGGCCTTTTTGTGGGATCGGCGCCGGTTCGTCTTCTTCGGTCGCCCGCCCCGCCGCAACGAGGAGCGGCACCTGCGGCGGGCCGCCCGGCTGACCCGGACGCTGGCGGAGCTGGGTCCGACCTTCATCAAACTGGCCCAGGTCTTATCCGCCCGCGCCGACATCCTCCCCGAACCCTATCTCTCCGCCATCGGCACCCTGACCGACCAGGTTCCGCCGCTTCCCCCCGGCGTAGCCGAAGCGGTGGTTCGGGCCGAGCTCGAGCAGGAGGCCGGCGCGGTGTTTGAGCGCTTCGATGCCGTGCCGCTCGCCGCCGCCTCGCTGGGCCAGGTGCATCGAGCATTGTATCGCGGCCGGGAAGTAGTGGTGAAGGTGCTCCGGCCGGGGGTCGAGGAGGTGGTCCGGCAGGACCTGAACGTGTCGTTCCGGCTTCTCTTCGTGCTCAACCTGCTGTTTCCCAACCACCATACCCGCGCCATCGCCTCAATAGTGAGCGAGTTCTCCAAGCGGATCTCCGATGAGCTCGATTTCCGCCAGGAAGCCCGCAACGCTGCCACCCTGCGGAGAAATTTCGCGAGCGAGCCGCGGGTGCTGGTACCCGAGGTGGTGAGCGAGCTGACCCGCCGTCGAGTGCTGGTGCTGGAATACGTCGAAGGCACCCGGATTGACCGGCTGCACTCGCGGCTGGCATCGGGAGAGCTGAAGCTCGAGGCGCTGGTGGCGGTGATCGTGGAGGTCTACATCAAAATGATGTTGGAGGACGGCGTCTTCCACGCCGACCCCCACGCGGGCAATCTGCTGGTGGACGGCGAGGGACGGCTGGTGCTGCTCGACTTCGGCATGGTGCTCCAGGTGGAATGGGAGACTCGCCGCCGGCTGGTGGAGACGGTGCTCGCGGCGGCGCGGCAGGACGTGGATGGCGTCATCAACGGGTTTTACGAGCTGGGGATCCTCGATCCCGACGTGGACCGCGGCACCGTGCGCGATGCGGCTCAGAGTCTCATGGCCATCACCCTCCGGGACGACGTCTCTCCCCGCCAGATTCAGCGACTGGTCGAGCAGGTGCTGCAGACGTTCTACGAATGGCCGCTGATCCTCCCGTCGAATCTGGTGTACTTCGGGCGGGCCGGCGTGCTGGTCGAAGGGATCGGGCTGCGCTACCAGCCGGACTTCAACGTGCTCGTCGTGGCGCGCCCGGTGCTGGCGCGCTCCACCACCCGGCTGATCGAGGGTGTGGTCCACCAGGATCCGCGAGCCAAGCTGACCGACTGGGGTCTGGAGGCGGTCGGAGCGGTGCGCACCTTGAGGGAGCTGGTCCGCCGGGTGGAGCGTGACGACCTGCGGGTCCGCTGGCACCCGCGCGATACCTTGGAGCTGCAGCGATTCCTGGCGCAGCAGGTTCGGCGGGCGCTGCTGGCGCTGTTCGCCTTTACCATCGCGATCATCTCCAGCGTGGTCTACCTGGCGACTGGCCGGCTGCCGGTGCTCATCCTCGGGCTAGTCGTCGCGTTCGGAATGTTCTTGGTGATCTTCCTGCTCCCGACCCATCTGTTTCAGAACCCGCTGCGCTACCGGCGCAAGTGGCCGGGGGCCTGAGCGCCCTCGGCGGCCGCGAGCAGCGCTGCCGCCACCCGGAAGGCGGCGGCGCAGGTGCGCCCGTCGGGGTCCAGCGCCGGGTCGTAAGCTGAAATGGTGGCAGCGGCGATCGCCACTGCCCGCCCTGCCGTGGTCACCGCTAGTTCGAGCTGCTCCAGCGTGAGCCCCCCGGGCGCCGCGTAGGCGTTGGCTCGCGCTGCCTCGGGATCCAGCACGTCGAGATCTACGTGCAGGTACACTTGCTCAGTCCGGTGCGTGAGCGTCTCCAGACATCTCGGCAGGTCGGCGGCCACTGTCGCGGGCGGCAACAGGCTGACCTCCGACCGGGCCAGCGCGCCCGCCTCGATCGGATCTATATCGCGAGCTCCCAGCAGTGCCACCCGCCGCTCGGCCACCGGACGGAAACCCGGTACGCCCCGCGCCAGCTCGGTCCAGCAGCGGCCGGTTACGGTGGCCAGAGCCATTCCGTCCAGAAAGCCGCCAATCGTAGTCTCCGGAGTGTTGAAGTCGCCGTGCGCATCAAACCAGAGCACCCCGGTGTCCCTGGTGCCGAGACCGGCGAGGGTCCCCACCGCCGTGCTGCAGTTGCCGGAGAGAACCAGGGGAAACCGTCCCTGTTCGCGTGCCTCTCGCACGGCCCCGGCTACGGCGTGCATCAGTTGAAAGCCGGTCTGGATCTCGGCGCGCCAGCTCTCTGCCGGGGCTTCGATCACCGTGCAGTGTATTTGGTGTCCCCGATCCTCGAGGTGCCTCACCAGGCCGGCCGCCAGCAGGCGCTCGGGTCCGGCGCCCATGCGCACACCTCGGTGTGCCGAGTCGTAGGGCACCGCCAGAATTTGCACTATCATGGTTCACTCCTCGGAGATGGCGATTTTCAAGATGTCTGAGCGCCGCGGTCGTGCTTGCCTCTCCTCCCGGCTCCAGCGACCTTACACTCATGGATTCCGACCTCCTGCTCACGGAGCTCTTGGCCGGCAAGACAGCGGCTCTGGCCCGTGCGATTTCGGTGGTCGAGAACGGCCGGCCCGGCTTCGAGCGACTCCTGGCGGAGGTTCACCGGTCGCTCGGCCGGGCTCGGCGTATCGGCATTACCGGCCCACCCGGTGCGGGTAAATCCACCCTGGTCGAGCGCCTGGTCGGGGCCTACCGCGCCGCCGGACTTCGGGTAGCGGTGCTCGCCATTGACCCCACCAGCCCCTTCACCGGCGGCGCCCTCCTCGGCGACCGCATCCGCATGGAATCGGTAGCCCTCGACGAGGGCGTGTATATCCGCTCGATGGCCACCCGCGGGTCCCTCGGCGGGCTCGCCGTGACCAGCCGAGAGGTCTGCGACCTGCTCGATGCCGCCGGCTTCGACCGCATCCTGGTGGAGACGGTCGGCGTGGGCCAGTCCGAGCTCGACGTGGCGCGTATGGCCGACTCTACGGTGCTGGTGCTGGTCCCCGAGTCGGGTGACGGCATCCAGACGCTCAAGTCCGGCATCATGGAAATCGCCGACATCTTCGTGGTCAACAAGGCCGATCGCGCCGGAGCCGACAAACTGCGGCAGGAAATCGAGGTCACCCTCGGGATCCGTCGGGGTAACGCCTTCAGGAACGTCCCTGCGCATCATGGGGCGCGGATAGACCGGAAGGGGGGCGGCCGGGCGGCGCGGCGCGAGGCCGGTGACGCAAGCGCGTGGGAACAGCCGGTGGCGCTCACCGTCGCCGCCAAAGGGGAGGGCGTGGAGGAGTTGATCGCCGCACTCGACCGGCATCACGAGTGGCTTACCCGCACCGGTGTCCTGCACGAGCGCCGGCGGCGACGGTTGATGGATCGCACCCGCGAAGTGGTGGATCGCGCCACCCGACGTTGGCTGTGGGAGGAGACGCGGGCGGAGCAGCTGGTCGCGGAGCGGCTCGACGAGGTGACGCAGGGAAGGCTCAGTCCCTATGACGTGGCGGCGGAGGTGCTCGAAGGCCTCAAACAAGGCGAGCGGATATGACTGCCTCGGGAACCGATGTGGGTGGCGAAATCGCGGCACGGCTGGCAGCGCAGGAGCTGGAGCTCGAGCGGTTGCGCGCCGAGCTGGCGGCCTGGCGCGCACGCGCGGCCGAGCTTCCGATCCGGAAGGATGCCGAGTTCTCCACCGTCTCGGGGCGCACGGTCGAGCCGGTCTACACTCCGTTGGATCTCCCGGCCGACCTGGCGTCCTCGCTGGGCATGCCGGGCCACTACCCTTACACCCGTGGCATCCATCCCACCATGTACCGGGGCCGGCTCTGGACCATGCGGCAGTTCGCCGGGTTCGGCACCGCCGACGACACCAACGCCCGCTACAAGTTTCTGCTGGAGCGGGGGCAGACGGGACTTTCGGT
>JACCQZ010000285.1 GCA_013813875.1 Gemmatimonadales bacterium | reverse complement strand
ACTGGCGCAGCCGCTCCAGTCTGTGCGGGTCGAGGGTGCCTACTTCGGGAGCGGGCTGGCGGGAGAGGTGGGTTGGGCTCATGGATGCAAGGTAAGCGACCTTCGACCTTTAGAGGTATCGCTTCATGAGATACAGCACCAGGCTGAGGACCACCGACACCACGATCATGGAGACGAGGGGCACGAAGATCTGGAACGAGTCCCGTTCGATCCGGATGTCGCCGGGGAGCCGGCCGAACCAGGAGAGACTGCCGGACCAGAGCAGGAGGCCGATGAGGATCAGGGTGACGCCGAGGCCCACGAGCAGGGGCCCGGGGGAGGAAGGAATCACCCGGCCAGTCCCTGTCTCACCGCATGGATGAAGTCGGTGTACGCCGGCGTGCCGCCTGCCTGGCGGATGCCCGTGGCTATCTGGCCGCGGTGATAGCCGGAGTGGATTACCACATGGCTCATGATGTCGGTCACGCTGCTGGTCCAGAACTCTCCCTTGCTATTGCGGTAGCCGACGCCATCCTCCAGATCTTCCGCCGCGAGCCCTTGGAGGTAACGGGGCCAGGCGTCGGCCAGCTCGTTCAGTCGCGCGGCGCAGTCGTCGAGGTCCAGCTCGGGCCAGACCGGAAGCGTGGGAGGCTCCTGCAGCAGGCGGGCCAGCCAGAGACACTCGGACCCGACGATGTGGCCCATCCAGCGAAGCAGGTGCCCGGGAGGACTGCCTTGTCGCAGCGACCGCAGCGCTTCGGCGTTGGCCCAGATATCGTAGCGCAGGAGTCGCTCGTGGTGGCGCAGCTCAGGGGTCATCGTGCGTCAGGAGGCTGAAGGCTTGGGCGCCAGCGCCGCGCGGAAGTTCCGCCGCATGCCCAGGAGCCCCGGCCGCTCCAGCGGCGTGTCGCCGAAGCGGCGGGCGAACTCCTCTTCGTCCATCCGCTCGAACATCTCCGGGTCGGCGCCGTGCAGGGCTCCGCGGGAGCGGAACTCCGCCACCGGGCTGGGGGCGGCGAACCGCTGATTCCAGGGGCAGACGTCGTTGCAGATATCGCAGCCGAGCACGTACCCCTCCAGGCGCTCCGCCAGCGGCTCGGGAATCGGTCCTCGGTGTTCGATGGTGAGGTAGGAGATGCAGCGGGTCGCGTCCAGCAGCCGAGGCTCGAGCAGGGCGCCGGTGGGGCAGGCGTCGAGACAGCGGGTGCAACTGCCGCAATGGTCCATCTCCAGCGGCGCATCCGGCTCCAGCGGAAGGTCGGTAAAGATAGAGCCGATGAAAAAGAAGGAGCCGGCGCCCGGCCGGAGCAGCATGGTGTTCTTGCCGATCCAGCCCAGCCCGGCTCGCTGGGCCAGCTCGCGCTCGGGTACCGGGCCGGCATCGGTGAAGTGCCGCGCCACGCCGGCGCCGCGCTGGAGGAGAAACCGGGCGAGCTGGTCGAGGCGGCGGGCGGTAACCTCATGATAGTCCGCGCCTCGGGCGTAGCGCGCGATCCGCGGCGGCTCTCGGTCGGCCGCCTCGCTCTCGTGGTAGTAATTGTCGAGTACCACCACAACAGAGAGTGCCTCGGGAACGATGAGCCGGGGATCTTTGCGGCGCCGCGCTTGCCGGTGCAGGTATCGCATCGTGCCGGCGTAACCGCGCGCGAGCCATTCATCGAGACGATCGGCGTGGGGCGTGGGGCCCGGGTGGGTGATCCCGCAGGCCAGAAATCCCAGGCCCGATGCCCGCTCCTTTACCTCCTCCGCGAGCGTCACGGCGCCCCGGCGGCCACTCCGGCCGACGGCAGCGATGCGCGCGGTGGCGCCGGCTCGGGGAAGGCCGCGGCAGGGGGGTGGAGATCCTCGGTGATAAGGCGAGCTCCCCGGCCGTAGGTCAGGTAGGACCAGGCCCACTGGATCATGACTAGAAGCCGGTTGCGGAACCCGATGAGGAAGAAGATGTGCACGAAGATCCAGATGAGCCACGCGAGCAGGCCGCTGAAATGGAGCTTCCAGATGTCGGCCACGGCCTGCCCCCGTCCCACCACGGCGAGCTGGCCCCGGTCCCAGTAGCGGAACGCCCGGCGCGCGCGGCCGGCAAGGTCGCCTTCGATCGTCGCGGCCGCGTACTGCCCCATCTGGATGGCCACCGGACAGATGCCGGGCAGCGTCCCTCCCTCCTGATGCTCGTAGGCGGCTGCATCGCCTAGCACGAACACTTCGGGGTGGCCGGGGATGGTGCAGTCGGGCTCCACCAGTGCGCGCCCCGACCGGTCGAGCGGGGCATCGAGCGAGCGAAGGAGCGGGCTGGCGCTGTTTCCCGCCGCCCAGATCACCGTCTGGGTAGGGATGGTCCATCCCCCAGCGCTCACGCAGCCGGGTCGGATGTCGGTGACCAGAGTTTCGGTGCGCACTTCGACGCCGAGCCGCCGGAGATCCTTCTTGGCCTCGTCGCTCAGGCTCGGTGGATACGACGTGAGCAGGCGGGGACCGCCCTCGAGGAGCATGACCGTGGCTTCGCCGGGGTCAATGTGGCGGAAGTCCCGCCGGAGCGCATAGCGCCGGATCTCCGCTACCGCGCCGGCCATCTCGACTCCGGTGGGGCCGCCGCCGACGATAATGAAGGTCAGATAAGCATGACGCCGGACCGGATCGGTCTCCCGCTCCGCCCGCTCGAATGCGAGCAGCACCCGGCGGCGGATCTGCAGCGCGTCTTCCAGACTCTTGAGTCCCGGCGCGAGCGCCTCCCACTCGTCACGCCCGAAGTACGAATGACGCGCACCGGTGCCCACGAGCAGGTAGTCGTACGCCAGCGTGGTGCCGTCGCTCAGACGTACCCGCCGGGCGCCGGTGTCCACCGACTCGGCTTCGGCCAGCAGCACGTCGGTGTTCTTCTGATTCCGCAGCACCGAGCGGATGGGCGAGGCGATGTCGGCCGGATTGAGCGCCGCGGTGGCGACCTGATACAGCATGGGCTGGAAGAGATGATGGTTCCGGCGGTCCACTACCGTAACGCACACCGGCGCTGCCCGGAGCGCCTTCGCCGCGTACAGACCCGCGAAGCCGCCGCCCAGTATCACTACCTGCGGCGCATCCGACCTGGACCGTGCACTGGTCACCGCCCACCTCGCGTCATCAGAGTCCCATCGTCTCCCGCCGCCAGCGGGCAAAGCGTACCACGTCCTCCGCCGGCGGCACCGCGTGCTCGTCGGCGTAGGCGGTGTACATCCGCCAGCGGAGATATGTGGGATCGGGCAGCGGCAGAAAGGGAGCGCGGGTCCACCACGCGCGCCGCCGAAAGGCCCAGGTGGTCCTCAGCAGGTCTATTCCAAGGCGGGGATCGAGCAGCCCGCGAAGGGCCAGCCGCGCGGCGAGCGAGCTCCAGGAGGCGGACATGGCGGAAGTATAACAGGCCCGCCCCGCGGCCTCCTCCGCCCGCCTATATTCCCTCTCCTATGACTTTGGCCGCCGCTGCCGCTCCACCACGGGACTACCGGGTGGAGTTTCCGATCTTCCGACACGCCATCTACCTGAACAGCTGCTCGCTCGGAGCCCTGTCCCTGCGCTCGCGCGCCAAGGTGAACGAGTTCCTCGATCTGTGGGAAACCCGCGGGGCCGCCGCCTGGTACGATGTCTGGTGGGCGGCGCTTGCCGAGCTGCGGGAGCGCTACGGCCGCGCGATCGGCGCCGCGGCCGGCACCATCGCGCTCCATCCCAACATCTCCACGGCGCTGGCGGCGGTGGCGGAGTCGCTGGACTACACCCGGCGGCCTCGAGTGGTGGTGACGAGCCTCGACTTCCCGACTCTGGCCTATCAGTGGCTCGCCAAGGCGGGACGCGGGGTGGAGGTCGTGGTGGTGGAGAGTCCCGACGGCATCGGCGTGCCGCTCGAGGCCGTCGAGCGCGCGGTGGACGACCGGACCGCCCTCGTGGCCACCAGCCACGTCTTCTTCACCAGCGGAGCTATTCAGGACGTGCACGCGCTGGCGCAGATCGCACACCGCCGCGGGGCGCCGCTCCTGGTGGACGGCTATCAGGCAGTGGGGCAGCTCCCGGTAAGCGTGGAGGCGCTCGACGTAGACTTCTACTGCAGTGGAGGGCTCAAGTGGCTGCTCGGCGGCCCCGGCGTCGCCTTTCTCTACGCCCGCGCCGAGCTGCTTCCATCGCTGGCGCCGGGCGCGACCGGCTGGTTTGCCCATCGGGAGCAGTTTCGCTTCGATCCGCGCGAGCTGGTGCTCCACGACGACGCCCGCCGGCTGGAGGGCGGCACTCCCGCGCTGCTGCCGGTCTACGCGCAACTGGGCGGGCTCGATCTGCTGGAGGAGATCGGCGCGGAAGAAATCCGGCGCCGAACCATGGCGTTGGCCGAGGACCTGATCGAGGTGGCTCGGGCGGCCGGCCTCGAGCCCAAGGTGGCGTCCGAGCCGGCGGAACGCACCGCCATCGCCATGCTCCCGAGCGGCGATCCGCACCGGGACGTCCGCCGGCTCGCCGAGGCCGGGATCATCACCGATGCGCGGCCGGGGCACGTCCGCATCTCTCCCTACTTCTACAACGTCGAGGACGACCATCGTGCAGCGATCGAGCGTCTGATCAGTGACCGATAGCCCCTATCGTCATAGCGACGAAATGAAGCAGCCTACCGAGGACGAGCAGCTCCTCGAGAGTCCGCCGAAGCAGCGCCCGGAGCAGCTCTTCCTCAAGTCGGACTCGTGGCGGGTCCTCAGAATCATGGGGGAGTTCGTCTGGGGCTTCGACAACCTGGCCGACGTGAGCGACGGCGTCACCATCTTTGGATCGGCTCGTACCAAGCCTGACGATCCCCAGTACGCCAAGGCGGTGGAGACGGCGCGGCTGCTGGCCCAGGCGGGAATTCCGGTGCTCACCGGCGGCGGCCCGGGGATCATGGAGGCCGCCAACCGCGGGGCGCAGGAGGCCGGTGGGCTCTCCATCGGCTGCAACATCGAGCTGCCCTTCGAGCAGGGATCCAACGCGTATCTCAGCCGCAGTCTCAACTTCAAGTTCTTCTTCGTGCGAAAGACGATGTTCGTGAAGTACGCCACCGCGTTCATCGTCTTTCCCGGCGGCTACGGCACCCTCGACGAGCTGTTCGAGGCGCTCACCCTGATTCAAACCGGCAAGGTCAAGCATTTTCCGGTGATTCTGTTCGGGAGCACCTACTGGGCCGGTCTGGTCGAGTGGCTCACCCGCGTCGTCGCGGAAGAGCGGAAGGTCAACCCCGCCGACCTGCAGCTCTTCAGGGTAACCGACGATCCCGCCGAAGCGGCGCGCATTGTGATCGAGGCGCGCAACGAGAAGCCGGCGGACCCCGTGGCCCGCATCCTAGGATGAACCCATGAGCCGCCCCTCCGCCCAGTACCTGCGCGGCCAGCGCATCGAGCCCCAGGCGATCACGGGCCGGGAGACGGTGGCCGACCTGATTGACAACGCCTTTCTCGCCTACAACGCGGGACGACTCCGGGAGGGCTGCCAGCTCTTCGTGCAGCGGATGCTGGAGCCCGACGTGACCGTGGGAATGACCCTCACCGGCGCGATGACGCCGGCCGGCCTGGGCATGAGCTGCCTCATCCCGCTCATGGAAGCGGGGTTCGTGGATTGGATCATCTCGACCGGCGCCAATCTGTATCACGACGCCCATTTCGCGCTCGGGCTCTCGATGCATCGGGGGACGCCCACGGCCAACGACGTGGAGCTGCGGGACAAGGGCGTGGTGCGGATTTACGACATCTTCTTCGACTATAGCGTGCTGCTCTCCACCGACGCGTTCATCCGCGAGGTGTCGGCGCGGGAGGAGTTTCAGCGGCCGATGAGCTCGGCCGAGTACCATCACCTGCTCGGCGGCTATGTGCGGGAGCGGGAGAAGGCGCTGGGCCTGAGCCGTCGCTCGGTGCTGGCGGCCGCGCACGAGCTCGAGGTGCCGCTCTACACCAGCTCACCGGGGGACAGCTCGATCGGCATGAATGTGGCCGAGCAGGCGCTCGCCGGCAGTAAGCTGCGCTTCGATGTCAGCGCCGACGTCAACGAGACGGCGAGCATCGTCCTCGAAGCCAAGCGGTCGGGCGGCAAGAGCGGCGTGCTCATCGTGGGAGGGGGAAGCCCCAAGAACTTCATGCTGCAAACCGAGCCGCAGATCCAGGAGGTGCTCGGCATTGACGAGCGGGGCCACGATTACTTCCTGCAGATGACCGATGCCCGTCCTGACACCGGAGGCCTCTCCGGCGCTACGCCGGCGGAGGCGGTGAGCTGGGGCAAGATTGATCCCGATCAGCTGCCCGGGACGGTGGTGATCTATGGCGACAACTCCATCGCCCTTCCGCTGCTCACCGCCTACTCGACCGCGCGGCGGCCCGTCCGTGCGCTCAAGCGGCTCTATGCCCGGCGCGAGGCGATGATGGACCGGCTGCTGCGGGAATACCGCGCGGCGCTGGAGTTCCGGGATCAACGCGCCGAGGAGTCGCTGTCGCACATGCACCCGGGAGCCGGAGGGGCGGAGACGGCGGCGCGCCGGTGACGCGCTGGTACGCCCTGGGGCTGCTGGCGGCTATCAATCTCCTCAACTACATAGACCGCAACGTCATCTACGCGCTGTT
>JACCQZ010000282.1 GCA_013813875.1 Gemmatimonadales bacterium | reverse complement strand
GGTAATCATCACTCCTCCTTCGGCACCGAGCTATCTCACCACCCCACAGACGGTGAGACCTCTAGTTTTGCGGCCCCGGATCACTCCGGGTGTGCTCTTATCGGGCGGATTGACACCTCGCCGCACGAGATTGTCGCGGCTGTGCGGGGGGAAAAGGCGAGAGTGGTGCCACTGAAAGCAAGGACCTGGAATCCAACGAGTTAAACCGCAAGCGAACTCGGCCGCTCCACTTCCCGCACCGCACTCCGCGGCATTCTACTGCAAACGACAGGGAAGCGTAAGAAGACGAAGATGCGGTGGGAGACTAGTGCAACATTTGGAAGGAACCTTCTTTGTCACCGTGTGAGAGAGAAGGGGGCATGCCCTGGATGATGCCCCCTTCGCTTCGCTCAGGGTGACAAGACCCTCAGAACTGAATCTGAGCTCCCAGCTCCACCACCCGATTGGGAGGTAGTCCGAAGAACGCGGTCGCCGACTGGGCGTTGCGGGTCATCACGACGAACAGCCGTTTCCGCCAGCGCGCCATTCGCTCCGGCGCCGGCCGGGCGGCTGGGGGAAGGGCGCCCCCACGGCGCGGCCCCCGGCCGTCGCTGGCAATGAGCGTTTCCCGCCCCAGGTAGAAGGTGGTGGTGGTCAGCTTGACGGACACCGGCTTCCCGTCGCCATCGTTCTGGCCCAGCGATTGGAGGATGGTGGGTACGTCCGGCGTCTCCATAAAGCCGTAGTGGGCGATCACCTGGTAGAACCCCGCGCCCAGCTCCTTGCACTGTACCCGGTCCTCGGGATCCACCTGGGGGATCTCCTCGGTCACGATGGACATCAGCATCACCTTCTCGTGCAATACCTGGTTGTGCTTGAGGTGATGCAGCAGCACCGGCGGCGCTCCGCTGGCGTCGGAGGTGAGAAAGACTGCCGTCCCCTGGACTCGATGGGGCTGCCGCCGCTCGATGTCCTGGAGGAAGAGATCCATGGGGAGGGTGTTCTCCCGCACCAGCTCGGCCAGACGAACGCGGCCTTTCTTCCAGGTGGACATCAGCGCGTAGACCAGCCCGGCCACGACCAATGGAAACCAGCCGCCGTGGGGTACCTTCAACAGGTTGGCTCCCACGAAGGCCAAATCCACTGCCAGGAACAGCGCGGTCAGGGTTCCCACCTTCCACCAGCTCCACCCCCACCGCTTGCGGGCCACCACCGCGAAGAGAATGCTGGTGATGGTCATGGTCATGGACAGGGCGACGCCGTAGGTGGCTGCGAGGTTGCTGGAGGTGCGAAAGCCGAGCACCAGGCCAAGGCACGCTACCATCAGCAGGTTGTTGACCTGGGGAATGTAGATCTGACCGATCTCGGTTCGGGAGGTGTGGATGATGTTCACCCTCGGGCTGAATCCCAGCTGCACCGCCTGGCGGGTGAGCGAGAACGCCCCCGAGATCAGGGCTTGGGAGGCCACCACCGCCGCCCCGGTCGCGATGGCCACCATCGGGTACAGCGCCCACGAGGGCACCAGCGAGTAGAACGGATTGCGGGCCGTGGCCGGGTCGTGCAGCAGGTAGGCGCCCTGGCCGAAGTAGTTGAGCACCAGCGCCGGCAGGACGGCGCCGAACCAGGCCAGCCGCATCGGTCTCCGGCCGAAGTGGCCCATGTCGGCGTAGAGCGCCTCTCCCCCGGTCACGACCAGGATGATCGCTCCGAGAACCGTGAAACCCGTCAGCCCTTCGCGGAGAAAGAACTCGGCGGCGTACCAGGGGTTGAGGGCCCGAAGCACCGAGGGCTCCCGCATGATTCCATGTACGCCGAGGATGGCGATGGAGATAAACCAGACCGCGGTGACCGGTCCGAACACCGCTCCGACGCCCGCCGTCCCTCGCCGCTGGAAGCTGAAGAGGCCGAGAATGATGACGAAGGAGATCGGCACCACCCAGCGCTCCAGCGCCGGCGCGGCCACGGTCAGCCCCTCCATCGCCCCGAGCACCGAGATGGCCGGGGTGATGATCCCGTCGCCATAGAGCAGCGCGGCCCCGAACAATCCGACCACGATGAGCAGCCGCCCGGTGCGAGTCGGCTGTCCACTCGGCCGCCCCAGCGCAAGCAGCGCCAGGATGCCGCCTTCGCCCCGGTTGTCCGCCCGCATGACCATGGTGAGATACTTGAAGGTCACCACGAAGTTGAGCGCCCAGAAAATCAGCGACAGGATGCCCAGAACATTCTCGGGGGTCACCGGAAAGCCATGGGGGCCCGAAAAGCACTCCTTGAGCGCGTAGAGCGGGCTGGTGCCGATATCCCCGTAGACCACCCCGAGGGCACCGAGCGCAAGGGTCGCGAGCGCCCGCCCGCTGGGCGGGGCCTTGGATGATGCGGACACGCTAGTGGGCCTGCGCCGCCGGAAGGCGACGCCGATCGAGCAGTGCGGCTACCAGGATGGCCACGATGATAGCAGCCGAACCGACGCACCAGCGGCAGATAGCTCGAATGACGAATAGCTCGAGGAAGGTGAGATACATCGTGAACAGCACGCCGCCCGCCGCCAGCGCCAGCAGCAGGTCGGAGGTCCACCGCCGGCCGGCGAGCCCGGGTTGGAGCGACACCAGGCCGGCCAGGAGCAGGCCGGCATAGCCCACCGCGCCGATCAGCGCGACGTCCACGCCGGCGAACCGGCTCCACGGGCTGGTCTGCACCGTCTCGCACCCGCCGGCGCCGCAGGCGAGTGTGCCGATCCACCCGATCTTGTACAGATAGAGGTACGCGGACACCAAGAGCCCCAGGAGGCTCAAAAGGGCCGCGGCCATGCGATAGATCATTGAACCGCGGTGCGCGGAGCCAGCGAATCCACCAACCGGGAGATGGCGTCGGAATCAAAGCGGCCCTGATACAGGCGGTCACCCACCAGGAGCGTCGGCGTCGAGCTCACCCCGAGCCGGACGCCTTCCTCCACGCTCGCCTGGATCCGGCCGGCGTACTTACCCGACTCCATGCACTTGTCATAGCGGGCCAGATCCAGCCCATTGCCCTCGGCGTAACTCCGGAAGAGAGGCCCCGCGTCGCGCGCCGCCGACCATTCCGCCTGGCCCTCGTAGATCCGGTCGTGCTGCTCCCAGTACTTCTCCTGCTCGTGACCGCACGCCGCGGAGTGCGCCGCCAACCGGGCAAACTCGTGCTGCTGCAGCGGAAAGTCCCGGTAGCGCCAACGGAGCCTGCCGGTGCGAATCAGGCGCTCCTCGATGGTCGGCATCTGCAGCGTGGCGAAGGTCTGACAGAAGGGACACTGATAGTCGGCGAACTCGGTGATCTCGATCGGGGCGCTCTCCGGGCCCTTAATGTAGCCGCGAAAGCCGGCGGTGTCGGAGGCCTGCACCGTGACGTTGGCCGGAATGCTGACCCGGGAGGGCCGGGCCAGGAGATAGCCCAGCACCGCGACGCCGATGACCGCTACACCGGCCAGAACCGCGTAAAAGCGCCTCATCCCTGTGGGCGTGGCCGCCATGGCTCGTCTCCTTCCGATTCGTCGCTGGAAAAGGGGTCCTGGCGCTGCGCCTCGTCCACGATCCGCCGGCGGTCCGCCGACTCGGGGGAGTCATAGGTGCTGCGGACCTCGTAGTGAAACAGCTCGGTCCGCGCGTCCCCCATGAGTCGGAGGAGCTCGGGGACGCCCTGCAGCAGATGGCCGGCGCGGTCGAGCTCCTCAATACGGGCCGCGAGCGCACGCAGCAGTGCGGCGAGCCGCTCGGCCCGCTGGTTATCATACACTTCGTCGTGCTCTGCCATGGCTACCTCGGGAGCCGGACGCGCCCCCGGTCAAGTTCACATGTTTGCTGGGGTTGAAGATAAGGGGTCCTCAGACCTTCGACATCCCACCCTTTGCACCATTTAGTGCAACCCGGTATATTTCACGACCGAAAGCTGTGAGAACACGTACCTAAGAAGGAAGGTGCATGAACAAGAAGAAGAACCGGAACGATCCCGAGGCGGTGTCCTTCGCCCAGGCCCGTGACGAGCTGTTCAGTCACGTTCTCCGGTGTGGCGTCATTGAAGCCCTGCCGGAACATCAGAAGGACTGGTTCGACGACACAATGCTGTATCTGGCCGATCGTTATGAGGACCTGAGCGAGGAAGAGTTGAGCCAGCTGCGGGTCCTGGGCGAGCGCTTCTGCCAGCCGGTCCAGCGGAAAAACGAGACCGTCGAGTCGGGCGCAGCCTAAGCAATCCGGAACCGACTATCGCCCCGGCGCATCCCCGTGCGCCGGGGCGTTTTGCCGCCAACGATATCCCCCCGACACTCTGAAGCCTCCCCCGACCCCTGCCTCCGCGAACCACCCTTCCGATGCTCCCGGACCACTGTCTACCCCGAGGGTGAGAACCAAGTAGCCACGCTCCACCGGTCCCCCTACCACGGCGAGTCCCCCCGCCGCGTAGACCCCGGCGCCTTCGCGCACCAACGGGTTGAGGAGGAAATGGGCCAGCAGCTCGCCCCGCCAGGCGAGCTGGCCACCGGAGACTCCGGCCGCAGCGACCAGCGAAATCCGACTCCGCTGCGAAGGCCGGAGCGCGATATACCCACCGACTGCGCCAAGTGCGGGATCGGAAGCCGTGGCCGTGGCTTGAACACCGAGCTCACGTACCTGCTGGGCAGCGAGCGGCCAGGCGGTCAGCGCCACGGCCGCCACCCCCCTAAGCCAGGGTAAGCCCATGGGTAATCTGAATATCCGGAGCCAGCGAGTGGATTACCGAGCAGTACTTCTGAAGGGAGAGCTCGACGGCGCGGCGGGCCTTGCTCTCATCTAGGCCTTGGCCCGACATGCGGTAGTCCAGATGGATGGAGACATAGCGCCGGGGCTCCTCCTCCCGGCGAACTCCGGCGACCTCGATGGTGAGCTCCCGGAGCCCGACCCGCATTTTCTCCAGGATGACCACCACATCCGATCCGGTACACGCCGCCGCGGCCAGCAACAACTGCAGCATAGGGCCGGGCGCCGCCTCGTTGTCCCCATCAATCTGAGTCGTGGGTCCGTCCGGCTCGCCACCCCGAAACACCAGCCGGTCCTGCCAGGCCAGGGTGACCCGCTTGGTCTCCGCCGTCATGCCCTGTTTCCCTCTCCTGCCGGGCCCCCGGCCGACGCGGCCTGGCAGTAGTCCCAGATGGCGTAGAGCGCGATGGCTGCAGTGGCCCAAGCCATCGGCCGCAGCAGTGGCGAGTGGAGGAGGAAAGCAACCAGGGTAAGCACCTGGGCCACCGTGACTGCCTTCCCGCTGGCTCGGGCCGGCATGGCGCGCGGCCGGCGGGATAGCAGTGTGGCGAGGAAAGCTCCGGCGGCCACGAGGTCCCGCAACAGCACTCCGAGAACCTCATACAGCTCCAGGCGCCTGGAGAAGGCCACCACACCGAAGGCCGATGCCATGAACAGTTTGTCGGCTACCGGGTCAAGAACGGCGCCGAGGGCGGAGCCGCCGTAGCGCCGCGCCAGTTGGCCGTCGAGCAGGTCGCTGGCCGCGGCGGCCGCCAGGATGACGAGCCGGCCGTCGCTGGACGCGAGCGGAAAGGCCACCGCGAGCGGCAGCCGCACGGCGCTGAGCACGTCGGCCGGAGTCCACTCTCGCCGGCCTTGCTCCCCCCTCGGGCGAGGACTACTTTCGGACACCTTGCTCCTTTCGCCGGATCCGCGGACCTGGCGTTGAAGATACTCGTCGCCATGCCCATCCGCTGATGCTCCTCGACACCGCGATCATCCCCTGTGGGGGCCTCGGCACCCGCCTCCATCCGATCACTCGCTGGTTGCCGAAGGAGATGCTGCCGGTCAGCCTGCGTCCGGTCCTCCACTGGGCCCTCGACGAGGCGGCCGACGCCGGACTCCTCCGAGCCATCATAGTCACCAACCCCCACAAGCCGGTGCTGGAGGCGGTGGCCCGCAGCTACCCTGGTCCCCTCGAGCTGGAGTTCGTCCCCCAGGACCATCCGCGCGGCCTGGGCGACGCCTTTCTCCGCGCGCGCGACCACCTCGCCGGCTCTCCCTTCCTCGCTCTGCTGCCCGACAACCTCTTCGTCGGAGCCAACCCGAGTGCCGCGGTCCTCGCGGTCTATCGCGCCACCGGGCTGGCCACGGTGCTGCTCGCCGAGATCTCCCGAGAAGACGCCGTCACCAAGGGGGCGACCGGGAGAGCGGCCGTGAGGAAAGGTGAGGATGGGATGCTGCGGGTGATTGACGTGGCCGACAAGGGGAAAGGCCGGTTCGACACTGCCGGCGACGCGGTGGCCGTCACGCCCATCGGCCGGATGGCATTCGGCGGCGGGATCCTGGACCAATTCGAAGAGGTGGGCCGCGGCCTCGCGGAAGGGTCGGAACTGGACGACGTGCCGGTCCTGCAGCGGCTCGCCCGGGCCAACGCCCTGGCCGGGGCGATGAATCCGGCGCGCTTCTACGACGTCGGGGTGCCCGAGGGATACCGCGATGCCGTGGCAGCGTTCCCGGCTCGTGCCTGAGTCGGGAGAGCGCGGAGATGCCCTCGGTGTTCAATCACCAGGCATGGGAGCTGACTGAGCTCGAGCCCACGCGGCTGATGGATGCCGACGGTCTATCGGCCATGGTGGTCGCCGCCGCCAGCGCCATAGGCATGCCGGCACTGGGCCCGCCGGTGGTGCGGGAGGCGCCTAACGGGATCGTGGTGGGAATGCTGTGCCGCGACGGGCACATCGTGCTGCACAGCGCTCCGGCCGAAGGAATCTGCTTCGTGGACATCGTGGCCCGTGCGCCCACCGAGGTAGAGCGAGGGGTGGACGTGATCGTCCGACGGCTTGGGTCCTTGTCACCCTGAGCGCAGCGAAGGGGCCATAACTGGGCTATGCCCCCTTCGCTGCGCTCAGGGCGACCAAGCAGCAACCATCGGCACCCGAGCCACCCCGGTTCCCCGCACCACACCCTCGGCCCGGGTAAGCGGCTCCAGATACCTGCCGGCCACTCGCTGTACGTCCTCCGCGGTCACCGCCCGGAAGGGAGCTGCCGGATCGGCCAGCTCATGCAGCCCGCTGCCCGCAATCCAGGCGTCGAGGATCTCGCCGGCCACGGCGCTGCCGCTCTGCCGGCTCACTTCCGCCTGGCCCGCCAGGTAGTTGACCGCCTGGCGCAACTCCCCCTCGCTGACCGGCTCTCGGGTAAAACGATCAAGCTCCTCCAGCATGGCTTCACGGGCCTCCTCCTCCCGCTCGGGAGAGGTGGCGATGTAGGTGAGCAGCGCACCGGCCCGCGCCTTCTGCCATGCGGTGGCCATGACCGTGTAGGCCAGCGAGCGGCGATCCCGGAGGGCCTCGAACAGCCGGCCACCGAGCCCGCTGGCGATCGCCGCCCACACCTCCGCCGCCGCACGGTCAGGATCTCGCCTGGCGGGGCCGGGGAATGCCATCGCGAGCGCGGCCTGCGCCTTTTCCCTGCCGACGACCCGCATCGGCGGCTCCCCCCTCTCTTCTGCGCTCCAAGGGAGCCTCGGAAGCTGGCCCGCTTCGGCGGGGACGGCTCGGTGGCCGAATACCCCGGCCAGGGTGTCCAGCGCACGCTCGGGGTCCACTTCACCCACCGCGACGACCACAGGGCGGGCTCCGAGCAGCGCGCGTGTGTGCCAGGCGCGCACGTCCGCGGCCGTGATGGCGGGGAGGGTATGCGGCAGCCCTCCCACCGGCAGACCGTAGCCCAGGTTGCCGAACGCCGCCGCGAACGCGAGCTGGAACGGGTAGCGGAACATGTCGTCCGCCACCTGCTCCGCCTCGGCGATCATCAGCCCGCGTTCCGAGTTGACCTCGCCATCGCCCAAATGCGGGGAGCCGAGGACCAGATCCAGCAGAACCGCCGCGTCCGCGAGGCGCTCCGCCAGCACTGACGCACCGAACCCGAGCCAGTCGGAGGCGGCGCTCGGGCTCAGCGTCCCACCCAGACGTTCAAAGGCAAAGGCCAGAGCGCCGGCGTCGAGACCCCCCGCTCCCCGCACGGCGCCGCGAATGGTGAGCCCACCCAGGCCGGCCTGTTCCGGCGGATCGAACTCGAGCTTGGGAACGTAGACGCCGAGATTGACGAGAGGCACTCCAGGCTTGCGCCTGACCAGCAGGTCGGCGCCTGGAAGCCGGGCCACGAGCACTTCCGCTTCGCGCTGGGCTCCGCCGGCCCGAGCCGGCGGACGCCGCCCAGGTGGGGGCACCGACACGGCTGCCGGCGGATGGAGCGGGGTGACGGCAAAAGCGCGCGCCAGATCGTCGGCCGTGAGCTCCGTCCCTCTATCATGGGGCAGGTAGGCTACCGCCGCGACGCCGTCCGGCCGGAGGTAGCGCTCGGCCGCATCACGCACCTGCTCCGGCTCCACCGCCGCCAGCGCCGCATACTCCCGGTCGAGGAAGGAGAAATCGTCCAGCGCTTCCGCCGCGGCGAGCGCGCCGGCGCGGCCCTCCATCGCTTCCATCCGGCGCGCCCACCGGGCTCGCAGGAGGGTGCGAGCCCGCTCCAGATCTTCCAGAGAAGGACCCAGCAGCCCGAGCCGGGACACCGCCTCCGCTACCCCGTCCACCGCCTCGGAGAGCCGCTCTGGCGGCAGCTCCGCGCTGACGCCGAAGACGCCAATCTCGGTCGGGGCATAGTAGTGCGCCGCGACCGATGTGACGATGCCGGGCTCGCGCAGCCCGCGGTAGAGCCAGCTTCCCCGGCCCGCGCCGAGCACGGCGGCCGCCAGGTCGAGCGCCGGCGCGTCGGCATGCAGCGGCGGCACCGCGCGCCAGCCCAGGGCCAGCTCGGCCTGGGTCACGTCACCGCGCAGAGTGCGGGACCGCACCTGGTGGCGAACGGGTTCCTCCGGCGACGGATCCACGGCGCCGGGTGCCGGCGGCCAGTCGCCGTAATGGCCGCGGGCCAGGTCGAGAGCGGCTTCCGGGTCTACATCCCCGACGATGGTGACGATGGTGCGGCCCGGCACATACCGCGACCGATAATAGGCCCATAAATCGGCGCGGGTGAGCGCCGCCAACTGTTCTTCGTGGCCGATGCGCCACCGCCGGATCCGGTGGCGGTCGAACATCACCTCGTGCAGTGTCTCGTATGCGACGGCCGAAGGGGTGTCGAGCTTGCGCTTGGCTTCCTGGATGATGACTTGAAGCTCCCGGGTCAGCTCGCCCGGGTCTATCGTCGAGTTGCGAAGGGCGTCCGACTGAATGTCCAGCGCCTCGGCCAGGCCGGAGGCCGGCAGGACGGTGAAGTAGCTGGTGTGATCGTAACCGGTGCCGGCGTTGAGATAGCCGCCGGCGCTCTTGGTCTCCCGGGCAACCGCGCCGACTCCGCGCCGGGCCGTGCCCTTGAAGAACATGTGCTCCAGCACGTGGGAGATGCCGATCCAGCGGTCGGGCTCGTCGAAGAAGCCGGCGGCCACCTGGGTGACCACGGCGACCACCGGCGCCGAGTGGTCCGGCTGCACCAGGAGAGTGAGGCCGTTGGAGAGGACCTCGCGGCGGACGCCCTCGGTCCAGGTCCGAGCAGGCTGCTCGGCTTTCACTGCAGTATCCGCAGCACGCCCGCTTCGGCGCTGCCGCGGATGAAGGCCTCTGCATCGGTGGTGGGGATGACGACGCCGGTCTCGGCCTGACCCCGGCGAGCCAGGCTCGCCATGAAATCGTAGAGCGAGCCGTGGGCCCAGTCGCGGTCGGCGGCCTTCATCTGCATCAGGATCTCGTCCCAGTCTCCTCTGATGGTCTGTCCCGCCAGCGTCATCACCAGGTGCGACTCGCCCTGACCCGGCTTCTTCTGCATGGCGTGCAGCTCGCTCAACAGCGTGCCGAAGAGCTCGAGCTGGTGCGGGTCCCGCACCCCGCCGTCGGCCTGTTGCGCTTCGACCTCCGCCAACAGCAGGTCGGTGGGATCGGGCTCACCCACCACTTCGTTCAGCCGTACCAGCCAGGGGGCCAGCTCGGGGTCCTCGTCGGGCAGGCGGTAGATGGTCTTCTTGAGCTCGACGTGGCGCCAGATGCCCAGCTCATCGAAGTGGTCCTCCGGTTGGGTGCGCTCCAGGTGATGCAGCGCCGCCTCGCTCTCCCCCCGATCGTAGAGGAGGTTGGCGAGATAGATGCGGGCCTCGCTGTAGCTGGCCTCGATTTCCAGTGCCCGGCGCAGCCAGTAGAGGGCGCCGGCGTCGTTGCCCAGGCGGTGAGCGGCGTAGCCCAGACAGGCGGCGGCGTCGGGCGAATCCGGGTGAGCCGCGGCCGCCAGATCGAAGAACCGGTGGGCCGGAGCGATCAGGCCTTCCCGGAACAGGGCCCGTCCCACCTGGAGCATCAACTCGTGATCGTCCTGGAAGCCGAGCTGCAGAATTCGCTCGAACGCGCGCATCGTGCCTGCCCGGTCGCCGATCTTTAGCAGCGTCTCTCCCAGTCCCGCCAGACCGTCCTCGTGGTCGGGATCGAGGGCCAGCGCCTGCTCGAAGCTGCGCCGAGCCCAGGCGTACTCCTCCCGGGCAAGGTGCGCGTATGCCATACCGATATGGAGCTCGACTGCATGCGGGTAGAGGATTATGCCCTCTTTGAGCGCGATCAGCGCTTCATCGTACCGGCCTTCGTTGTAGAGTTGATGGGCTTGTTCGTCGAAGTCGTCGGAGCTGAGAAATGCATCCGACATCGGCAGGCCTCCAGCCGGGGTAGGTAGAGGCAAATTAGAGACTTCCGGGGAGCGGAGCAAGAGAAGAGATGCCGCCGGGGCGCGGCCATCGGCGGCCGGTCAGCGCGCGATGATGAGCTCGGTCGTCGCGGTGGTGAGCCGTCGCTTCTGCAATGGGAGAATCCCGCGCACGCTATAGGTTCCCGGGCCGACCTGGCGGCCGGCGTTGTCCACCTGGGCCCAGTCCACCGTGAAGTCCCGGGACTCTCCAGGAGCAAGCTGCACCAGCATCAGCGCGGAGGCGGTGACCGCGCCGTGCAGCCGTCGCCAGATCTCGGCGCCGTCCGGCCCGGTGACGACGATGTCGAAAGCGGCCGGCCGCCCGGGCAGTTGAAGCTCGAGCGGCCGGCTGCCGTGGTTCCGCACCCGAAGGGTGATAGCCACCGTATCGCCCAAGTGCACCTCGGGCGGGAAGACCAACTCCACGATTGGCTGCGCGGTCGGCATCAGTGGTACGCCCTCTAGCCATCCAAGCAGAGGCAGTTCTGCGCCCGCTCTCTCCGGCAGCCTATCCAGACTGCCGAGCAGCGCGAGCGCCGCCAGCAACGCCCCGAGAACGAAGGGTTGGAATGACGCGGTCATGATCGGGACGCCGTGGACCCCTGGCCTGTCGGCTCGCGGAACACGGCGTCCCACGGAAGGAAGCACACCAAGAAAGGCTATTGAGCCGGGGCAACCATCTAGTTGGTCGTCAACTGGCCGAGCTCATGCTCGATGTTCTCCATCGAACTGAACACAAATACCGGCGCGCCGTCGAAGTCCCCACCACCCCACAGGATGCCGGTGAGGAGAACGTCGCTTGAGTTCGAGCTGAGCCGTTCGAAGACCCCCGAGCCGCTGTCCCCGCCCCGGGAACCGGCCAGCACGAAGTCCTGGCAGATCTGTACGATGTCGGTGCCCGAAACGCCCACATCCGCGCAGGTCACGATCACGGGGCCGTTTGTCCAGCCGGTTGTCCTCCCCACCTTGTGGGCGACCTCTCCCAGGAAGGGGAACGACAGCTCGCCGACGATGTTCCATCGTGGCCTGTTCCTATCGATGATCAGGGAGCCTATACGCTGGAGACCGAAGGTCGTGCGGGCGATCTCGCCAAAGCCAGGCGTGACCCCCGTGGTATACCCCGCCAGGAGGGCGTCGCTCAACCGGCAGCGGGCACCCTCGTAAACGCAGAGCCCGCCGGGGTTGCCGTACGCTGGATCCTTGTACTCAACAGCGATCCGATTGCTGCTCGGGTTGCCGACGAAGGGCGTGGGCTGGAAGTAGGGCGTGTTCTGGTCGCCGCCCTGAATGTCGGAGCAGTGCGAGGCGGTGACGAAGAAATTCTTGCCTGACTGGCCCGGAATCCGTGCGTTGAAGCCGATGCTGCAGACAAAGAACGAGCCCTTACCTTCGGATGGGGCGGGGAAGACAATCTGGGCGCCGCCGGGCACCGGCCGCAGGCGATCCCTCACCGTCTGCACCTTCTGGATGGGCGAGGTGCGGGTGATCACGACCGCCTCACGGGGAACTCCGACGCGCGCGAGCGCTCGCTCCACGTCTCGCTGCGATGCCCCAGGCGTGATCCCGATGCGCACCCGATTCTGTTCCTCGTCGGTGTCGGTGTATACCACACCGCGCACCCCGAAGATTTTGGAGAGGTTGCCCTTCCA
>JACCQZ010000277.1 GCA_013813875.1 Gemmatimonadales bacterium | reverse complement strand
TGGGAGCGGGAAGCGCGGAGAAGAGCCGGGTGATCCTCGATGCCATGTGCGCGGCCGGGACCGCCGAGCTCTACGTGCCCATAGACGTGAGCGCCACATTTCTGAGCCAGACCGCCGGCCGGGTGCGCCGGGAGTACCCCGGTCTGCTGGTGGAGCCGGCTATTGCGGACATCGCCGAAGCGTTGAATCTCCCCCGGCGACTGCCCCGTCCCTCGCTCTACGCTTTTCTGGGCGGCACCATCGGCAACTTCTATCCGGCCGCCGCAATCCGGCTGCTTCGCCGGGTGCGGGCGGCGCTGCACTCGAGCGACCGTTTTCTCATGGGCGTTGATCTGCGCAAGGAGAAGGACCGGATCGAAGCCGCCTACAACGACCGGCAGGGCGTGACCGCGGCGTTCAACCGCAACATGCTCCTGGTGCTCAACCACGAGCTGGGCGCCGATTTCGACCCAATGGCCTTCGAGCACCGCGCGTTCTACGAGCCGGTGACCCACCGGATCGAGATGCACCTCGTCTCCCAACGGGACCAGCAGGTGCTCATCCCGGGCCTGGCCCCGGTGACATTCGCTGCGGGTGAGTCGCTTCGCACCGAGATCAGCGCCAAGCACGACCGCGCCAGCGTGACGGAGCTCTTCGATGCGGCCGGCCTGCGCATCTCCGGCTGGGTGACCGATGCCGACGCGCTCTTTGCGCTGGTGCTGGGGGCGCCTGCGTGAGCCGGCTCGACCGCGCTGCGCTGCTGCGGGATCTCGCCGAGCACGCATTCAGTGCCCCGGCCAGCGCGTCGCTTACCCCACGCCGGGTCGGCGCGGAGGTCGAGCTCATCCCCGTCGAGTCGGGCAGCCGGCGGCGGTGTCCCATCGAAGCCGACGGCGTTCCCGCAACGCTTCCGTTGCTCCGCCGGTATGGGGCGCGGCAGGGATGGCGGGAGACTCGCACCAGCAAGGGAACATCGTCCTTTGAGCTCCCCGGGGGCGGCACCTTCACTTTCGAGCCCGGCGGCCAGTTGGAGTACAGCTCACCGCCCTGCCGCACGGCCAGCGCGCTCCTCGGACTACTCCGCTCGGTGGTGCTTCCGCTTCGTGCCGCGGCCTCGGCCGAAGGCATTGATCTACTCGCCGTGGGCATTGACCCCTTCAACTCAGTCGAGCGCGCGCCGCTTCTGCTCACCGGGAAACGCTACGGGCGGATGGCCGAGTATCTGGCCTCGAGAGGACCGGCGGGGGCGCGGATGATGCGCCAGACGGCTGCCTTTCAGGTGAGCCTCGACTTCGACGACGAACCGTGGCTCCGTTGGCGGGTGCTCAACGCCGCCGCGCCCTACGTGGTGGCGATGTTCGCCAACTCGCCGGTGTACGCCGGGAGGCCGACCGGCCTGCAGAGCATGCGGGCGCAGGTCTGGCGCGACCTCGACCCCGCTCGCACCGGACTTCCCTACGATGCCCGCGCGCCGCTCTCGACTTACCTCGACTTCGCGCTGGCCGCTCCCGCCATTCTCCTTCCCGCCGTGAACGGGGCGCACCGCCCCTTCGAAGAATGGCTGACGCGGGCGGAGCCGACTCTGGAGGAGTGGCGCGAGCATCTCAGCACCCTCTTTCCCGAGGTGCGACCCCGCGGCCATATGGAGCTGCGGTCGGCGGACGCCGTGGAGCCTCGCTGGCACGCCGCGGCGCTCGCGCTGGCGGTGGGAATCACCTACGACCCCGGCGCTGCACGAGCCGCCGCCGATCTGCTGGGCCTGCCCGACCTGGCCCTGCTGGAGCGCGCCGGCCGATCGGGGCTTCGGGACGCGGCCATCGCGCGGAAAGCGGCGGACCTGGCCGACATCGCCCTGATGGGCTGCCGCGGACTGGGTCCGGCTTACTTCCACCCGTCGGACCTCGAACGCGCCCAGGTGTTCTTCGACCAGTACACCCATCGGGGGCGCTCGCCGGCCGACGACATGCAGCGGGTTGAGATCGCGGCCTGAGGAGACCTCTCCTGCATGTGAGCGCGATCACCAACTGCACTTGGAAGTGGCGATAGCTTGTCTCGCCGCCTGAAAACGTGGGCGGCCATCGCTTATGTTCTTTGTCTTTTGCGCAGGTGTGGCTCTCGGACCGTCCCGCACACTGTCTACTCCAGTCAACCTGGTAGAGCTGCCTAGGACAGTCACTCCGAGAACTGCGGAAATCACCATTTGCACATGTGGAGATTGATATTATGACGCCTCGCAAGAACCAGTTCACCACCACGTCCTCAGACGTTGACACTAACAGCCAGACGGTCGTTGGTCTCTTCACCGACCGTTCCGGCGCTGAGGCCGCGATGCGTGAGCTCAAG
>JACCQZ010000267.1 GCA_013813875.1 Gemmatimonadales bacterium | reverse complement strand
CTCGTCGCGGTGGGCGATCTCGATGCGGCGGTTGGCCAACTGCACCAGCATGGCGCCCAGGTAATCCACGCAGGTGACGGCCGTGGTCGTGTCGTTGATTCCCGGCGACAGCGCCTTGAGCGCGATGTCCACCAGTTGCCGGATGCCGAATCCCGGGTCGTGGTCGAGGGTGCGATACGTGTGCACGACGTACCGCGCGGCCAGCTCCTCCGCCACGTCGCTCGGCTTCGACGACGGCGGGGCCCCGAGCCCCGACGGGTGGCGGGCGAAGCGGGCGATCGGCTGACCGGCGATCACGAACTCACCAACCGTCCGCTCCAGATGGACCAGCAGATCGCGGTCGCGTCCGATGCGCACCAGCCGCTCGACATCGACGCGCTGGATGTAGCCGCTGGCCTTTGCGGCGACTGAATGCCACGCGCCCGAGGCGACCGCGGCCTGGAGCCGCCCCGGCTCGGCGTCCGCCACCTCTTCCTCGACCTCCTCGGGGTACAGTCGGTCCACCGCGTGACGGGTCTCGTAGGTGATGCGGGAGACGATTTCCGACGCCTGCAGAGTCGTCGCCATGTGGTGGACGAAGAAGATGAGGACCGCGACGCCCACGATGGCGAGCAGGACGCCCACCAGGACCGCGAGCGAGGGCACGAACGTCGCCTCGTCGCCGCCTCGGATGGTCCGCAGCACCACCAGGCAGTAGGCAAAGATGCCGACGAAAACGCCGAGGACGGTCTGATTGGCCCGATCCCGCATGAAGTTGCGCAGGATGCGCGGGGTGTACTGGGTGGACGCCTGGGTCACCGCGACCATGGTGATCGAGAAGGTGACCCCCGCGACGGTGATCATCGAGCCCGCGATGGCGGACAGCATGCTGCGGGACCCGTCCGCCCCGGCCCCGAAGACCCGGGGCCAGCGCGACAGCGCCTCGGCGTCCACCGCCGTCGAGAGCTCGACCATGCCGACCGCCAGCACGATGGCCGCGAGCACGATCAGGCCGGGCACGAACCAGAGGCTTTCCCGAAGGCGTCCCCATGCGGCGCCCAGATCAGCCACCGTGGGGCCTCCGTACATCGGCCGCCGCGTCCGGCGCCAGCCGGACCGGAGGCAGCCCGGTCAGCTCGAACGTGGCCGATGCCACCGGGATCCCCGCCGCATCCAGGCCTGCGAGCACTTCGCGGCTCATCGCGTCCTTGATCTCCCGGACCCCGTGCTCCCGGGTGACGAAGCGCACGCTCAAGTCCAGCCAGTTGTCGGTGAGCCGCCAGTACACCCGCGGCTCCAGGTCGGCCGAGTCCACGAAGTAGCGCCGGCGGAGCTCGCGCAGGGCGTCGTCGCCCACTTCGCCCGGCGGGACGGCGTGCCGCCGGGCGGCCTCCCGCAGGATCTGCTCGGCCCGGGCACGGTCCGCCGCGTAGGGGATGGGCAGGTGCAGCTCCTCCCACAGGTAAGGGAAGTCACGGGTGTAATTGTAGACCGGCTCTTCGAAGATCCTGTCGTTGGTGACCGTGACGATCCGGCCGGTGAACTGTCGCGACTCCACCCAGATCGCGGGCTCGTCGCCCTGGACCGGGGGAGGCTGGCCCATCTCCATGATCGTGGTTCGCAGGAAGCCGAGGGCGGTCACGTCGCCCCGCACGCCGCCCATCACCACCCGGTCGCCCACCCTGAAGATCCGGCCGCGGAGAATGACGAAGTAGGCGGCGAAGGCGGTCACCACCCGCTGGAGGGCGATCGCGAGCCCCGCCGTGATCAGCCCTGCCGCCGTGGTGAGGCGCCGCGGATCGTCGAACCAGATCGAGAGCAGCAGGAGGAGCCCGACGGCCGCGGAGCCGAGCCGGATGGCCTGGCGCCACCAGAAGCGGCTGTGGAGGTGCGGCTCTCCGGGCAGGAGGGCGCGCACCAGCCTCTGGAGCCCGCGCGCGAGGAGCGCCAGGGTGAGCAGGACCGCCAGGCTCAGCACCACCTTGCGCCCGGTCTCCGCCGTAACCCCGACCAGCCTGACTCCGAAGATCTGGAGGGCGCGATCGGGCCCGACCAGTTGGATGAGCCCCTCCTGGATGAGCGTCATTCGGCGGCCCCAGGTGCGCGCCGGAGCAGGAGCCAGCCCACCGTCCCCGCCGCGATCGACGACGCCAGAATGCCGAGCTTGGCCTCGGTGAGCAGCGCCGCATCGCCCAATGCCAGTCCCGCGATGAAGAGCGACATCGTGAATCCGATTCCGCCCAGCCAACCGGCTCCGTGGATCATCCGCCAGGACACGTCCGCCGGCCGCTCGGCCAGCCCGAGCCCGGTTGCGAGCCGGGCGAACAGCAGGATCCCCACCGGCTTGCCGAGAACGAGGCCCAGCATGATCCCGAGCGAGATGGGACTGGAGAGCGCCTGCGCCATTCCGGCCAGCGGAACGCCGGCGTTGGCGAGCGCGAACAGCGGCATGATCCCGAAGGCGACGACCCCGTGCAGCTTGTCCTCCAGCTTCTGGAGCGGGGCCTGCGCGGCCTCCGCCGCGGTTTCCAGGTCGAGGATCGCTTCCTGATGCGCCCGGCTGGTGAGTACGTCGGCGCCGGCAACACCGGCCGCCGCGAAGCCGGCCAGAGCGTCACGGCCGCGCTCCAGGAACTCGCCGGCGTCGATCCGGGTGCGGGCGGGAATCGTCAAGGCGAGGAGCACGCCGGCCACCGTAGCGTGCACTCCCGACTCGTGAAAGGCGACCCAGAGGGCGAGGCCGAGCAGGGCGTAGGGGGCGGGGTGGCGCAGACCCGCGGCGTTGCACCCGATCAGCAGGGCGAGCAGCGCCGCGCCCCAGCCGAGCGCGCCGGTCAACAGGTCCGCGGTGTAGAAGAAGGCGATGACCAGCACGGCGCCGATGTCGTCCACGATCGCGAGCGCGGTGAGGAATACCTTGAGCGCGAGAGGGACCCTCGGCCCGAGCAGCGCCAGGACGCCGAGCGCGAAGGCGATGTCCGTCGCCATCGGGATTCCCCAGCCGGCGGCGCCGGCTCCGGAACCGTTGACAAGGGCGTAGAGCGCGGCGGGCACCAGCATCCCGCCGAGCGCCGCGGCCAGCGGGAGGGCGGCGCGCCGGAGCGAGGCCAGCTCACCGACCAGAATCTCGCGCTTGATCTCGAGGCCCACGAGCAGGAAGAACACCGCCATGAGCCCGTCGTTGATCCAGTGATGCAGGCTTTCCCGGATGACGAAGCTGCCCGCACCCACCGCGAGTGGGATCTCCCATAGATTGACGTAGGTTTCGGCCCAGGGGCTGTTGCCCCAGGCGAGGGCGATTGCGGTGCAGGCGAGCAGCAGCAGGCCGCTGGAGCTCTCCCGATGGGCAAACTCCTGGAACGGCCGCAGGGCGCGTTCGGCGAGCGGCGCCCGGGCGGCGGTCTGCTGCCGGCCGACTCTCTGGTTCATGCTGACAGGGTAACACGGTCGCGAGCGTCGGACCACCGCGCGCGCCGTGTTGCAACCTGCCCAGCACCGCTCACGCCGCCGGTCGAACTTCGCCCCCTGCCGGCGGCGTGACCTCCGGCGCGGGCTTCGGCGTCCCGCTCCGCGGCGTCGCCAGCACGTTGCTGGCGCTCTCCCACGCCGCCAGCAGCTCGGCGTCCTTCATGAACCGGTAGCGGTTGAGACCGTCCATCACGTTTACGAGCTGGACGACCTCGTCCGCCACCGACCGGAGCTCCTGGGCCAGGTGCGACAGGTGCGCCTGCCGCATCAGCCGCCGCAGCTCCAGCTTGCGCGCCGTGGCCGCGCGGACCTCGTCCCGCTGAAGCAGTCTCCCGTCGCATCGAATGGGGCCATCGTCGGACCCATGCGGGTGTGATCCGATGCGGCTGGAGACGCGGTGCGCCGGTCGGCCGACGTGGCCGGGCTGACGCCTTGCTGAGACAGTCGGTGCACGTCGAGTGTGACTTGGAGTGGACAGCCGGACCACCTCGAGAGGCAGGTCGGCGTCGAAGTTGATGCTGCTCGAGTGCGGGTGACCGTTGGAATGACGGGTGACTGCCGCCGGCACTACACCCATGGCACGCCCGATGCGAGTGGCCGGCCCCACTCGCGAGCACATCCAGCCGTACCCACGTCACCGACTCTTCACGTCGGAGGTTCAGCCATGTCGCGCCCACGTTCCGCCCTGTTCCTTCTGCTCGGCCTCGCGAGCCCGGCGGCCGCTCAGACAGCGAGTCTTGCCGCCTGGACGCTCGCCAGCGGCGACTTTACCATCTATGGCCACACCAACTCCACTCCGACCGTCACCCTCCGACCGCGCATCGTGTACGACACCGCGCGGGGCACTGACAGCGCGCGGGTGGTGGACAGTGTGCGGGTGACGGGGACGAAGCCCGCCGGGCTCGCCGCCGGCCTGAGCGCCTGGCCCGCCGACCACTATTGTGGCGGCATCACGTCGGGAGCGATGCAGTCGCTCGACCCACGCGCGCTGCTGGGCCGGATCCAGCTCGCGGCCGGGTGCGGCGTCCGCCTCGTCATCGTGCCGCCCCGGCGGCTCCTCACCACCAACGGGCAGACGGCCGGCGTCTTCTCGGTGGACAGCGCCAAGCGGCTCATGGACCGCTACGCGAAGGCGCTGCCTCCGGACACCCTTTTCAAGTACCGGGCGACTATCCTCGGGCTCAATCTCGCCGACGACTACGGCTGCACCAGGTGCTGGGGCGGGACGGCCATCACCCAGGCGCAGGTCGCCGAGTGGGCGGCGTACGCCCGAGTCAAGCTGCCCGGCCTCCCCCTCGGCGTGCGGGTGACGCCCAACTGGGTGGCGGCCTACCCGGTGCTCGCGCCGCTGCTGGACTACACTTGGGCCCAGTACCACACCCGGAAAGGCGATCAGCAGACCTACTACGACAACGCCGCGACCCTGGCCAAGCGGCTCGGCCTCCGGGTGGTCATCGGCGTAAACGTGGAGGACTGCTACGGCGTGGGCACCAGCGCGTGCGGGGCGGCGGACCTGATCCGGTTGGGCACGCCGGCGGTGAGCCATCCGGCCAGCTGCGCGTTCATCAACTGGAGGTACGACGAGGCGACCTGGCAGCAGTCGGAGATGCGGGAGGCGTGGGGCAAGCTCCTGGCGCTGGCCAGGGCGAGACCGGCGCGGGAGTGCCGGCGGACGGAGTTCGGCCTGAGCACGTTGCGACAACGTGCTAGTGTCCTGAGTCATAAGAAATGCCGCAAAGTGTAGTCC
>JACCQZ010000252.1 GCA_013813875.1 Gemmatimonadales bacterium | reverse complement strand
TTCGGCTCGTCTCTCGCGGACGGCCTTTTTTGTAGAGGGTGCCTTTGGCAGTTCGGATCGGACTCGCCTTCAATATCAAACCTGCGGCGCCGGCTAACCCAGCCGGGGCGACGTTCGACTCCCCCTCCACCGACAACTCAGCCAGCCGGGCCCTGCGCGACGATCTCCCGCAGCCCGATCTCTACGCCGAATGGGATGAGCCCGCCACCATTGACGCGGTGGAGCACGCGCTCAGCGCGGTGGGACAGGTTTACCGCCTCGAGGCCAACGCCAGCTTCCCCGCGCGGCTCTCTCTGATCCGCCCCGACTTCGTGTTCAACGTCGCCGAGGGGCTTTATGGTCCCAGCCGCGAGGGACACGTTCCGGCGATCTGCGAGTTTCTCGGCATTCCGTGCCACGCCTCCGACGCCCTCACCCTCGGCCTCGCGCTCCACAAGGGGCGGACCAAGGAGATTCTCTCCTATCGTGGAGTGCCGACGGCGCCGTTCGTGGTGGCCAAGAGTCCCGACGACGCGCGCAACGTGACGCTTCCCTTCCCGCTCTTCGTCAAGCCGGCCTTCGAGGGATCGGGCAAGGGCGTCAGCGTGCGGAGCCTCTGCAAGACGCGGGGCCAGCTGGTCAAGCAGGTGGCCAAGCTCCTCGCCACCTACGCCGAGCCGGTCCTCATCGAGACCTATCTCCCCGGGCCCGAGTTTACCGTGGCGGTCATCGGAAATGGCGACGAGGCTCGCTGTCTGCCCATTGTCGGCATGGACTTTGATACGCTGCCGAAAGGTGCGCCGCCGATCTACGGCTACGAAGCTAAGTGGCTGTGGGATTCGCCGAGCCATCCACTGGAGATTTTCGACTGCCCGGCCCGGATTTCTGAAGCCATGGCCGAGGACGTCCGCGCCGCCGCCCTGGCAGCGTACCACGCCTTGGAATGTCGCGACTGGTGCCGCATTGATATCCGATGTGACGGCGCCAATCGCCCGATGGTCGTCGAGTTGAACCCGCTCCCGGGCATTTTGCCCGACCCGCGGGACAACTCCTGCTTTCCCAAGGCCGCCCGGGCCGATGGGATGAGCTATGACGACCTCGTCCGCACCGTCGCCGATATCGCCTGGCGCCGGATCAGCGGCCGTTCACTCCTGGCGGAGGTGGCTTGATGCGAGTGGCGATCCTGTACGATGCCGGCAGCGAAGAGTGGAGCCCCCAGGACGTGGCCGCGGTCGTCGGCAACGTGCACGAGATCCGGGACGTCCTCCGGCGGCGGGGACACGAGGTGGAGCTTCTGCCGATACGCATGGCCGATTTCCGCTGGCTCTCCCGCGTTCGCCGCGCCGACCTGGTCTTCAATCTCTGCGAGGGAATCAACGGCCACGCCCGCTACGAGGACCTCGTGGTGGGAACCCTCGAGCTCACCGGCGTGCCCTTTACCGGCTGCCGCACCTGGCCCACCACCATCTGCCACCGAAAGCACGTCGCCAACACCCTGCTCGCCGCCGCCGGCCTCCCGGTGCCGGCGTTCACGCTGGCCCAAGCCAACAAGACCCCCGGCGAGTTTCCGCTCCCCGCCATCGTCAAGCCGGCCGCGGAGGATGCCAGCGTCGGGATCGACAACGGGGCGGTGTGCACCTCCAAGAAGGCGCTCAAGAAGCGAGTCGCCCTCATGCTGGAGCAGTTCGAGGAGGTCATGGTCCAGGAGTACGTCGCCGGCCGCGAGTTCAACGTGGGCTTCGTCGGCAAGCGAATGCTGCCCATCGCCGAGATCCGCTTCGACGGCATGCCCGACGGCACCTGGCCCATCGTGAGCTACGCCGCCAAGTGGCTGCCGGGCAGCCCTGAGGACGAAGGCACCGTGCCGGTCTGCCCCGCCGAGCTCGAGCCCGAGCTCGCTCAGCGCATCGAGCAGGTTGCCCGGGAGGCGTGGGAGCACATGTCGGGCGGCGAAGGCTACGGCCGGGTGGACATCCGGGTCAACGAGGAAGGCCGCCCCTACGTCCTCGAGGTCAATCCCGGCCCCGACCTCTCGAGCAACGCCGGCCTCGCCCGGATGGGCCGAGCCTTTGGCTGGAGCTACGACGATCTGGTCATGCATGTGGTGGACGAGGCGCTCATGCGCTCCCAGAGCCACAGCGCCGCCGCCGCCCTGGTCAGCGGGGTGTCCGCCGCTTGAGCGGCACCCTCACCGCCCCGGTATTGAGGCGCCTCACGCCGGCGGATCGCGGCCGCATCGAGGAGATCACCCGTGCGGTCGAGCTGTTCCGGGATGACGAGACGCTGGTGGCCCTCGAGGTCTTCGATGCCGCCGTGTCCGGCTCGCCCGACTACACCGCGCTGGGCGCCGACCACGATGGCCGGCTCGCCGGCTGGATCTGCTGGGGCCCCACTCCCTGCACCCTCGGCACCTACGATCTCTACTGGATGGCGGTTGATCCGGCACTCCACGGCGCCGGACTCGGCAGTGCTATGGTGTCCGAGATGGAACGCCGGCTCGCCGGGGTCGCCCGCCTCATCGTGATCGAAACCGGCGGCCGGCCGGAGTACCGCCGCACTCGGGCCTTCTATCAGGCGCGCGGATACCGCGCCGCGGCCACCATCCCCGATTTCTATGCCCCGGGCGACGATCAGGTCGTCTACGTGAAGCCTCTTACCGGGTAGCGTCATGGAGACCTGGCAGGAAGTCCTCAGGAAGAACTCGATCTCATCGCTCGAGGCGCTCGCCGTCAAGTTCGGGCCCGAGCACTTCCCCGAGCTCGACCGGCTCCGTCAGGCGGCCGACAACTTCGAGTTTCGCATCTCCCCGGCCATGGTGGATCTGATCAAGGCCCCGGACGATCCGATGTGGCGGCAGTACGTCCCCTCCGTCGAAGAGCTCGACGTGGTTGACGGGATGGTGGACTCGCTCAACGAGGACGCCGACAGTCCGGTGCCCAACATCACCCACCGCTACCCCGATCGCGCCCTCTTCCTGGTCTCTCCGGTCTGCGCCACCTACTGCCGCTTCTGCACCCGGCGACGCAAGGTGGGAGACCCGGAGAAGATCCCCATGTCGCAGTTCGAGTCGGCGTTTCGCTATCTCGAGGAGCACACCGAGATCCGCGACGTCATCCTGTCGGGTGGAGATCCGCTGCTGCTCAACGACCGCCGCCTGGACGCGATCCTGACCCGGCTGCGAGCCATTCCGCATCTCCAGATCATCCGGATCGGCAGCCGGATTCCCTGCCACCTGCCCGAGCGGATCACCCCCGAGCTCTGCGCCACCCTGCGGAAGTTTCACCCGCTCTTCATCAATACCCACTTCAACCACCCCGACGAGCTCACCCCCGCCGCGGTCCACGGCCTCGGCATGCTGGCCGACGCGGGCATTCCGCTCGGCTGCCAGACCGTACTGCTCAAGGGCGTGAACGACGACCCGGCCGTGATGAAGGAGCTGATGCAGCGGCTGCTGATGGCCCGGGTGCGGCCGTACTACATCTACATGGCTGACCAGGTGGCGGGGGCGGAGCATTTCCGGACCACGGTGCAGGCCGGCATCCGGATCATGGAGGCGCTGCGGGGATGGACCAGCGGTCTGGCTAACCCCCACTTCGTGATTGACACCCCGGGTGGCGGAGGCAAGATCCCGCTGCTCCCCGAGTATGTGATCAGCATGAACGACGACGAGGTGATCCTGCGGAACTTCAGGGGCGAGCACTACGTGTACCGCCAGCCTCATGAGCCGGCAGAGGTGCTCGCAATCAAGAAGCCGAAGCGGCCCGCTAGAGCCCGGCGGAAGACGGCCTGATCGTTCGCTGGTCACCCTGAGCGGAGCGAAGGGGGCGTGCGTCGCGTCATGCCACCTTCACTGCATTCAGGGTGACAACCGCAACGAATCCCGCGCCAGCGCCCGTGTCCCGTTGATCGTCCAGCCAGGCAGCCCGCTCAGCCAGGAGTAAGGATCAATCGCCACGTTCTCCAGCCGCCCCGCGACTTCGATGGCGACGGAGACGAAGACGCGGCCGACGCCGAGATCGAGCTCCAACTGGGCAACTGGCGGCAGGAAGTGGATGGCGGCCTCTACTTCCGCCTTCCGTCGGAGCTGAACCTCCCCATGAGCGGCATCATCTCACCGCTCCCCGGGTTCAGCCGCATGGCCATCGCCTACTGAGGCAGGGACTCGCCGCCGTGGCCACCACCCCACCCGCCGACGATCTCCCCCGCCAGTTGCGGGAGCTGGTCGCGTCAGGCCGCTTCCGCGAAGCGCTCGAGCTGCACCAGCGCGCCGAAGGGACCGCCGCCGGGAGGCCGGAGGCACAGTTGCTCGCGGCCACGGCCGCGACCCGGGTGGGCAATCTCGGGGCGGCGGAATCGCTGGCGGCGGAGGCCCACGAGGGATTTCGGGGGCGGGCCGATCACGATGGCCGGATGCGGGCGCTCAACCTGCTTGGCGCCATCGCCTTCGAGCACGGTCATCTGTCGAAGGCGGAGCAGCACTTTCACCAGGTGATGCTTCTGGCGCGGGAGCTGGACGATCAACTGATGGTGGCTCGTGTCGCCAACAACCTGGGGTCGGTCGCGATCTACCAGCAGCCGCACCACGTGGCCCTGAGTCTGTACCGGTCGGCGCTGCTGGCCTCCAGCGGCTGGGTGACCGGCGCGGCGCCGCCGAGACCTATTACAACCTCGGCGTCGTCTTCCGGGAAATGTCGGAGTGGCACGACGCCGCCGATGCCGGCGGCGAAGCTATCCGGCACGCCGGATTGGTGGGTGAGCCGTCGCTGATGGCGCTGGCGCTGATGGGCCGGATCGAGACCAACATCGAGCGGGGCGAGCTGGCGTTGGCCAGACGGGATCTGGAGCGCTGCGCCCAACTGGTTGAGCGCGCCGGCGATGACTTCAACCAGGTTGATCTCGCCCGTCTCCGCGGGCTGGCAGCGCTGCGCGAGGGCGACTTCGTGACCGCGTATGCCGAAGGCGAGGCCGCCCGGCGCCAGGCCGACCGGGCAGAGAGCATCCTGCAGAAGGCCGAGGCCGCCGCGCTCGTCGCCCGGGCCCTGCGCGGAATGGGGAACCTGAGGGCGGCCGAAGCCGCACGGACCGGGGCGTTGGGATTGTTTCAGGAGTTGGGTGCGGACAACCTGGCCGAGCGGTTCGAGCGGATCTGGCGGGAGGAGTGATGCCCCCTTGGCCCCGAGCCTGTTGAGTATTTCGCCTCACCGCTGTGGGCCCGTCGCCCCAGACCTCATCCTCGAGTTCCCTCGCGCCAGCCGCCGGGCCACATACAGGTAGATGACCAGGTTGGCCAGCAGAACCGCCATCCCCAACCCGATCTGAAGCTCCCGGGTGAGTCCCGGCGGATACAGCACCGGTAAGATGTAGTGCTCGATGAACCCCCCTTCGTACCCTGCGCCGTCGCCCCGCCGGCGCAGCCAGTTCTCCAGCGGAGTGAGCGGACAGATCCAACCGGCGAATTCGATCACCGCTCCCCACGCCGCCGCCGGCAGGTGCAGGCCGGCCACCCAGGGCCATCGCAACACCAGCAGCCCACCGATGGCGACGAACACCACGAACGCGAAATGAACACCGACCACCAAGTCAGCGAGGATCCGGTAGCTCACGTCAAGACGCCACCGCGGGCTCCTTTCGGTTCTCCTCCGCCACCCGCGCCGCCACGTCGGGAGGCGCTTCGGCGTAGCCGTGGAACTGGTGCCGGTGGGTGCCCCGGCCGTGGGTGATGGAGTGGAGCGTGGTCGAGTACTTGTAGAGCTCCGCTTCGGGGACGATCGCCCGCACCTTGGTCAGCCGGCCGTCGGGCTCGGTGCCCAGGATCTGGCCGCGGCGGGAGCTGAGGTCGCCCATGACGTCGCCCAGCACATCGTCGGGGGCCCACACTTCCACGTCGGTCAGGGGTTCCAGCAGCACCGGGCGCGCCTGGGGGGCCACGTTTCGGAAGGCGAGGATGCCGGCCATCTTGAACGACATCTCGTTGGAGTCCACGTCGTGGTACGACCCATCGAAGCATTCGACCCGGAAGTCCACCAGCGGGTACCCGGCCACCACGCCGCGCTCGGAGGCCTCCTGCACTCCCCGATCCACCGCGGGGACGAACTTGCCGGGAATCACCCCTCCCACGATGCCGTTCTCGAATTGGTAGCCCGCTCCCCGCGGAAGTGGGGACAGGCGGACCCAGCAGTCGCCGTACTGCCCGCGTCCGCCGGACTGCTTCTTGTGCTTCCCCTGCCCTTCCGCCTTGCCCTTGATCGTCTCCCGGTAGGCCACCCGGGGCCGGGCCAGCTCGGCGTGCACGCCAAACTTCCGCTCCAGCCGATGGAGGATGGTATCGAAGTGCCGCTCGCCCATCCCGTGGATCAGGGTCTGGCCCAGCTCCGAGCTGTACTCGAAATGGAAGGTGGGATCTTCCTCGTGCAGTTTGTGGAGCCCGGCGGCGAGCTTGTCCTCTTCCCCCCGCTGCTTCACCACCACCGCCGAGGTGGCCACCGGCTGGGGCAGCGGGATCGGCGGCAGGTGAATGGGGCGGTCGCGGAGACAGAAGGTGTCGCCGGTGTGGGTATCGCGGAGCTTGGCCACCGAGCCGATGTCGCCGGCGGAGAGCCGCTCCACCTCGATCCGCTCCCGGCCCTGCTGGATCGAGAGATGGTTCAGCTTCTCCGCCACCTCGTGCTCCGCGTTCCAGACTTCGTCGCCGTTCCGGAGCTCGCCGGCGAAGAGCCGGAACAGCGTCACGTCACCGACGTGGGGTTCGGAGAGGGTCTTGAACACCCGGGCCACCAGTGGCGCCGCTTCCCAGGCCTCCACCGCGACCGCCGGCTTCACCTCGTCGGGTGAGGGGAAGAGCTCCACCAGCTTCTTGAGCAGGGTGCGGGTGCCGTAGGTCAGCTCTCCGCTGCCGCAGAAGAGCGGCACCACCTGGCCCTGGAGCATGGCCGTCTTCACCGCGGCGATAAACTCGCTCCGGGGGATCTCCTCCCCGCCCAGGTAGCGCTCGATCAGGGTGTCGTCGGTCGAGGCCACCGCCTCGGTCAACTGCTCGCTGTATTGCCGAAAGCGGGCCTCGTACTCGGCGGGGATTGACACCACCTCGTATTCTCCGGTCTTGGTGCCCTTCTTATAGTAGTGGCAGTGCCCGGAGAAGAGGTTGATGATCCCGTGGAAATCGTGCCCGTCGCCGATGGGGATCTCGACCGGCACCACTTTGGGGGTGAGGTGGGCCCGCACGTCGGCGAAGACCCGCTCGAAGTCGGCGTGATCCTTGTCCATCAGGGAGACGAAGAGCACTCGCGGCAGATGAAGCTGGTCGCAGACTTCCCACACCTTTTCGGTGCCCACCTCCACCCCGGCGGTGCCGCTCAGCACCACCACGGCGGCGTCGGCCGCGTGCAGCCCGGTCACCACCTCACCGAAATAGTCGAGATAGCCGGGGGTATCAATGAGATTGAGCTTGGTGTCGAGCCACTCGGCGTAGCCGAGCCCGAGACTGATGGTGTGCTTGCGTTCGATTTCGTCGGGGGAGTAGTCCGTGAGCGTGGTACCGTCTTTGATCGAGCCGTGGCGCCGGGTGGCTCCGGAGACGAAAGCGAGGGCATCCACCAGCGATGTCTTCCCACTTGCTCCGTGGCCGACGAACGCCACGTTCCGGATGGCGTTGGAGCCATAGACCTTCATGGCCTCCACCTCCTTCGATGGGTTGGAATCTGAAGGTGGAGGGGGCGGGGGCGGTTGTCAAATCGGTGGCTATGTCACTCTTCCCTGCGGTTGCGGCGTCCGTACTGCGGCTTGCGCTTCCGAGAGGCTTCGCGTGAACTCTGCTCGCTGGCTGACGAGACTGCCCCCTCGGCCTTTTGAAGCAACTCCCACACGTCGAGACCGAGGCCGCTGGCCAGCCGCTCCAGCGTCTCGAGGCTGGCGTTGGTCTTGCCGCGCTCGATGCTGCCCATGAAGGTGCGGTGGACTTTGATCTCGGCGGCGAAGGCTTCTTGGGAGAAGCCGGCGGCCGCGCGTAGTTCCCGGACGGTTTGACCCAGACGGATACGGAGGGGCGCCATAGACAGGAAGCCTATGGGTTAACGCGTATGACTCTACAGCCATTAGAATGGCATCTTGCGTAATGGCGGTCTTTACAATGCAGCAGGTCGGATGTACTGTGGAGCCCGCTCCGACAGGCGTTCAGACCGGAACCTCGCACCACTCAACGCTGGTGGCTGGCCCGATGATCTTGCCGGCTTGGCGCAAGCGGTTCACCTGGGCCGTGATGTCCCGATCAATGGCCACCTTGACGGCTTCACGCGTGGCCGCGATCGCCCCGCAGAAGGGGAGATCCGGACAGTAGGCTGAATACCCGCCAGGTGCCTTTTCGATGACGATCAGATAGCGGAGGGGAGGAGGCTTGGCTGCGACGGATGGTTGCCGTGGGGTGGCACGGGGCTCCTTCAACGCACTGGCCGCAGCAAGAATTCGCTCCCCTTCCGCCATCCGCACCAGAAATAATGTCGTCGAGCCCAAGCCCCGAGCCAGCTTTTCGATTGTGTCGGCGCTCGGATTCACCAAGCCGCGCTCGATCTCCCCAACGTAGTTGGCGCTGAGCCCGCACCGCAGCGCCAGACTTTCTTGGGATAGGTAGTCAGCAGCATTTCGAAGTTTCCCGACTGCGCGACCGAGGTTCTCGCCGAAGCTCATGCTCAAGCGTGGGCCTTGAGCACGGGTAACTCCACCGTCTATAGACTGTCATTTTATAAGACACCACTCAATAGGATGTCAGTGACTGAATTGAGCTGGCTTGGCTTATCCCTCCGACTCCGGCTGGTATTTGCCGCGCGCCGGCTCTGAGGTAAGTAGAGCGCCTATCGAGTACGCGGAGCGATCTTCCGGACCGCTAGCTCCATCCGCGCATGTAACATACCCAAAGCGATGCCTTTCAGGCACTTGCAGCGCGAGCTAGCGCCGCCGGAAATGGTAAGGCAACAACTCGCATTTCAGCGATGGGTGGACCGACGGATGGTCGGCGATAGGTCGTGCATCGTCACTACGGTCGCCGCCCGAGATCAGACAGGGGACGACAAGCAACAACGGAACCAACCGTGGCGGAGGCTGTGGAAATACCGACGACGGGGTCCGAACCAAACGACGACGCAGACCAGACGGACGACTTGGAGGAGGCGGCCGCCGAGGCGGGGCGGATTGGCGCCAGCGATTCAGAGGCGTTCAAGCACTTGTTCAATACGTACTTCGATCGTCTATACCGCTACGTATTCAGGTATCTCGAGTCAGCCGAGGAGTCTCAGGATGTGGTGCATGACGTCTTCCTCCGCGTCTGGCGTGAGCGGCGGCGAATCGGGCTAGAGCGGGACCTGCGCACGTATCTATATGCCACCGCTCGCAACCATGCGCTCAACCGAATCAAGCATCGGAAGCTCGACGACCGCTTTCGCGAGCGCCGAGCCCTGCTCGCAACCGAAGAAAGTGCAACGTTGTCGCCCAGCCCTCAAAGCGAGCTGGAGGCTCGGGAGCGCGCAGCGGCCATCCAGCATGCGGTCGATACTCTACCTCGCCGCCAGCGCCAGGTGATCGAGCTGCGCTGGCACAGCCACCTGAGCTACGATGAGATCGCCAGTGTCCTCGGCCTCTCCCCGAAAACCGTAGCGAATCACCTGGGCCGCGCGCTCCAACATCTACGCGCGATGTTGCCCGGGCTGATGGAGTAGCCCTTCCCGCTGACACCCTAAGCGTTTCAACCTCCGAGCTACATGCCCGGTGCGATGGTGCGTCCGAGTCGCGCCCAGACAACTGCCTTCGCAGAGCGTACCGCTGCTGGATCGGGATCGTCGAGTGTCGCGAGCTGCTCCAGGAGCTGTCGCCGCTCGGGGTCTTCCGCCGCCCAGCGTTCGACTTGCTGGCTCTCGGCGATGTCGCACTCGCCGGCCAGATACCGATCCAACAGCTCCCATCGCATGACGCCATGCTACGCCGGTAACCGGTACGGAGCAACAGCTTACAGACGGTGGTCCGGGTAGCGCTCCGAGCCTCTACAACTTCCGGTCCCTTCGCAGTGGGTGTCTTTCGGCCGACGGTTGTCTCTTATGTGTCATCAGGCCGTTACCTCACCTGAGCCAAGAGCGGGGTTTCCTGCGCGACATGGATTGGGAGCTGCTGGATCGATATCTGGCACGGGAATGCACCCCCGCGGAGCGTACGCGCGTGGAGCACTGGATGGCGTCGGCTCCCTCGAACCGTCGCTGCGTCGAGCTACTCACCGAGTCGATCGTGGCGAGCCCGCTCGGGCCTCGAGCCGCCGTATGGGAATCCATCGAGCGCGAGCTAGGCACCCCACGCAAGAGCTTCTCGCTGGGCCAGGAGCGGAGGCGCTCGTCGCTGGTGAGAGTCGCCGCTCTGGTGCTGGTGGCAGGCGCGGGTGCGCTGGGAGGTCGTGCGCTCTTCCGAGCTGAGCCTGAGCTGGCCACTCCTGTTTCGCCGATGCGGGTGGTCACGACTCCTCCTGGGCAGCGAGCCAGCTTCCGGCTCCCCGACGGGACCAGCGTGATGCTCGGCGTCGCGAGCACGCTGCGGCATCCGATGTCGTTCGGGGTCGGTGGGCGGGAGGTGCACCTCGAGGGAGAGGCGTACTTCGAGGTCGTGCACCAGGATGGACGCCCGTTCGTGGTACGCGCCGGAGACGTGATCGCCGAGGAGTTGGGGACCGAGTTCATCGTCCGGGCCTACCCTGAGGATCGACAGGCACGAGTCGTGGTCCGAGAAGGACAGGTCGCCGTTCGGGCAGCAGACTCGTCGGTTGCGACCGCGGGACGCGTGCTCCTGCCCGGGCAATCGGGCCGCTTGGACACCGATGGCCGGCCAGTTGTCGAGAGCGCAGATACCTCGGCCTACTTCGCATGGACCGAGGGGCGGCTCGTGTTCGACGACATCCCACTCCGCGATGCGCTCCCTCAGTTGAGTCGCTGGTTCGACCTTGAGTTCCTTCTGGCTGACAGCGCGCTGGGCCAGATGTCTCTCACCGCAACCTTCAAGAATCAGCCGACGGCAGATGCCCTGGACCTTTTGGCCGCATCCCTCGGGATGCGCCAGGTCCGGGGGAGCCGCACCGTCACGTTTTACCCGGGCACCGGCATCCGTTAATCGCCGGTTGATCCTTAGTCCGTACCATCGCACCTCCCCTGCGTGGAGTACCGCTATGCGTCGCCATACCGTGTCGATGTCACTACTCGTGCTCGTTTTCTCGGCTGGTGCGCCTTCGGGAGCCTCGCCGCAGACGCTGGAGCTGGCCTCACGGGGTCCGCGTTTCATCGCGGCGGGAACGGCGTTGGGTAGGGGCCTCGACGCCAGCACTGCCGTGGTGTTGCGGCGGCGGGTATCGCTGGATCTCAGCAACGTCACCGCCGATGAGGCGATCAAGGAGATTACTCTGCAAGCGGATCTGGGGATCAGTTACAGCAAGGCGCTGCTGCCAAGCAGCAGGTCGGTGTCGCTGCACGTCAGGGAGATCACGGTGGCGGCGGCGTTGACGGAGGTGTTGCTGGATGCGGGTGTGGATGTGGCGGTGGGGCGCGGAGGGCAGATGGCATTGGTTAGGCGTCTGCCTTCTACGAAGGCAGACGTACCGGCTGCCGATAGTGGTGCGGTTAGGGGGCGCGTGACTGACAGAGCCACCGGGGCGCCGATCGTCGGGGCAACGGTGATCATCGAGGGAACGCGGCGGAGTGCGATGACCGAGTTCGACGGCCGCTATCGCTTGAACGATGTACCGGGGGGGACGTACAGTGTGCGGGTGAGATACATCGGGTATGCACCGGTGGCGAAGTCGGTAACCGTTGGAGGTAATAGTGAGGCACTGGTTGACTTTACGCTGGTGAAGTCAGTGCAGCGGCTGGATGAGGTCGTGACGACGGGGACGGTCGTCCCCACCGAAGCTAGAGCTCTGCCAACCCCGGTCAGCGTCATCACTGCCAATGATATCGCGCTCAGACGCCCATATGACCTCGGTGAGGTCCTTCGGGAAGTTGTTCCTGCTGCCGTGTCTCGGAAATATCCGACAAGCTCACCTACTACCACCTCCTTCTCAGTCCGTGGGGCATCATCATTTATATCCACCGGCGGGCAGATGAAGATCTTCGTGGATGGGATCGAATCCGCCGACCGCCTCCACGGCGGAGTCGACCCTAGCAGCATCGAGCGGGTGGAGGTGCTTCGCGGGCCTCAGGCAGCTTCGATCTATGGATCGAATGCAATCGGTGGCGTAGTCCAGATCTTTACCAAGCGTGGAGCATCCGATCTCTCCGGTCCACGCGTTAGCGGTGAGGCCGGTTGGGGTCTCGTCCAGACACCGTATATAGGCTTCAGGGAGGTGCTTCGCCAGACGTACTCCGCGTCAATGTACGGTGGCGGGCCTACTACGAGCTACCACTTTGGTGCGACCTACGGGCGCACTAACCCCTTTGTGCCCGAAGGCCAGCTCTCGAACGGAGGTGTCACGGGAGGCGTAAACTTCAACCGAGGAATGATGAGCGTAGACTTGTCGGGCCGCTACTTCGTCTACCATGCACCAAGTGTATTCAACCCTGAGCTATCGGAGTCCGGCTTCTCCGACTTTGCGGCTCCGTACTACCAGACCTTTGAAGAACAGGATCAGGCGATTGGGGCTCGCGTGAGCCTCGCCCCAACATCGTGGTGGCGGCATTCAGTCACGGTGGGCGTCGACCGAAACGCCTCCGACATGGCGCAGGTGCAGCAGCGGCGGACCTTTCCAGAAGACACCCTGCTCACAGCCAACAACCTGAGTCAGACTAGGACGTCGGTCGGCTACAATACCTCCATATACGGGGCTCTTAACCCCAGTGTCTCCGGGATGCTGACGTTAGGGGCTGATTACTTCCGCTTCCCGGTTTCTAACTTCTACTTCGGAGGGCTACTTAGGACTGAGGGCACGCTCGCGTTTGCGCCTGACAACGAGATCATTGAAGGAACTCGAACTGTAACCTCCAACTCAGGCTACTTCGCACAGGCACAATTTGGAGTCCGAGATGCGGTTTTTCTTACTGCCGGTATTCGTGCCGAGCAGAACTCGAACTTTGGCGATGACTTGGGTACTCCATTGTCGCCGCGACTCGGGCTTTCATACGTCCGGCCACTGGGTGAGGTCACCCTCAAGCTGCGTGGCGCTTGGGGCCGAGCTATCAAAGCACCCGCGCCGGGAATCAAATTCGACCTCCAGACCCCAACCGGGAGCCGCCTAGGAAATCCGAGTCTTGGGCCCGAACGCCAGCAAGGGTGGGATGGCGGCGTCGACGCCGTGTTTGGCTCGCGTGGTTCCTTGAGCCTGACGTTCTATGACCAGCGTGCCGACGATCTCATCTCTCCGGTCATAATAGCTAGCACACCCGTACGGACTTCGCAGTTTCAGAATGTGGGCAAGGTGAAGAACACTGGCCTGGAGGTCGAGGGGACTCTGGCGCTTGGCCCAGCGCAACTCAGAGGGCAGTACGCCTACACCCGTTCACGCGTCGAACAATTGGCACTCGGGTACACTGGCGAGCTGCGCGTCGGCGACCAGGTGATCGGAGTTCCGAAACACACTGCCGGTGCGTCAGTAGCTTTGGCGCTGCCTCAGGGAACCAGCCTGGTGGGTGGGATGACCTATGTAGGAAGTTGGAATGATGTCGACTGGTTGACTTTCTACCGATGCGCCGGAGGGACCGGACCCTGCCGCAATGACACTTTTGAGCTGGTGGACTATCTCATCACGTACCCCGGCTTCGTCAAACTGAGCGCGACGATTTCACAGCGGATCACCCGCATCGTGTCAGGTTTCGCCCGGGTGGAGAATCTCACGAATAGCCAAGCCTTCGAGAGCAGCAACTACACTGAAGTGACGGGCCGCATCACGACCATTGGCGTGCGGTTGGGCAACTGATCTAATGAAGCGACAACTGGTCCTGGCCGTTTTGCTGCTGGTCACACGGAGTGCCACGGGGCAAACGCAGGCACTCACACCCCTATCCCTGGATGCTCTGCTGACCAGCCGGGAAATCGTGAACGAGATCTCCGGGCCATCGTTCGCGCCGGGTGGGCAACTGTTCACCTACACCGCGCTGGATAGACGGCCGGAACGGATTGCTGTAGGCCGCAACACGACTCCAGGCGGATGGTATGTACTGGGAGGCGATATCTGGCTCGCGCCATCCAGGGCCGGTGCCACCCACCGGAATCTCACGCAAGGGAAGGGCAACAACTGGGGGCCGAGCTGGTCGCCGGATGGGCGCCGGGTCGCGTTCTACTCGGATCGCGCACAAGGCCCAGATAGTGGCATAGTTCACCTCTGGCTTTGGGAGCAAGCAACCGGTATCACACGTCAGGTCGGCAGTGTCCGCGTCTTGGTCACGTCACTCACACTCCTCGATCGACCTAGTTGGACGGCCGATGGGCGGAGCGTGTTAGTATCGCTACGGCCTGAGATCCCACACAACGAGCCGGGCCAAGCCGAGGCGAGGATACAAGTGGACAGGGGCGTTACAGCCACAGTATATAGCTTTGATCCCGCCAACCCTGATTCCTCGACGTCCAAGACATCGCCAAGCAACCTTAATCCATGGCAGCGTAGTGCCATGCGAGACCTGGCTTTGGTTGATGTCCAGACCGGTGTGGTCCGCCGGCTGACGCGTGGATTGCACGTCTACAGCCAGGCGCTTTCGCCCAGCCGGCGCGTGGTTATGTGGGTAGCAGTTACAGGAATAGCTCGGCCAGGGACGAATCAGCTGCGGACCGACCTCATGGTCACCGAGCTCGCGACTGGAACAACCCGCCGACTCGTCTCGGACGTACCCCTCCTCTATGCTCCGCATGCCGCTCTCGTGAGCTGGTCACCTAACAGCGATGCGCTCGCCTACCGGGTGGAAGGCCCTGAGATCAAGGATGAGGTGTATGTCGTCTCGGTCGCAGGCGGCCCTCCGCGCCGGATTGCCGACGAT
>JACCQZ010000197.1 GCA_013813875.1 Gemmatimonadales bacterium | reverse complement strand
GGGGGACAACGTGCAGATGGTGATCGAGCTGATCACGCCGATCGCGATGGACGAGGGGCTGCGCTTTGCCATCCGGGAGGGGGGCCGGACGGTGGGGGCGGGCGTGGTGACGAAGATCCTGAAGTAGCCGATAGCTAATAGCAACGAGCGATAGCGAGTTATGCCCAGAGACAAGATCGTTCTAGAGTGTACCGAGTGCAAAAGCCGCAACTTCTTTACCGATAAGAACAAGCGGAAACACCCCGAGCGGGTGGAGCGGCGGAAATATTGTCCCCGGTGTGACCTGCACCGCGCGCACAAAGAGTCCAAGTAGCCATGGACCGAGTGCAGGCTGCGCAGCCGTCCAACCGGGTGGTGGGCTGGGTTGACCAGACCCGGGGGTTTCTCGCGGCCGTACGCGAGGAACTCAGGAAGGTGACTTGGCCCACCCGCGAAGAGCTGATCAAAGCCACGCGGATGATCATCATCCTTTCCATTCTCCTGGGGATCACGATCGGGTTGATGGACTGGCTGCTCCAGGTCATTCTCGTGGACGGAGTCGCGCGCATCGCGCGGTAGACCTATGGAATACCGCTGGTACGCCATCCAGACCACCGCCGGGCACGAGAACAAGGTGCGCAGCCTGCTCCAGAGGCGGATCGAGGACGATCCCCGCCCGGCGGAGCAGAAGCTCATCCGGCAGGCGCTGGTCCCGGTCCAGGAAGTGATCGAGATCAAGAACGGCAAGAAGGTCAACGTCGAGCGGAAGCTGTACCCCGGTTACGTGCTGGTCGAGATGGGGATGAGCCAGGAGGCTCTGCACGTCGTCAACAGCATCCAGGGTGTGATCAAGTTCGTGGGCACCGGCAAGATGCCCCAGCCGCTCCGCCAGGACGAAGTGAACCGGCTCCTGGGCATCGCCGAGGCGGTGGCCGAGACCGAGCCGAAGGAGGAGATCCCCTTCATGATCGGTCAGGTGGTCGAGATCACCGAGGGGCCGTTCTCCGACTTCAGCGGGACCGTCGAAGAGGTCCTGGCCGACAAGGGCAAGGTGAAGGTGTCGGTAAGCCTGTTCGGGCGACCGACGGCGGTGGAGCTGGATTATTTGCAGTTGAGGGGGCACTAGGGGACGGCTATCGACCATCAGCTCCGAGCCCCTGGGACTGATAGCCGATAGCTGATAGCCTCTACCGCGACCGCGCGGGCATTCGCGGCAGTAGGCCCGGTAGCGGGCCCACGTTAGGAGGAGAACGATGGCAAAAAAGATTCAGGCAATGGTCAAACTCCAGTGTCCCGCCGGCGCGGCTACGCCCGCGCCCCCGGTGGGTACGGCGCTGGGCCCTCACGGCGTCAACATCATGGAGTTCGTCAAGCAGTTCAACGCGCGGACCCAGGGCCAGAGCGGGATGGTGATTCCGGTGGTGGTGACGATCTTCTCCGATCGTACCTTCAACTTCATCACCAAGACGCCCCCCGCTCCCAATCTGCTCCTCAAGGAAGCAGGGGTCGAGAAGGGGAGCGCCCAGCCCAACCGGAACAAGGTGGGCCGGGTTACCAAGGCGCAGGTGCGCAAGATCGCCGAGATCAAGATGGCCGATCTCAACGCCTCTGACCTCGACAGCGCCATGCGCATGGTGGCCGGCACCGCCCGGTCCATGGGGCTGGAGGTGGTGGACTGATGCCCGCCCACGGCAAGAAGTTCCGGTCCGCGGTAACCAAGGTGGACCGCTCCCGGGAGTACCCCATCTCGGACGCGGTGGCGCGGGTCAAAGACGCCTCCTTCGCCAAGTTCGACGAGACCGTGGACGTCGCCGTCAACCTCGGCGTTGACCCCCGCCACGCCGACCAGGTGGTGCGCGGTACGGTGGTGCTGCCCCATGGAACCGGCAAGCCGGTTCGCGTGTTGGTTATTACCCAGGGCGATCGGATCCGTGAGGCCGAGGCCGCTGGGGCCGACTTCGTCGGTATCGAGTACATCCAGCGTATCAGAGACGGCTGGCTCGACTGCGACGTCATCGTCGCCACTCCGGACGTCATGGGACAGCTCGGGACACTGGGCCGGGTGCTCGGGCCCCGGGGCCTGATGCCCAATCCCAAGGCGGGCACGGTCACCATGGACGTGGGCCGGGCGGTACGGGAAATCAAAGCCGGCAAGATCGAATTCCGGGTGGACAAGACCGGCAATGTGCACGCGCCGGTCGGAAAGCTGTCCTTCTCCCCCGACCAGCTCAGCGCCAATGTGCAGGCGTTCATGGATACGATCGTCCGGGCCAAGCCCGCGGCGGCCAAGGGGACCTATATCCGCTCGGCGACGCTGTCGAGCACCATGGGCCCGGGCGTGCGGCTCGAGACAGCGGGGTACCGATGAGCAAGACCCAACGGCAGGAGACGGTAGCGGGCCTGATCGAGCAGCTCAAGGGCTCTCCCAACGTCTACGTCACCGACTTCAGCGGCCTGAACGTGCTGCGGATGACCGAGCTTCGCCGCCGGCTGCGCGGCGCGGGCGTGGAATACGTGGTGGTCAAGAACACCCTGGCCCAGCGAGCCTTTGCCGCCAACGGCGTGAGCGCCCTCGACGAGCACCTGGCCGGCCCGACCGGACTGGTCCTCGCCGGCAGCGATCCCGTGGCGGGCGCCAAGGTACTGGCCGACTTTGCCCGGGAGTTCGAGAAGCCGGCCATCAAGATCGGTCTGGTGGACGGCAAGCCCCTGACGGGGGATCAGGTCAGGCGTCTGGCCAGCCTGCCGCCTCGTGAGGTGCTGCTGTCCCAGCTCGCCGGCTACATGCAGGCGCCGATGGCCCAGTTTGCCGGCGCCATGAACGGGATGATGTATCAGATGGTCGGCGCCCTCGAGGCGCTTCGCTCGCAGCGTAGTGCTGCTTCTTAACCGGACGGAGAGA
>JACCQZ010000163.1 GCA_013813875.1 Gemmatimonadales bacterium | reverse complement strand
TACGACTTGAGGGAGACCTACCTGGCCACTGCCGAAGGGGACCGCAGGGTGTCCGCGGCCGGAGATTGGGTCGTGCTGCGCGGGTCCGCCTCCGACAGCGCCGCAACGGTGTATCGGCTCAACCCCGCAAACCCCGCGGCCACACGCAGCTACCTGAGAGTGGACGACATGCATCTGAGCCAGCTGGACCGAGAGGGTTCCGAGATCGGGTCCGGTCCCGGTTACACCTTGGTCCGCACCGATTCGGGCTCGCCGCAAGGAGGAAGCTGAGACCATAACATCAATCTCGGCAGTGAGTTATTGATTGCTGTCTCTCCTTCTACATTAGCTCCTGCCCCCGCCGTGGAGTTAGCTTTCAATCCCATGGATCTCAATCTGGAGTTCCGCTCTCACCTGGCCACCCTCCGCCTGCCGCCGGGGCGCGCGCTGGTCGCCGTGTCCGGCGGCCCCGACTCGGTGGCCCTGCTCGATCTTCTGGTGCGGTCGCAGGATGTTCACGAACTCGAGCTGGTAGTGGCCCACATAGATCACGGAATTCACCCGGAGAGCGCCCAGGTGGCAGCGCAGGTGTGCAACCTTGCGAGACATTGGGGAATCGAGTTCGAGTCAATAGAGCTAGCGCTTGGAGCCACGGCCACGGAGACCCAGGCGCGGGCCCGACGCTACGCCTGGCTGGAGCAGACCCGCAAGCGTGCCGGCGCCGTTGTGGTATTCACCGCCCACCACGCAGACGACCAGGTCGAGACGATCCTGATGCGGGCCCTCGAAGGATCGGGTCCCACCGGTCTGGCGGCGATGAGTGGTCGGACCAGTGCACTCGTCCGACCGCTGCTGCCCTTCCCGCGTGAGGCCCTGGCGGCGTACGCGCGGGAGCGTTCGCTCCCCACCTGGAGCGATCCGGCCAATCACGATTCGCGTCACCTGCGCTCGTGGCTTCGCTGCGCGGTGCTCCCCAAGCTCCGCTCGCGACTCCCTCGGGTGGATCTCAATCTGGCGCGGGTGGGTGCGCAGGCGGCGCGAGATCGGACTGCGTGGAGCAAGGTGCTCGATCTGCTGCCCGGTCTCGATCCACTGCTGGAGAATGGGGGAATTTCCGTTGCTGCTGCTCCCCTGCGCGGATATGATTCAGCTCTGGCACAAACTCTGCTCATTGCCATCGGGCGCCGCGTCGGGTGTCAGATTGGCGCGGCCCGCGCCGCTCGCATTCTCCGGTTGCTGGCGGCGGGAAACAGCGGATCGGAAACACCTTTGTGCGGGCAATGGCGGGCCGAGCTGGCCTTCGACCGCCTGCGGTTGATTCGTGCCGGCATGAACTCCACCGCTGAGGCCTTGCCGCTCGATGCCGAGGCGGGTGAGATGCGGTGGGGTGAGTGGCGCTTTCGCTGGCGGCGGGAGCCGGCTCCCGCGCTGCAGGAGCGCGCGGCACTGACCGCCTGGTTCGAGCCCGATGCACTTACCATCCGGGGTTGGCTGCCGGGCGAAAAGGTGCGGCCCCTTGCCGGCGCGGGCCGGCGGCTTCTGGTCCGGTGTTTTCAGGAAGCCAGAGTGCCTCGCCGGCGGCGGGAAAACTGGCCGGTGCTGGTCTCCAGCGATGCCGTGGTCTGGATCCCGGGTGTCTGCCGTTCCGACGCCCTCGTCCCGTCGGGAGGAAAGGAGGCTCTGCGTATTGATGCTGAGTACGCCTGACATCCTCCGCCGGACCGGCGGGAAGGCGGTCAAGTCAATCGTCTTCGACGAGGCTACTATTGCGGCCAAGGTCGCGGAGTTGGGCGCCAGAATCACCGCGGCCTACCCTGAGGGCGAGTTGCTGGTGCTGGGTTTGCTCAAGGGAAGCTTCATCTTCCTGAGCGACCTGGTGCGCACCATCGAGCGGCCGATTCAGGTGGACTTTCTGGTGGCGAGCTCATATGGCAATGGAAAGGTGTCCAGCGGCACCGTGCGCCTTCTCTACGATCCCGAAACCCAGCTGGAAGGCAAACACATCCTACTGGTCGAGGATATTATTGATACCGGTAAGACGCTGCAGCGTCTGATGACGCTGCTGGACGCCCGCCGGCCGGAGAGCCTTTCCATCTGCGCCCTCCTCGACAAGCAGTTGGCTACCGACACTCGCCCGGAGGTCCGCTTCGTCGGATTCCGGGCGCCGGCGGCGTTCCTGGTAGGCTACGGGCTCGACCACGCCGAGAACTACCGACATCTCCCGTTCATTGCGGACTTAGAATAAATGGCAGACCGACTTCCGACCCGGCCCCCGCGCACCAACTGGGGCAACCTGAGCAAGAACCTGGCTCTCTGGCTGCTGGTGGGCTTGCTCGCGCTGGCGCTCTTCCAGATGATGAGCCGGCAGCGCAATCCAACCCAGGAATTCTCCTACACCGAATTCAGCCGCCAGCTCGACCAAGGTAACGTGTCTCGGGTCGAGGTGTATGACGGCAAGCGGCTGGAGGGGGATTTCCGCACACCGGTAACCCAGGAGGGTCGCACCGCAAAGAGCTTCCAGGTCCTCCTCCCCGTCGCCAACAGTGAGGTGTTCATCAAGCGGCTGGAGGATGCCGGGGTCCCGATCCTGGCCAAGGAGCCCAAGGGCGGGATCACCGCCATCATCATCGCGGCACTCCCCTGGATCGTCATCCTCGGCCTCTGGTTCTTTCTTCTCCGGCAACTCCAGGCCGGCGGCAGCCGAGCGTTCGCCTTCGGGAAGTCCAAGGCCAAGCTCGTCGCCGGCGACACGCCCAAGATCACCTTTGCCGACGTGGCCGGTGCGGACGAGGCCAAGGTGGAGCTGCAGGAGATCATCGAGTTCCTCAAAGACCCGCAGAAGTTCACCCGCCTGGGCGGCCGCCTGCCCAAGGGCGCGCTCCTGGTGGGACCTCCGGGCACCGGCAAGACGCTCCTCGCCAAGGCGGTCGCGGGCGAGGCGGGCCGGCCCTTCTTCTCCATGTCAGGCTCCGACTTCGTCGAGATGTTCGTGGGTGTGGGAGCCAGCCGGGTAAGGGATCTCTTCGAGCAGGGCAAGTCGCACGCGCCCTGCATCATCTTCATTGACGAGATAGACGCCGTCGGGCGGCACCGCGGCGCCGGGCTCGGCGGGGGACATGACGAGCGGGAGCAGACGCTCAATCAGCTCCTGGTGGAGATGGACGGCTTCGAGTCGAACGACGGCGTCATCCTGGTGGCGGCCACCAACCGCCCCGACGTGCTCGACCCCGCGCTGCTGCGGCCGGGGCGCTTCGACCGCCAGATCGTGGTGGACGCTCCCGACGTGCGCGGACGAGAGGGAATTCTCCGGGTACACACCCGGAAGATCCCGCTGGCCTCCGACGTCCGGCTCGATACCGTCGCCAAGGGCACGCCCGGGATGGCCGGAGCCGATCTGGCCAATCTGGTCAACGAGGCGGCGGTGCTCGCGGCGCGGCGCAACAAGACGCTGGTGGACATGCAGGACTTCGAGGACGCCAAGGACAAGGTGATGCTCGGCGTAGAGCGGCGCAGTCTGGTGCTCACCGAGGACGAGCGGAAGCTCACCGCCTATCACGAGGCAGGACATGCCATCGTGGCGCTCAAGATTCCGGGCAGCGATCCGGTCCACAAGGTGACCATCGTGCCTCGCGGCCGCGCGCTCGGCCTCACCGCGTCGCTGCCCGAAGTGGACCGGCACAACTACAGCAAGGACTGGCTCATCGGCAGCCTGGCCATGTTCTTCGGCGGCCGGGTGGCGGAGGAGATCATCTTCGGCGCCGACAAGGTCACCACCGGGGCGGGGAACGACATCGAGCGCGCCACCGGGCTGGCCCGCCGGATGGTGACCCAGTTCGGGATGAGCGAGCTCATCGGCCCGCTCGCCGTGGGCGACAAGGAACAGGAGATCTTCCTCGGGCGGGAGTTCGCCCAGCGGCGGGAGATCTCCGAGCGCACCGCTCAGATGGTGGATGACGAGGTCAAGCGGTTGATTGACGAGGCGTATGCGCGCGCCACCATCATCATCAGCGGGAACCGCGAGCTGCTCGACCGGATCGCTCAGGCGCTGCTCGACCGCGAGACGATTGATCGCGAGGATCTCGACCGGCTGGTAAAGAACCTGCCGTTGCCGCCCCGGACTCTGCCGCCGGTCGATCCGGCAGCCGCGCAACCGGCCACTCCAGCCAAGCCGGGGGTCTCGCCGGCTCGGGCACCGATCCTCGGGGCGCCGCCGGCGGAACCCGCCGGGGCGTGAACGTCACGCCGCTGGCGCTCCACTCGCCGGGCGCGGTGCGCGAGGTGCTGCAGACTCACGGTTGGGAAGAAGGACTGGCGGCGGCAGCCGCGGGCGGCATACAACCGATCGCTTTCCACCTGACCGGACTGGACCAGGGCGCTCTCGAGGCTCTGGTCCGGTTTGCTGGTGGGCTGGGCCTCGAAGTTCTCACCGGCGACTCGTGGGCGGTTCTGGCGGGCAGCCGCTCCCGGCTCAGCGCCTTCGCCCGCCCCTGGACGGTGCCCGAGCCCCTCGCCGAGGCGGCCATGCAGGTGGGGCTGGCGCTGCCGGCCGAGCCGGCGGCGGCCTGGCGCACGGCGCGCGGGCTGATGCCGCTGGACCGGCCGCTCATCGTGGGAATTCTCAACGTCACCCCGGACAGCTTCAGCGACGGCGGACGCTTCATCGGCGCGGACGCGGCGCTGGCCCACGCCGACGAATTGCTGGAGGCCGGCGCCGCCATGCTCGACGTAGGGGGCGAGTCCACCCGACCGGGCCGGACGGCGGAGGTGTCGCTGGAGGAGGAAGTGCGGCGCGTGATACCGGCCGTGAGCGCCCTGGCGCGGGCGCATCCCGACCTGGTGATCTCGGTGGACACGGTCAAGTCGGGTGTGGCCCGAGCCGCGCTCGAGGCCGGGGTCGCGGTGGTGAACGACGTGTCGGCCTTCCGGCTGGATCCCGCCATGCCGGCGGTAGTCGCGGCGGCCAAGGCGGGAGTGGTGCTGATGCACTCGCGGGGCAGCAACCTCGAGATGGCCTCCTACACCCATGCGGAGTACCCCGGTGGGGTGGTCGGCGCGGTGCTCGAGGAACTGCGCTCGGCGCTTCTGGCCGCTTCGGACGCCGGCGTGGCGGCGGACGCCACGGTCATTGATCCCGGCTTCGGGTTCTCCAAGACCGTGGAGCAGAATATCATGTTGTTCGATCAGCTCGCCGCGTTGCAGGCGCTGGGCCGGCCGGTGCTGGTCGGTCCCTCGCGCAAACGCTTTCTGGGCGCGGTCACCGACCTGCCGTTGGCGGAGCGTGACCGGGCCACCGCCACGGCTTGCGCGCTCGCCTGGGAGCGCGGCGCCCGGCTCTTCCGGGTTCACGCGGTGGCTCCCACCCGCGAAGCCCTCGCTCTCGCTCGCGCCCTCACCCACTCATGATTGATTTGGAATCGCCGCGGCCGCCCTACCGGGCCGCGGTCGGCGTCGCCGCGCTGGTGCTGCTCGGCTACCTGCTCACTCTCGCGCCCACCGTCACCTTCTGGGACGCCGGCGAGCTCATCGCGGCGGCGAAGACGCTCGGGATCCCCCACCCCCCGGGCACGCCGCTCTTCGTGCTCGTCGCTCACGTGTGGGCGGCGGCGGTGCCTATCGGCGAGTACGCCTTCCGCACCAATCTGCTGAGCGCGCTCTTCAGCGCGGCGGGCGCCGGCTTCTTCTTCCTGGTGGCTCACGAATCGCTGCGCGGCATGGCCGCGGGACTGGAGCCGGAGTCGGGGAGGATACTTCGGATTGCCGGAGCGGGGGCGGCGGCGCTGCTGGGGGCGTTCACCTTCACCAACTGGCAGAACTCCAACGAGACCGAAGTGTACTCCGTCGCCACGTTCACCATCGCCGCGATGGCGTGGCTGGTGCTGCTCTGGCGGCGGCAACGGGGAACCGAGCGGGCCTCGCGCACGCTGCTGCTGGTGGTGTATCTGGCCGGCGTCTCCATCGGCACCCATCTCCTCGCTCTCCTCGCGGGGCCGGCGATCATCGTGTTCCTGGCGGTGACGCTGAGGTTGGAACCGGCCTCCGATCCGCTGCGCCGCCGGCGGGAATGGGCCGAGGTGACGGTGGTGGCCGGTGTGTGGGCGCTCCTCATCGGCACCGGCCTGGGGAGCACGACGCTCACCGGTGTGGGCGCGCTCTGCTTCCTGGCGGCGGCGGCGTTTGCGTTTACCGGCGGCGCCGGCGGGTTCGCGCTGTTGGCCCTGGTCATCGCCGGGGTGGGATTCACGCCCTATCTCTTCCTCTATATCCGCTCGGCGCAGAACCCGATCATCAACGAGGCGGCGCCCGCCACCCTCGACGCGCTGCTCGCGGTCATCCGGCGGGCGCAGTACCCGCCGCGCACTCCGCTGGATGATCCCACGATTCCGCACGGCCCCGACAACCCGGGCCGCACTCTGGCGCTGGTGGGGCTGCAGCTGCTCAACTATGTCCAGTACTTCGACTGGCAGTGGGCCCGGTCGCTCACCGGTCCGCTGCGCACCGTCGTCACCATCCTTCTGTTCACCCTTGGCTTCCGCGGTCTGTTGGCTCAGCGGCATTCCGATCGCGCCGCCTGGTGGCTGCTGCTGACGCTCTTCCTGATCACGGGACTGGGACTGGTCGGCTACATGAACTTCCGGCCGGGCTTCAGTCTGGGCTACGAGCGGTACCCGGAGCCGAGCGATCACGAGGTCAGGGAGCGGGACTATTTCTTCGTGGTCAGCTTCATCGTGTGGGGTATCTGGAGCGGCTTGGGGCTTGCGGCGCTGGTCAGAGATCTCATGGGGCGGGGGGGCCGGCTCCTGCGATGGGCGCCGGCACTGCTGCTGCTCGCCGTGGTCCCGCCGGCCCTCAACTGGAAGGCCGCCTCCCGGCGCCACGGGCCCGATGCGCGGCTCGCCGCCGACTTTGCCTACGACCTGCTCAACAGCGCGCCGCCGTACGGAATCCTCTTCACCTACGGCGACAATGACACCTTTCCACTCTGGTGGGCCCAGGAGGTGGCGGGGATCCGGCGGGACGTAACGGTGGTGTGCCTGGCTCTCGCCAACACCGACTGGTACATGCGCCAGCTCCGCGATAATCCGGTGCGGCCGGTGGATCTCGAGGCCCTGCCCGCCATCTGGCGAGACTCGGTGCCGGCCCGCCCCACCTGGCCGCTTCACGGGCTCGACGATGCCGCGATCTCGACCGCGCTTAACGGCTACCTGGTCTCGCAGCCGCAACGCATCACCCTCGGCCCGCTCACCCGCACCCTGCGGCAAGGCGCGGTGCTCTATCCCAACGAGATCATGTCGCTGGGCGTGGTGCAGAGCAACGTGGGACGGCGCCCGATCGTGTGGGCCATCACGGCGGGCCGCAGCTTCGCCGGCCTGGGCGAGTATGTGGTCCAGAAGGGGCTCGGGTTCGAGCTGCAGACCTCCAGCCCCGACACCACCCGCGCCGACCTGGATCTCCGGCGCCTGGCCGGAGTGCCCCTGGACCTGAGGACCACCGAGCGCCTGCTGTACCAGACTTACCGCTACGCCGGCCTGCTGGAGGAGGGTGCCGAAGGACTCGAGACCACCAGCGCCGGCGTAGCCGCCAGCCTGGCTCTTCCCCACGTGCAACTGGTCTACGCCTACCAGGACCGCGCCAACCGCGAGAAGATGGAGCAGGCCCTGGTACGCGCCGACAAGCTGTCGCCCAACCCGGAGCTGCGCGCGGCACTCCTGGGGTTGTTGCAGGAGCCCCCGCCGGCGCCGGACAGCGTAACGCTGCAGGAGTAGCTGCGGAATCCGGGCCCGCCTTTTCACCACAGAGGCACGGAGGACACACAGAGAGAATTTGGGGGGTGTGCTGTCGACCCCGGCGGTTCTCTGTCACCTCCGTGTTCTCTGTGCCTCTGTGGTGAAAAGCCAGCCCCATCCCTACAACAAGCGCCCTCACCACGGTAAATTTCAAGGCTATGGAATTCCCGGCTCTCCCCGGTCGCGTGGCCCAGGTACGTGAGACCGTGGCCCGCTGCCAGGCATCCGGCGGGTGGACCCATCCTGTTTGCATAGTGGCGGTCACCAAGACCCACGGGCCCGAGGCCGTCGCCGCCGCGGTTTCCGCGGGGTTGAGCGATGTAGGCGAGAATCGAGTGCAGGAAGCGCTTCCCAAGCAGGAGGCGCTGCCCGACCTCGCCGTGCAGTGGCACCTGATCGGCGGCCTGCAGCGGAACAAGGCCCGCCACGCCGCCGGCCGCTTCGCCCTGATCCACTCGGTGGATCGGGCCGACCTGGCTACCGAGCTGGACCGGCGCATGGCTCTCGGAGCGCGCCAGCCGGTGCTGGTGCAGGTCAACTGTTCCGATGAAGCGCAGAAGGGCGGGGTGGCACCCGGGGAGCTGCCGGCACTGCTCGACGCACTTGCGCCGCTCCAATCCCTGGAGGTCTGCGGGCTGATGACCATGAGCGCCTTCACCGACGACACCGCCGAGCAGCGCCGGGCTTTTCGCCGGCTGCGGGAGCTGCGCGAGGCCGCCGAGCTGAGCGGTCACCGCCTTCCCGAGCTCTCCATGGGGATGTCGGCCGACTATCCGGTGGCGGTGGAAGAGGGCGCCACCATGATCCGCCTGGGCACCGTGCTCTTCGGCGAGCGGACCCAATGAGCGACGACGCCTTTCGACTCACCCCGCTCGACCTGCGCACCCAGCAGTTCGCCCGCACCCTCAGGGGTTACGACCAGCGGCAGGTGGACGAGTTCATGCGCCGCGTCTCGGAAGAGCTGGAGCGGCTGCTTCGCGACAAAGGTCAGCACGAGGAGCGCCTGCGCAGCGCGCAGGAGCAGCTCAAGGCGTTCCGGGAGCGCGAGCGGGCCATGAACGAAGCGCTGGTCGCGGCGCAGCAGCTGCGGGTGGACAGCCGGGAGCAGGCGGAACGACAGGCGGAGCTGGTGCTGCGCGAAGCCAGAGTGGAGGCGGAACGGATCGTGGAACGGGCGCGGAGAGAAGAGGAGCTGGTGCGGGAGCGGGCGGACAGCGCGGCCCGGCAGTTCACGGCGTACATCGCCAGCTTCCGGGCGTTGCTCGAGCGGCATATGGGCGAGGTTGACGCCTTGCAGCTCCCGGTGCGCCCCTATCCCGGAGCTATGGCCGGAGGCGCTGAATGAGTGCGCCGGCGCTGCTCTTCGACCGGGTGCAGGAGGCCGCCGCCGTGGTGCGGTCCCGGACCGAGTTCGGTCCCGAGGTGGGCATCATACTCGGCACCGGCCTGGGCGGGCTGGCCCGGCAGATAACGGTGGACGCCGAGATTCCCTACCAGACCATCCCCGGCTTCCCGCTCTCCACGGTGGAGACCCACGCGGGCAAGCTCCTGGTCGGACGCCTGGGAGGCCGGCCGGTCGTTGCCATGCAGGGACGGTTCCACCGCTACGAGGGATACGACCTCCAGCAGGTCACCTTTCCGGTGCGGGTGATGAGCGCGCTCGGCGCGCGGACGCTGGTCGTCTCCAACGCCTGTGGCGGGATGAATCCGCTCTGGGCCCCCGGCGACCTGGTGCTGCTCAGCGACCACATCAACCTGCTGGGTGACAATCCCCTGGTGGGCGCCAACGACGAACGGCTGGGCCCTCGCTTTCCCGACATGTCGGCGCCGTACGATCCCGTCCTCCGCCGGCTGGCCCACGCCGTGGCGCTGGAGCTCGGCATCGTGCTCCGCGAGGGTGTCTACGCCGCAGTGCCCGGGCCCAACCTGGAGACCAGGGCCGAGTACCGCATGCTCCGCGCGATCGGCGCCGACGTGGTGGGGATGTCCACCGTTCCCGAAGTGATCGTGGCGGTTCACCAGGGAATGCGGACCGTGGGCATCTCCATCATCACCGACCAGTGTCTCCCCGACGCGCTCGAGCCGGCGGACATCGGCCGCATCATCGAGACGGCGGGACGAGCCGAGCCGCAGCTCACCCGCCTCATCGAGGCGCTGGTGGAGCGGCTGCCGTAATGTCGTTCCCCGCCTGGCCCGATCTCGGCGCCGACGAAATGGAGCGCCGGCAGCTCGCGCTCTGGAAGAGCGAAGAGTTGTTTCGGCAGACCCTCCAGGCCGGCCGCGAAGGGAAGCCGTTCGTCTTTTACGAGGGCCCTCCCACGGCCAACGGGCGTCCGGGAATCCACCACGTCTTTTCCCGGACCATCAAGGACCTGATCTGCCGCTACCACGCCATGCAGGGTGAGTCGGTCACCCGGATCGCCGGGTGGGATACCCATGGGCTGCCGGTCGAGATCGAGGTCGAGAAGGAGCTGCAGCTCAACGGCAAGAAGGACATCGAGCGCTTCGGGGTGGCCGAGTTCAACGCCCGGGCCCGCAAGAGCGTCTTCAAGTACCAGTCGGAGTGGGAAACCCTCTCCGACCGGATCGGCTACTGGCTGGACTACGAGCACCCCTACGTCACCTGCAGCAACGATTACATCGAGACGGTCTGGTGGCTGCTCGGCCGGCTGCACGCGCGGGATCTGCTGTACCGCGGGCACCGGGTTCTTCCCTATTGTCCGCGATGCGGCACCGTGCTCTCCAGCCACGAGCTCGCCCTCGGCTACGAGACGGTCACCACCAACTCGGTCTACCTGACCTTTCCGCTGGAGGACGATCCCGAGCGGCAGCTGCTCATCTGGACCACCACGCCGTGGACCCTGCTGGCCAACGTCGCGGCGGCGGTCAACCCCGCTCTGGAGTACGGCGAGTACGCGGTGGGCAACCGGCGAATCATCCTGGCGACGGCACGCGCCTCGCTGCCGAGCGCCAGCGGCAAGGGCGCGCCTACCTTTGCCGCGCTGGGAGCGCTGCGGACCTTCCCGGGACACGATCTCATCGGACTGCGCTACCGGCGTCCGCTGGAGGTGGTGCCGCTGCCGGACGACCGCGTATCCCGCGTGGTGGTCGGCGGCAGCTTCGTCACGGCGGAGGACGGCTCCGGCCTGGTCCACATGGCACCGGCCTTCGGGGCCGACGACTTCCAGGCCGGCGCGGAGCACGGATTGGCATTGGTGCGTCCGGTGGCGGGCGACGGCACCTTCACCGGTACCGAGTGGCCCGAAATCGAAGGCCGGCTGGTCACCGCCCGGGAGACCAACGACCTCATCATCCAGCGGCTCAAACAGGACGGCCGCTGGCATCTCACCGAGCCGCATACCCACACCTATCCCCACTGCTGGCGCTGCTCCAGTCCGCTGATCTACTACGCGCGAGACTCCTGGTTCGTGCGCACGACGGCGGTCAAGTCAGGCATGCTCGAGCTCAACCAGCGGGTGGACTGGCATCCGCCCGAGGTGGGCGCCGGCCGCTTCGGGGAGTGGCTGGAGAACAACGTGGACTGGGCGCTCTCGCGCGACCGGTACTGGGGCACCCCGCTCCCGGTCTGGGTCTGCGAGAGCGATCCCGGCCATGTCGAGGTCGTTGACAGCTACGCCCGTCTGGCCGAGCGCTGGGGACGGCCGCTGCCCGCCGACTTCGATCCGCATAAGCCTTTCATTGACGGCTATAGCTGGAGCTGTCGCTGCGGCGGCGCCATGCGGCGTGCGCCGGAGGTCATTGACACCTGGTTCGATTCCGGCGCCATGCCCTACGCCCAATGGCACTATCCGTTCGAGCACGCCGAGGATTTCGCGGCCCACTTTCCGGCCGACTTCATCTGCGAGGGTGTGGATCAGACGCGCGGGTGGTTCTACTCGCTGCTCGCCATCGCCACCGCGGCGTTCGACAGCCCGGCGTATCGCAACGTCATCGTCAACGAGCTGGTGCTCGACGCCGACGGCCAGAAGATGTCGAAGAGCCGGGGCAACGTGGTAAATCCTGGTGAAGTCATCGAGAAGTTCGGGGCCGACACCGTCCGGCTCTACCTGCTCTCGTCCAGCCAGGTGTGGCTGCCCAAGCGGTTCGACCAGCGGGCCATCCCGGAAGCGGCGGGCAAGTTCTTCAACGCACTCAAGAACAGCTACAAGTTCTTCTCCGACTACGTCGGCTCGTGGAACCCGGCGGACGCGCCTCCCCTCGATGAGCGCACCCAGGCGGACCGCTGGCTCCTCAGCCGGCTGGACGCCACGACGGATGCCGTCGGGGCCGCCTGGTCCGGCTATGACGTCACGGCGGGGGTGCGGGCGATCATGGACTTCGTGGTTGCCGACCTCTCGCAATGGTACGTCCGCCTCAACCGCGCCCGCTTCTGGGCCCCCGACAGCAGCGCCGACCCCGCGGCGCTGGCGACGCTGCACGAGGCGCTCGTAGGGGTCAGCCGGCTGCTGGCGCCGGCCGCCCCGTTCGCCAGCGACTGGATTCACCGCGCGCTCGGGGGAACCTCCGTTCACCTGGCCCGGTTCCCTCTTTCCAGAGGTCGCCGCGACGAGAAGCTGGAGACGGCGATGGACGCGGTGCGCCGTCTCGCTTCCCTGGCACATTCGGCGCGGCAGGAGCGGGGAATTCAGGTGCGGCAGCCGCTGGCGCGGATGCAGGTGGTGGTTCCCTCCGGCGTTCGCGGTCCGCTGTTTGATCGGCTGCTGGAGCTCCTGTCTCAGGAAACCAACGTGAGGGCCGTCGAGGTGGTGGCCTCCGACACCGAGCTGGTGCGGCTGCGTCCCAAGCCGAACTTTCGCTCGCTCGGCAAGCGCTACGGCAAGCGCACGCCGGTGGTGGCGGCCGCCGCCGCGGGGCTCGCGCCCGAGCAGCTGCGCGACCTGGAGCAGGGGGTGGCGGCCACCCTCCAGGTGGAAGGCGAGCCGGCCACCTACCTCCCCGAGGACGTCGTGGTGGAGCGGGAGGTGGCCAGCGATTGGCTGGTGGCCAGTGACGGGCCTTTTGTCGCCGCGCTCGACCCCCAGCTTACCCCCGAGTTGCGCCGCGAGGGGGCGGCGCGGGAGGTGGTGAGCCGGGTTCAGCGGCTGCGGAAGGAGGCCGGATACGTCTACACCGACCGGATCACGCTCTGGATCTCCGGTGACGCGACGGTGCTCGACATGATCCGGGAGCATGCCGATTTCATCCGCGGCGAGACCCTGGCCCGGCGGCTGGAAGTGGGGCAGCGTGCCCCGGCGCCGGACCTGGAGCAGCAGGTGGACATAGATGGTTACGGGGTGGTGGTGGGAGTGCAACGTCACATGGACGGCCGGGATGGCATCGGCCCCCAACCCATGGATCGGTGATGAACAAGAAACAGCTCAGTCATATGGAAAAGCGCCTGATGGAGGAGCGCGCCCGCGTGATGAAGGAGCTCGGGTATTACGACGAGTCCTTCAACACCAGCCTGCAGTCCTCCGACGGCGATCTCTCTTCTTATTCGTTCCACATGGCCGATCAGGGCACCGACGCCATGGAGCGGGAAAAGCAATTCCTCTTCGCCTCTCAGGAGGGGCGATATCTCTGGCACGTGAACGAGGCGCTCCGGCGGCTCTATGGCACTCCCGATAAGTTCGGGCACTGCCACCAGTGCGGGCAAGAGATCAACTTCGAGCGGCTCGATGCGCTGCCGCACGCCCGTCTCTGCATCACGTGCAAAGAGAAAGAGGAAGATGGAAAACGCCGCTGAGCTCACGGCACCCGGTGCCGAACGCCGGGTGTTCTGGGCGGCGGCGGTCATCACGGTGGTGCTCGACCTGATCACCAAGATCATCGCCGAGGGCACTCTGCTCCGCACGCCGGGAATCTCGATCTTCGGCGACTGGTTCCAGCTCCGACTGGTGTACAACCAGGGAGCGGCCTTCGGCCTGCACCTGGGTCCCTACTCCCGCTGGATCTTCTTCACGGTGGCGCTGGTGGCGGTGTTCGTGCTGGCGCGGATGTCCCGCACCAGCCCGGCCGGCGACTGGTTCCGCCAACTGGCGCTCGGCCTGGTGGCGGGGGGCGCGGCGGGCAATCTGATTGACCGCGTGCGCAGCCCGCGCGGGGTAGTGGATTTCCTGGACGTGGGCATCGGCGCGCTGCGCTGGCCCACTTTCAACGTGGCCGACATCGCGGTCAGCTGCGGCGCCATCGCGCTGGTGATCTCCATGTGGCGGGAGGATGCCCAACGAGCTGAGGCGGAGTCGGCCTCGGCGGCATGACGCCGGCGAACGAGATCGAATTCTTCGTCGCCGCCGCCACCACCGAACGACTCGACCGCTTCCTCGCCGACCAGCTCGGCCTCTCCCGCACGCAGGCCGCCCGGCTCCTCGCCGACAAGGCGGTAACAGTTGACGGCAAGCCCGCCCGCGCCTCCCGATTCCTCTCCCGCGGCGAGCGGGTTACCGTCCGGCTTCCCGAGCACGAGCCGCCCCGCACCCTGCAGCCCGCCGCCATTGCGCTCACCCTGGTGTACGAGGACGAGCACCTCGCCGTCATTGACAAACCCGCCGGACTGGTGGTGCATCCCGCGCCGGGCCACTGGAACGACACCCTGGTGAACGCGCTGGTAGCCCGGGGCACCACGCTTTCCGGCGGTGCGGAGGGGCGTCCTGGTATCGTGCACCGGCTGGACCGGGACACCTCCGGGCTCATGGTCGTCGCCAAGACCGATCTGGCCCACCGGCGGCTCGGCGCCGCCATCGCCGCCCGCCGGGTACGGCGAACCTACGCCGCGCTCACCTGGGGTCACCTGGACAGCAGCCCCACCGTGATTGATGCTCCGCTCGCCCGGCACCCCTCCGACCGCAAGCGCATGACCATCTCTCCGGCGGGCCGCTCCGCGCGAACCGACGCCTACGTGGTGGCGCGTTTCGAGGTGGCCGAGCTGCTCCGACTGGAGCTGCACACCGGCCGCACCCACCAGATCCGGGTGCATCTGGAGCACATCGGCCACCCGATCGTGGGGGACCCGGTCTACGGCGGCGGAGGGAGCCGGCGGATTTCGGGCGCGGCGCGACGGGAAGCCGAGGCCCTCGAGCGAGCCGCTCCGAGGCAGGCGCTTCACGCGGCCGGTCTGGCATTCCGCCATCCCGTGACCGGCGCTCCGCTCGATTTACACTCCGAATTACCCCCTGATCTGGGCCCGGCACTGCTTGCCGCGGGTGGCCAGGATCTTGTTGCTCGCTCCGAACCCCTGAGCTATCTTGCGTTCTTCAATAGAGATGCCTGATTCTCCTACGTTGCACTCCGTCATCTTTCGGATCGGTGCGCTAATTTGCGCGGCCCCGGCAGGGATCGTGCGGGAGATACTGCCGCGCCTGCCTGCCACCCGGATTCCCGGGGTCTCGGAGGCCATTGAAGGTCTGGTCAATGTTCGCGGCTCCCTGCTCACCGTACTCGACGGCCACGTCCTCCTGCACCAGGAGCGGCGCGCCGACGACGAGGGCGCCATCGTGCTGCTGGATGTCGGCGGACGCCGGTACGGGCTGGCGGTAGGGCAGGTCCTCGACTTCCTCGAGGTGCCCGCGCACTCCGTGGCACAACGCGCCGACCTCCCCGGGGTGGATCCGCGGCTGGTGCGCGCGGTCGGGCTCCGCGGCGACCAGCCTTTCATTCTTCTCGACGTAGAGGCGCTGTTCGCGCCGATCATCGGAGCGGACGGCCAGTTACCGTAGCGTCCGAGTCGAAGGTGTAGCTGTCCGGACCAGCAATGAATCTCTGACCCTGGGACCCGTTTCGCTTCCGTAGCCCGCCCGTCGCTCACCTGCCTGGAGGATGCCGTGTCGCACACCGTTCTCGTTTGTGATGACGCCATCTTCATGCGCACCATGATCAGCGACATTCTGGCCCAGGCCGGGTTTCAGGTGGTGGGCGAGGCCGAGTCGGGCGTACAGGCGGTGGAGAAGTATCATCAGCTCAAACCCGATCTGGTGACGATGGACATCGTCATGCCCGACATGGGCGGGATCGAGGCGGTGCGAGAGATCTGCAAGACCGACCCCGAGGCCAAGATTCTGATGTGCAGCGCCATGGGCCAGCAGGCGCTGGTGGTCGAGGCCATTCAGGCGGGGGCCAAAGATTTCGTGGTCAAACCGTTCCAGCCATCTCGAGTGCTCGAGGCAGTGCAGCGCGTCCTGGGTTGACCGTGGACGTCTCGAAGTACGCCGCTCTGTTTCTGGCCGAGAGTCGGGAGCACGTCAGCGCCTGCAATCAGCTCCTGCTGGAATGGGAGCGGGACCCGGGCGCGGTCGAGCCGGTCGGTGGACTGTTTCGCTCCATCCATACGATCAAGGGCATGGCGGCCACCATGGGATTCACCGGGGTGGCCGATCTCTCGCACCGCACCGAGAACCTGCTGGACGCTCTACGGCACGGCCGCGCGGCCCCCCGACCGGAGACCTTCCAACTGCTGTTTCGCGCGGTGGATGCGCTGGGGCGGGCGATCGAGGGCGCCGGCACCGGCAGCGAGCCGCCCGCGGATGAAGTGCTCGGCAGCGAAATAGATACGGCGGCAGGCGCCACGGTGGGCGACCAACGTCCCGGCGCCATCGCGCCGAGCGCCAACCAGACCCGCCCGGTCCAGGTGACGATCCGCTCCGGCGCGCTGATGCGGGGAGCCCGGGCCTCGCTGGTGTTGCGGCGGGCGGAGGCAATGGGACGGGTCACGGCGCTCCGCCCACCCGCGGCACAACTCGAGCGCGAGGACTTCGACGGACGGTTCTCGTTCCGCCTGGAGAGTGAAGCCTCCGACGATGAGGTGGCCGCGGCGCTGTGTACCGCGGGCGACGTGGAAGCGATCCGCTTCGAGCAGACCTCTCCGGCCGAGGCCGCCATCGGCATCCGCGGCCGCCAGATCCGGGTGGACCTGGGGCGGTTGGACGCACTGATGAAGCAGGTCGGCGAGCTGGTCGTGGCCAAGAACCGCCTGATCGTTCTCGCCGCCGCCGCGCAGGACCCGCTGTTCGAGGAGTTGAGCGACCGGATTGCCCGGCTGGTGTCGGGAATGCAGGGCGAGGTCATCGCGGCCCGCATGGCGCCGGTGGGCGAGGTGTTCGACCGCTTTCCCCGTCTGCTGCGCGACGTCGCCCGCGATCTCGGCAAGCGCATCCGGTTCGACATGGAAGGCGAAGAGATCGAGCTCGATCGCTCGATTCTCGACGAGATCGGTGAGCCGTTGCTGCACCTGATCCGCAATGCCGCCGATCACGGCATCGAGACGCCTGAGCGCCGCACCGCCTCGGGGAAGCCGGCGGAGGGCCGCATTCTGCTCTCGGCCAGCCGGGAGCGAAACAGTGTCGCGCTCCGGGTGAGCGATGACGGGCGGGGCATTGACCGGGCGGCCATCCTGGCCAAGGCGCGGCGGGAAGAGATGGCCGATGCTTCCGTCGAGACGCTCACCGACGACCTTCTTCTGCGGGTGCTCGCGCGTCCGGGGTTCAGTACCGCGGAGGCGGTGAGCGGCGTATCGGGACGCGGCGTCGGAGTGGACGCCGTCATGACCCGGGTGCGGGCGCTGGGTGGAACGCTGGACGTCAAGAGCGAAGTGGGGCGGGGCACCACCTTCACCATTCGGGTGCCGCTCACCCTCGCCATCGTCCGGGCGCTGCTGGCGGTGGCCGGCAACGAGCGCTACGCGGTGCCGCTGGCCTACGTGGCCGAGACGGTGGAGTTCGACCCCGGGGCGGTCACCTCGGTGCGGAGTCGCGAGGCGCTGCTGGTGCGGGACCGGGTGATACCGACGGTTCACCTGCGCCATCTCGTCGCCGGCGCGGCCGGTCCGGCGCCTCCGAGACGGCCGACGATCATCCTCGAAGTCGGCGACCGGCGCACCGCGCTGGTGGTGGACGCTCTCATGGGACAGCAGGACATCGTGGTGGAGCCGTTCGACGCGCCGCGCGGCATGCCGCCCTTCGTGGGCGGGGCGACGATTCTCGCCGACGGTGCGCCGGCCCTCATTCTCGACGCCGCAGCGCTTCTGTAGGAGGAGGCATGGAAGACTTGCGGGACCTCAAGGAGCTTCAGCTCGACGCCTTGCGTGAGGTGGCCAACATCGGCGCCGGGCACGCCGCCACCGC
>JACCQZ010000099.1 GCA_013813875.1 Gemmatimonadales bacterium | reverse complement strand
GATGAACACTCCTGGAGCGTAAGCTCCCTGAAGGGCCCTGGGAGACTACCAGGTTGATAGGGCGCAGATGTACGGAGGGCAACCTCTTCAGTCGAGCGCTACTAATCGCCCGTGAAGTTTGATCTCTCTCTCTTCGCATCGAGACCATCCAGGCATCAACTAGAGTTGCAAGTTGAAAGCCGAAAGTCGAAAGTCTCCAAACTTTCACACTTTCACACTTTGAACTTGCAACCAGTTTTTTTGGCTGACGACTAGCGCGCAGGGGCCACACCCGTTCCCATACCGAACACGGCAGTTAAGCCCTGCAGCGCCGATGGTACTGCCATCGCGAGATGGTGGGAGAGTAGGCCGTCGCCAGCCTTTTCTTAAGCAAAGCCCGGCATCCTTTCGGATGCCGGGCTTTTGCGTTTCAAACCTCGGCCCATGGACCGCTACCCGGATCTGGCCGATGTGCAGCCGGAGAAGCGGCTCGGGGCCATGCTCAAGCTCGACGGCCGCCACGATGCCGCGTTGACTACGCTCGGGCGCTCGCTGACGCTTCGCGAGCAGCTGAGGGCCGAGGACCAGACCAGCGCGGATGCTGCCCGGGACGTGGCGGTATCCCACGAGAGTCTCTGTGAGGCCGCGATGTGGGAGGCCCTGGCCCAGGTTACCCGTGCTCCGGGCCACCGGGGGCGAGCGAGCGCTAGGGGCTTCATCGTACCCTCCCGCTCCGCCCTCTGCGCCGGTTATCTTGCCCCATGCATCGCTGCGGCCACATCGCGTTGGCCGGCGCTCCCAATGTCGGCAAGTCGTCGCTGCTCAATGCCCTCGTCGGGCAGCACCTGGCAATCGTAAGCCCTAAAGCCCAGGCCACCCGGCTTCCGGTCACCGGGTTGCGCACCGATGCCGACACCCAGTTCATCTTCCACGACCTCCCCGGCTTGCTCGAGCCCGGCTACCTGCTGCAGTCACGAATGCGGGAGCTGGCCTTGGAGGCGATCCGCCGGATGGACCTGGTGCTCCATCTGCACCCGGCTCCCGACGCGCCGGCCCCGCCGTTCGAGCGTCTGGCGGGACTTCCTCAGCCGCCCGCCGCCCCGGTGCTCGTGGTCTACACCAAGGGAGACCTTCTCTCCGCCACCCGAAGGGCGGAGCTCGAGCGGGAGGCGCTGGTGGTCGCGGCTCGGGGGGACGACGGAATCGAGCGGCTGCTCGACCGGATCCGCCCCGCGCTCCCCGAGCGCGACTTCGAGTACGATCCCGAGGACCTGGGAGTTCAGCCGGTCCGCTTCTTTGTGGTCGAGTACCTCCGTGAGGCCGCCTTCGAGCTGTTGGGGGATGAGCTTCCCTATGCGTTCACCGCCGAGGTGGAGGAGTTTCGCGAAAGCGAAAGGCCCGTGTACATTCGGGTCAACCTTTTCGTCGAGCGTGAGTCCCAGAAAGGCATCGTGATCGGGCGAGGCGGGCAGACGATCAAAGCGCTGGGAGCCCAGGCCCGGGCCCGATTGGAAGAGCTGATCGGTACGCCGGTCTACCTCGACCTCTGGGTCAAGGCGCTCCCCAACTGGCGGAAAAACCCCTCGGCGCTGGCTCGATTCGGGTTCCCCGAGACGAGCCCGCAGCTCTCAGGCACCTGAGCGACGCCTTCCATTATCCATCGAGGTCCGCATGACTCTGGCCCCCGAGCTGCTCGAGATCCTGGTGTGCCCCAAGTGCAAGGGTGACCTGGAATATCGGACCTCGCCCGAGGTGCTCGTCTGCCACGCCTGCCGGTTGATCTATCCGGTCGAGGACGGCATCCCGATCATGCTGATTGACGAAGCCAAGCCCCTCTGAACGCCCCCGTAGATACCCCGCCTGTCCGGCGAGGCGGGCCCCGCTGGAGGCTGGTACTCCTGCTCGCGGTCCCGCTGAGCATGGTGCTTGGCTACCTGCTCCACGCTCCGGCGGTGTGGGTATTCATCGCCGCATGTCTGGGTGTACTTCCCCTGGCCGCCTACATGGGAGAGGCCACCGAGCACCTGGCGCACCGGACCGGCCCCACCATCGGCGGGCTGCTCAATGCCACCTTCGGCAACGCCGCCGAGCTGATCATCGCCCTGGTGGCGCTGCGAGCCGGACTGGTCGAGCTGGTCAAGCTCTCCATCACCGGCAGCATCCTTGGCAATCTGCTGCTGATCATGGGACTGGCGCTCATCGCCGGAGGACTGAACCGGCCCCAACTGCGGTTCAATCGCACCAACATGGGGATGAGCTCGGGCATGCTGGCCCTGGCCGTCGTCGCCCTGGTCTTTCCGGCGCTGTATCACGCCATCCACCCGGAGGACGCCGCCCGGCTGAGCGAGCTCCGAATGTCGGAAGCGGTATCGGTGATCCTGCTGGTCACCTACGGGCTGTCGCTCCTGTTCACCCTCAAGACTCACCGGCAACTTTTCGGGGGAGATCCTCATCCCATGGAAGGTCCCGTCTGGGGGGTGGGGAAGGCAGTGGCCATCCTGGGCGCCGCCACGGTAGGGGTCGCCATCGAGTCCGAGCTCCTGGTCCATGCCGCCACCGAGGCCACCGAGGCGCTGGGGCTTTCTCCGGTATTCCTCGGGCTCATCGTCATACCGATCATCGGCAACGCCGCGGAGCATGCGGCGGCGGTCGTTCTCTCGCGCAAGGGACAGATTGACCTCGGCCTCCAGATTGCCCTCGGATCCAGCACCCAGATTGCGCTGCTGGTGGCACCGGTGCTGGTCTTCGCCAGTCTCCTCATGGGCCAGGACATGAATCTGGTGTTCACGCCCTTCGAGGTTCTGGCGCTGGGGATGGCGACCTTCGTGACCGCGATCATCACCCTCGATGGTGAGTCGCACTGGTTCGAGGGAGCCCAGTTGCTGGCCGTCTACGGCATGGTGGCGGCAGCGGCATTCTTCCTGAGTTGACTTGGCCGCGACCCGTCCCCGCGCTAGCTTGCGATAATTTCTCACGAGAGGCTATGGGTGCGGACTCGCCCGACGATTCTCTTCTTTTCGCCGGACGGTTGCCCGGTACCGGCCCTGGTGCGCCAGTGGGCCGCCGCCAATTCATTTCCCCTCCTGGTGTTCAGCCGGCCGGACGAGGTCGAGGCGATCGTCCTGCGGGGGCATCCCTGTCTGCTGTTCGTGGACGGCAGCAGCGCCCGGACCGAGGGCGTGAGCCTGGTGCGCCGGCTCAAGAGCGACGCCTTTACCGCCATCGTGCCGGTCACCGCACTCGCCGCCGAGCACCATCCCGAGCAGGTGCAGGCCTGGTTCTCGGCCGGCGCGGACGAGGTGATCAGCAGCCTGTTCTCCCCGGCCGAGCAGCGCTCGCGCCTCGACGCCATGCTGGTGCGCACCGAGCGGGATGTCTCAGTGCATCCGTCTACCAGGCTGCCCGGCACCACCGAGATCGAGCGCGAAATCCGCCGCCGCCTGGAGTCGAGTCCTGAGTTCGCCGTCTGCTATGCCGATCTGGATCACTTCAAGGAATTCAACGACCGGTACAGCTACTACGACGGAGACCGGGTCATCTACCTGCTGTCGCGCATTCTCCACGATGTCGTCAAAGGTCTGTTGGGCGCCCGCGGGTTCGTCGGGCACATCGGCGGAGACGACTTCATCTTCGTCATTCCATCCGGCGACATCAGCCCGGTGTGCGGTGAAATTCTGGATGTCTTCGACACCCTGATCCCGCTGCAGTACAACGAGCAGGACCGCCGGGCGGGGTATTTCTTCGGCAAAGACCGCCGCGGCCAGCTGCACCGGGTTCCCCTGATGACGCTCTCCATCGGCATCGTGACCAACCGCCACCGAAGGTTTGCGCATCCGGCTCAGGTGAGCGAGCTTGCCACCGAGATGAAGAGCTACGCCAAGACGCTGCCGGGCTCGGTGTTCGTGGTAGACCGCCGGCAGGGCGCCAACGGCGAGGAGCGCCCGGGCTCGGCCTTCAGAGAAACCTAGGGTTTGCCCGTCGAGGACAACCAGATGAACGTCACCTGTCCCAATTGCGCCACCGTCTACCGGGTTGACCCGGCCAAGGTGCCCGAGGCCGGCGTACGGGCCCGTTGCGGCGTTTGCAGCGCGGTATTCGCGGTGCACCGCCAGGGGCAGCAGCCGGTCCAGGCGCCGGTCCCGATGCCGGCTGCCGCGCCGACTGCAACCGCGGAGCCTCCGGCGGAGTTGGCACCACCACCGGCCCCAGCCACGCCGCCGCCGCCGCCGCCGCCGCCACCGCCACCGCCACCGTTACCTCCCCCGACGCCACCGTTACCTCCACCGACGCCCGTCCCTCCGCCC